>JAZRFZ010000035.1:0-11560 GCA_045643925.1 Acutalibacteraceae bacterium | reverse complement strand
AAGGATTATTTATTTGAGCTTTCAGATGCCATCCTCAACCAGGACAGTTCATCTGTACTCAACATAATTGACAGACTTCATGCATCATCCTGCGATATGGAAAGGCTAATGAGTGAGCTTGTCAATCATTTCAGAAATATTATGATTGCCAAGACCACACGAAATCCCGAAAAATTTATTGTGTGCACACCCGATGAGCTTGAGCGTTATGTAAATAACGGCAAAAGCATCACATACGGCTCTGTACTTCACATTATGGAAACCTTGTGCAAAGAGACTTCACAGTTAAAATACAGCGCACATCAGAGAGCTCAGACAGAGGCAACCCTCATAAGACTTTGCTCCCCCGCCCTTTCAACTGATACAGAGGCTATTGTTCGTCGATTGGACGAGCTGGAGTCACAGTTGATGTTAATGAAAGCGCAGGGAATTACAGTTACAACAAGTACTGTTGAGCCGAAGCCCCAACCCACAAGGGAAATCCCCAAAGCACCCGCTACATCTTCACCTGTGAAGCCCGTAGCAGATAATATTGATACCGTTATGCCTTCCGCACCACCTGTTCAGGAATCGGGTTTTGATGAAATCCCCTTGGACGAACCACCCATAAAGGAAGATTACGGTTATATCGAGGAGCCTGTACCGGCTACACCTACAGTTGAAGCACCTCAGGCACCCGTGATTAACAATACGCCTATTGATACAGGTATCGTTTCCGAAACAGATAAGGCTATACCTTTCGCACCTTGGGAGAACACTCTCAATCAGCTCTCAAAAATAAACAGGCCGCTTTATCCTATGCTCATCGGTTCAACCGCTTACAGAGCAGGAAACACGGTATTCATTAAAGCAAAGAACACCGCATTCCCCTTAATGTTCTCACAAAAGACTCACTCCGAGTCCATCGCTGAGGCACTTATGCGAGCAACAGGTGAAAAATTGAAGCCAATGATTTATAACGACGGCTCATCCCCTGAAGCCGAAGAGGGTGTTGAGCCTATCGACACCTTTATTGCAAAGCTTAACAAACACCAGATTGATTATCTGGTTGAAGAATAAAATACTAAAAAGGATGGTAGAATATAATGAAAGCAAGAATTCCTAACCAGGGCGGTAACTCACAGGCCGCTATGATGAAAAAGTTGCAGGATATGCAGGCTGAAATGAACCGCACACAGCAGGAAGTTGAAGAAGCAGAATATACCGCAAGTGCAGGTGGCGGTGCTGTTGAAGTTAAGGTTAACGGCAAACACGAGGTTCTTGAAGTAAATATTCAGCCCGACGTTGTTGACCCTGATGATGTTGAAATTCTCTCTGATATGATTATTGCCGCTACAAACGAAGCAATCCGTAAGGCAATCGACACAATGGAGCAGAAAATGGGTAGCGTAACAAGCGGCCTCAACTTACCTGCAGGCTTTGGTTTTTAATTATGGCTTATGATGTAGCCGCACTTGAAAAGCTTATCGAACAGTTCCAGAAGATACCGTCAATCGGCAGAAAAACTGCTCAGAGAATGGCTTTTCACGTGCTTGATTTATCAGATGAGGGAGCCAAGGAATTTGCCGACGCAATTATTGATGCTCACACAAAAATACACCGTTGCTCACGCTGCTTTAATCTGACAGAGAATGACTTGTGTCCTATATGCGAAAGCAACAACCGTGACAAAACAATGGTCTGTGTTGTTGAAGAGCCAAAGGACGTTCTTGCAATGGAGCGCATGAGAGAGTACAAGGGTGTTTACCACGTGTTGCACGGTGCAATTTCACCGATGAACGGCATAGGCCCCGATCAACTGACCATAATGAACCTTGTGGAGCGTGTTGCTTCAGGTGAAATAAGTGAGGTTATTATGGCAACCAACCCCACCATCGAGGGTGATACCACCGCAATGTATATCAGTAAACTGATAAAGCCTTTCGGTGTTAAGGTTACACGACTTGCTTACGGCATACCCGTGGGCGCAGACATTGAATATGCCGATGATGTTACACTTATGAGAGCGTTGTCAGGCAGAAGCGAATTATAAAAATACTTTTTAGGAGGGATAGTCGTGGCAAAAACTGAACAAAAGACAGTTGCACAGAACAAAAAGGCGTACCACGACTATTTCGTTCTTGAGACTTATGAGGCAGGCATTGAGCTTTTCGGCACAGAGGTTAAGTCTGTACGCGCAGGCAAGCTCAATTTGAAAGAGTCCTGGTGCAATATTGTTAATGGTGAAATGCTCGCTAATGGTGTGCATATTTCACCCTACGAATTGGGCAACAGATTCAACCGCGACCCCTTAAGACCCAAAAGACTTCTGATGCACAAGAAAGAGATTATGAAGCTTATGGGAGAGGTTAAGCAACAGGGTTGCGCTCTCATTCCCCTGTCCGTTTACTTCAACGAGCACGGCAGGGCAAAAATGCTTGTTGGTCTTTGCAAAGGTAAAAAGAACTACGACAAGCGCGAAACAGAAGCAAAGCGCGATGCGCAACGCAACATAGAACGTGCTATGAGGCAAAAAGAAATATAATACGGGGATGAAAGGATTTCGACGGGGATTTTGAACCGTTATAAGCGAGCAGAGGCGTGGTACCGCTTCAAAAACCACACTTTTTAAAAATAACTGACAATAATAAAACAGTTTTAGCAGCTGCTTAAGTCAGCTGCCGTTCTTACCGAGAGTACCGCGACTCGGATAAGAGCGTCATTTAGCGGTGCACGTGAATAAGGGATAGCCTTGTACCTTATCACGGTTTAAAGGGCTACCAAGGTCAGAAGCCTGTTTATCGGCGCCTGACCAAGGGAATCACAAAAGATAAACTACGCTCGTAGAAAGTTTCGGGAATAGATTTTCGGACGCGAGTTCGACTCTCGCCATCTCCACCAAAACTAATAGCCACCCTTTTGGGTGGCTATTAGTTTTGCGTTTTTGATGCTTGGAGTCGAAAAGAGCAATTGTGTCAGCAATAAAAACAGTCCGGGGGACTGTTTTGGTGCCCGTGTGCGTGCCGAAATGCGCAGAAGCATTTCGGGCGACTCTCGCCATCTCCACCAGAAAAAAGCACCCCAAGGGGTGCTTTTTTCAATGATGTTTGCCTAACGGCAAATGATGTCACTACGTTAATGATGTCGTTTCACTAATGATGCCGCTTCGCTAATGATTATGGCAAACATTGCATCATTGCGAACACAGTGAGCACATCATAATGCGGAGCATTGCTTCATATTTGCCTTCGGCAAATGCTTCATTTTTGATGCACGGAGTCGAAATAGGCTATGCAACAATATTTCAACAAACAACCCCCGACGTCGTTAACACGATGCCGGGGGTTAAAACTTATTTAATTGTGAGTTAATTAACCGAACAAGCCGCCGATAAGCTCAAAGAAGTATGTGAAGAGACCGAAGATGATGCTAACGATTGTGTTAGGCATTACAATTTCCTGCTGATCCTTCTCTGATGCGCCGATTGAGTAGTTGAATACCTTTTCATCTTCAACGCCTGTGTCTACCCACTCACCGTCAGCATTCATTTCCTGCTCAACGTATTTAATTACGAGAACGAACTGACCGAAATCAGTGTGAACATAGTTAACGTCATAACCTGTAGCCTCTGTGAATTCACCGTTGTGCTCATCGTTTACCCACCATGACTTGGGAAGGAATCTCTTTGAGCCTTCAACGGGATTTTCGTTATCCATGCCGCTACCAAAAGCTGTGAAACGAACTGTTTTGTGGTAAACGTATTCGGGAAGAAGACCTACAGCCTTGTTATTATCAGCTGAGAAAACCTTCTTACTGCCGATATCTGCGATTGTATCGGTTGCACCACAACCATTTGTACAGTATGCAGTCTTTGTACCGTCTTCGTCATAAGTAGCATCGCCATTGGAGATGTATTTATCAAAGCTATGTGCTGCAACATTGAAAGAAACGTCAACTGAAACAGCGCATTTTGCCTGGTCACAAGCAAAGTTAAGAGTTTCTGCATAATCTGCAACACCAAGACCTACCTTGGGCTGAACAGAAATAACAACTGTTGCACCAGGTTCAAGAGCGAGTTTACCGCTTACAATACTAAGATTGTAGCTATCACTTGTGGGAAGTGTGTAATTGAGTGTAAGGTTACCTGTGTTGGTGATTGTAATTGTTTCCGCTGCAGGTGCTGAATAGTCCTCACAAACAGAACCAAAGCTTGTGCCGCTGATTTCTACATCAGCATCAATGACCACCTGCTGCCAAGTAGGAACGTATGTAACATCGCCCGTAACAGTTGCTATCTTCTCACCCAAACCGATTGTATCAACAACAGGAGTGAAGATTTCTTCACCATTGGGACCCTCGGTAATTTCGATAACAGTTGCTGTCCAACCTGTCTGAACGTAGCCTTCGCGAGTGAAGATTGCACCGGGAGCTGTTGTATCCTTATCAAAGTTAACCTGTTTTGTCTGAGCGGTACCCACACCAAACTCGCCACCATCGAAAGTGATTGTGTACTTGTTAACTGTCCAATAGGGATAAAGTGTCAGGTTCTTAGTGATTTTCTGACTTTTCTCGAGGGTATATGATCTTGTTGTACCATTCTTGTTGGTAGACCAACCTGTGTGAGTATAACCCGTACGAGTGTAGGTTTCACCCAAAAGGATGACTGTTTCGTTCTTTTCGATACCATCCTGAACATGCTCTTCAGTTTCCTTAGCATAGGTACCGGGTAAGTATTTTACTGAATAAGTTGTTGCTGCAAAAACAGACACGCTGAATGCTGAAAGGAGCATAAGCGCAACCATAAGAACAGCTACGGATTTTTTGAAGCTTGTCTTCATGTGATATTCCTCCAATTAAAAAGTTAGACTTTTACCATTGAATTATAACACATTTGTCAAGAAATTCATATTATCACTTTCACCAAACATATGGTAAAAAAACTGTGAAACTTCCCAATATGTTACAACAATTCTATTATAAATAACAATATATGGCAAAAAAATCTCTTAAAAACAATATCTCAACTACACTTGATTTGTTTGTTGTTTCGTGATATTCTTAAAAAAGATTTTTTGGAATTGGTGGAACTTTATGAAAATTGGCAATCTTGAAATAACCGATAAAGCCGCTCTCGCCCCCCTGGCCGGCGTAGCCGACAGAGCTTTCCGTGAGCTTTGCCGTAGTTATGGTGCTGCATACACAGTTGGTGAAATGGCAAGTGCAAAGGGAATCAGCCTTGGTGACAAAAAAAGTGCTGAGCTTTTGTATATAACCGAGCCCGAGCGTCCTTCCGGTGCACAGATTTTCGGCAACTCACCCGAAACAATGGCAGTTGCCGCCGAGAGAGCATTAGAATTTGCTCCCGATTTCATTGATATAAATATGGGATGTCCTGCCCCGAAGGTTGCTTCCTCGGGAGGCGGTGCCCTTCTTATGAAGAATCCCGAATTAGCAGCAAATATTGTCAAAGAAGTTGTCAGAGCATCCACCGTGCCCGTAACAGTAAAAATGCGCTCCGGTTGGGATGATAACAGCATAAATGCAGTTGAACTTGCCAAGATGTGTGAGCAGGCAGGTGCTGCTGCAATTACCGTTCATGGCAGAACAAAGGTGCAGATGTATGCACCGCCTGTCAACAAAAACATCATAAAGGCAGTAAAAGAGGCCGTAAGTATTCCTGTAATCGGTAATGGTGACATTGTTGACGGCAAATCTGCCGCAAAAATGATTGAAGAAACAGGCTGCGATATGGTTATGGTGGGCAGAGGTGCCCTTGGTAGACCATGGGTATTTGCCGAAATAAACGCCTACCTCAATCACGAGGTTATTTTACCCGAACCACCCATAACACAGAAAATGCTCGTTATGTTAAAGCATATTGAAAAAATCTGCCAATATAAGGGTGAATACGTGGGTCTGCGCGAGGCTCGTAAACACGCCGCCTGGTACACCAAGGGACTTCACGGAGCCGCCAATTACAGGGCCCGGATAGGTCTTATCTCCTCAATGGAAGAGCTGCAGACAATCGCTGCTGAACTTATAGAGCAAAACTCCTGATTCCAATATTTGTGCAATGAAATTATTCATCTCGTATGATAAGATTTGTATATCTTTTTCATACGAGGTGATTTTTTTGAAAAAACTTTTCTCAGTTGCTTTAGCAACAATACTATTGATGTGTTCCTTTGCCGTGCCCACACGTGTTTCGGCATCAGGGTCAATAACAGGTGCAGGTCGTGTCAATACCACTTCAGGCTCACTGAATGTACGCTCATCCCCCTCCGCCACATCAACGATAAAAACAAGACTTGGTCGTAACTCTTACGTCACACTACTCGGTCAGAGCGGCTCCTTCTGGTACGTACAATACGCGCAAAACAGTTATGGTTACTGCCACAAGGATTTCATTTATCAGATGTCGTCCGCGGTAAGATATGTAAAAATATCTTCGGGTACGTTGAGAGCACGAAGTACCCCTTCAACAAACGGTGTTATTAAAGACAACCTTACTGCAAACACCCCCGTAACTGTTTTATCAGTAACCGATGATTTTGCCAGAGTAATCTACTACGGTAACAAAGTCGGTTACGTCAGCAAACACTATCTTACAACAACAAAGCCCGTAAACACATACAAGGCAATCAGCTTGAAGGTGCCCGATTACAAGCAGACTGATTCCCGTTGGGCTAACGTGACGCTTGGTAATTCGGGTCAGAGCATTGCACGTATCGGGTGTGCCACAACAGCACTTGCAATGACAGAAAGCTACCGCACAGGTACGGTTATTTATCCTCATCAGATGGCCAAAAAGCTATCTTACACGTCAGGTGGTGCAGTTTATTGGCCTACGAATTATAACGTAAGCACCTCATCGGGTTATCTTACCACAATTTACAATGCCCTGACACAAGGTAAACCTGTCATTGTGGGTGCAAAGAAAAGCAACGGCAGTCAGCATTACGTTGTTGTTACAGGAATGAAAAGTACAAATACCCTTACACCGGATGCATTTTATATCAACGACCCCGGCTCAACGACACGGGCAACACTCTCGCAATTTTTCAACGCGTATCCGCATTTCTATAAAATCCTGTGGGCAAAGTAAACGGACAAAAGTAAACAGATGTTTTGTATATTGCTAACAAAATGAAGCCTTTATTTTATACTAAAAAATAATTTTATATTTTAAAATACTACTTCCATTTTTACCGCAAAAGTGTTATACTACTTTAGGTTAAACTATAATAGAATTTTTCTGCTGATTTCTTCAGTCGGAAATAACATAAATTCGAGTTTAAGGAGTGCGGTTTGTGGAAAGATTTGTTATCCGCGGAGGAAGCAAACTCAACGGTAAAATCACAATAAGCGGTGCAAAAAATGCGGCTTTACCTATCATTGCAGCATCTGTCTTCGCAGGTGAGCCTTGTCGCATTGAAAATGTACCTGAAATAAGCGACGTCAGAATGATGGCCAAAATTCTCCGTTTCATTGGTGCAGATGTTACAATGCCCGAGCCCGGTGTTATGGTTGTAGATTCGCAAAATGTCTGCGCAGATATCACTATCCCCGATGAAATGACAAGGAAATTACGTGCATCATATTACCTTCTTGGTGTATTGCTCAGTAAATACGGTTGTGCAAGTGTTGCTCTCCCCGGTGGTTGCTACTTCGGTGTACGCCCTATCGATCAGCACATCAAAGCTTTCGAAGCTTTGGGCGCAACAGTTAATACTGATAATGCAGTTGTTGATGTTAAGTGCGACGAATTATATGGTTCCTCAGTTTATCTTGATGTTGTTTCAGTTGGCGCTACAATAAACGCTATGTTAGCCGCTGTAAAGGCAAAAGGCCTTACAGTCATCGAGAACGCTGCAAGAGAGCCTCATATTGTTGACCTTGCAAACTTCCTTAACTCAATGGGTGCGGATGTTCGCGGTGCAGGTACAGAAGTAATTAAAATACGCGGTGTTTCCGAAATGCACGGATGCACATATTCAATCATCCCCGACCAGATTGAAGCAGGTACTTATATGGTTGCTGTTGCAGCTACAGGCGGAGATGTTATTATCGACAATGTTATCCCCAAGCATCTTGAATCAATCAGCAACAAGCTGGAGGATTGTGGTGTTACCGTTATAGAGGGTGACGAAAGTGTTCGCATCATATCAGAAGGTGGCAGACCCCGTGCATGTCGTGTTAAGACAAGCCCTCATCCCGGTTTCCCCACAGATATGCAACCTCAGTTTGCAACGCTTCTTACAATTTGTGACGGCAACAGTACTGTTGTTGAGGATGTATGGGACAACCGTTTCAAGTACATTGACCAGCTTAGAAGAATGGGTGCAAACATCATCGTGAATGGTGATACTGCTCTTATCACAGGCGTTGAGTCACTTCACTCTGCTCCTGTCGAGGCAGATGACCTTCGAGCTGGTGCTGCTATGGTAATTGCAGGTCTTATTGCAAATGGCGAAACTTCTATAGGTAATATCAAACTTATCGATAGAGGTTATGAAAATATCGTTGAAAAACTCACCGCAGTCGGCGCAGATATTTCACGAGTTAATTTTGACGAGGAATAAAATATATGCTTAAGTTTTGTCCGCTGTTTTCATCAAGCAGCGGCAATTCTGTTTACATAGGGGATAATCAAGGCGGAATCCTCATTGATGTGGGCAGAAGTGCCAAACAAACTGACTTGATGTTAAAAAATATAGGCGTTGATGTTGATACAATCAAAGGTATTTTCATCACCCATGAGCACACCGACCACATTTGCGGTTTGAATGTTTTTGCCGCCAAGCATAAAATACCTGTTTATGCAGCTCCTGGCACATTACTTGCCCTGAAGCAAAAAGGGGTTATTACAGAGAAGCACATAGATATTGCTATAAATACAGAGGATGTTTCTGTTGCCGGTCTTAACATTAAACCGGTAAGAACATCACACGACTGTGCCGACGGCAGAGGGTATGTGATAACAGCTTGCGACGGAATTACCCGCGCCGCTGTTGCAACCGATACAGGTTATGTTTCCCCCGAACTGCTTGAAGCAATAACAGGGTCAAAAATGGTTTATATAGAATCAAACCACGATGTAGCAATGCTGCGTACAGGACCTTATCCCTATCCCCTGCAAAAAAGAATCTTATCTAATTTTGGCCACCTTTCAAACGACGCTTGTGCCGATGTACTTACAGCACTAATAAACAAAGGCACAACCCATATCACCCTTGCACATTTGAGTCGCGAAAACAATACACCACAGTTAGCATTTGATACATCTGTGAATGCTCTTAAGGGAATCGGTGCACTAAATGGCAGGGATTATATCCTTAAGGTTGCTGAACCCGAAAACACCAACGGTATTACACTTGTATAAAAAATTAAACTTGCTATACAAAGCTGTATAGCAAGTTCTTTTTTATATTATTGTATTAATTGCTTTAACAAGCTCTTCCTTAATAAGCTGATGCCCCGCAGCAGTGGGATGAACACCGTCTGTTGTCCAGTAGGTTGTATCTCCGTCCGCCGAAGCCTTATCGAACTCTTCCTGAAGCGGAACAAAAGTAAGGTCATATTTCTCTGCAACTCTTTTTGCTGCTTCGGCTCGTTTTCCAACCTCCTCACGGAAGGCTTCATAATAATTTGCCGAACCTGTTCCATAAAGAACAAAGGGCTCAAGAATGATTATTTTGATATCGGGCAATGCCTCTTTGACTTCCTCAATAAGCATTGAATAAATCATTTCAAATTTCTTCGCTTCAACGCCATTCTGAACAGAAAGCTCGTGCCAAACATCATTTACACCAATCAATATCGACATTATATCAGGTTTAAGGTTAATGATGTCATCCTTAATCCTTGCATATAAATCCACAATTCTGTTGCCGCTTACACCTTTATTGATGAATTCAATTTTACCTTTATGGCTTTTTAGATACTCTGATGCAACAAGAATAGGATAACCATAGCCAAACAAACAGCTTCCGACACCCTCATCTATATCAACTCTGTTTGCATCTGTTATGGAATCGCCCTGGAACAAATACTTCAGCATATAAATACCCCTTTACTATCAACAATTGTTGTGATATACTTATTTATTGGGTCCATCGTAGAAAGACTCAGTAACCTCTACCCAAGGACACTCAATTTTTTCAACGATATTGTTGGGTGCTGCCCAATAAACAGCATTGGTGATAATCTTCTGTACTTCGGGGATATAATATGTGGGATTTTCCTCGTGACCGGGCTGGAAGTAGAACACTCTTCCCCTACCCTTTGTCCAACAACAACCTGAACGGAAAACCTCACCGCCCTTGAACCAGCCGAGGAAAACTGTTTCTTCAGGTGAAGGAATATCAAAACGCTCACCATACATTTCCTCAACAGGAATGTTAAAATACTCGGGAAGACCTTTGGCAATAGGGTGATTTGGTGCTATACACCACACTCTTTCACGGTCACCGTCACGCCATTTGAGTGAGCAGGTTGTTCCCATAAGCTTAATAAATGGCTTGGAGAAATGTGCTGAATGAAGCGCTATAAAGCCCATACCGCGCATTACACGGTTGTGAACGCGTTCAACGAGCTCATCGGGTACACAATGGTGCGCCATATGACCCCACCAAAGGAGTACATCTGTGCTTTCGAGAACATCCTCGGGCAGACCATTGTCAGGGTCATCAAGTGTTGCTGTTCTTACATTGAGGTCATCATTGATCTGAAGGAAATCCTTGATGCAGTTGTGAATACCATTGGGGTAAACAGCTTTTACAGATTCGCTTTCCTTTTCATGGCGACCTTCGTTCCATATTGTGACATTTATCATAAGAATCACCTCATTTAATATATATCCCTATAATATATCAGTAGTGTGAATTTTTCAAGTGAATATTTAATAAATATACAAGCGTATGTTTATAAAATATAAAAATGTGAGTTCGAAACCATCCTCACAAGGCTTTTGCCTGAATCAAAACTATGGAGTGATTAAAATTGAAAAACAAGAAAAAAATTCGTGGTATTGCCGCAGGTGCAATCATTGCCGCCTCTTATGTTGTATTGACCTATATTGCCGCTGCATTTAACCTGTCAAGCGGTATTATTCAGGTCAGATTATCAGAGGCATTGACAATTTTGCCCATCTTTACGCCCTATGCCATTCCGGGCTTGTATATCGGTTGCCTTTGCGCTAATATATTGACCGGATGTGCCATAACTGATGTTATTTTCGGAAGTATGGCTACATTACTCGGTGCAATAGGTACTTATATTTTAAGAAAGAAACCTATTTTGGCCACAATACCCCCAATTTTATCAAACGCGATTATAGTCCCCTTTATTCTTTTATATGTATATAATCTTGAGGGTGCATATCCTTACTTCTTTTTGACTGTATTCGCAGGTCAGTTTATTTCTTGTGGTATTTTAGGCTTTTTATTAAGAAAAAGTCTTATTAAAAGAAATATAAATAAATATCTTTAACAAAACTGTTACAGATTTGAATTAAGGGTTTATTTTTGAAATATTTTAGAGTATAATTTTTACAACAGTTCTTTTAGAGTGGGTAAAGCGT
>JAZRFZ010000034.1:0-20018 GCA_045643925.1 Acutalibacteraceae bacterium | reverse complement strand
TTGTGCTATTGCACTTCAGACACCTGTTAAGAACTTTATCTCCATGAGCCTTGGTGTATTCTCACCCAAAATGGCACAGGAGCTCCTTGATGTTCTTAATGACAAGAAGCCTCTCGTAGGCGGTCTTGCAGCAATGATTATCAAGGCAATACCTAAAGTAATTGCTGGATTACCGGCACTTCTGAAGTCCATATAAGAATAACCAAATTTAAAGAAAGGTGAAATATATGAAAGCTTGTCCCACTTGTAATGCAGTAATGGATGATGATGCATTGTTCTGTACAGCCTGTGGTAGCCGATATGGTGAAAGTGCACCTCAGCCCGAAGCAGTAAATCCTGCACCTCAGCAGGCACCTGCTCAGGAAACTTACGTTCCACCTGTAAACCCCGGTGCACCTTCTTACACGAACATTCCTCCCGCACAGCCTCAGTATCAGAATTATCAGCCCTATGTTGATCCTGCCGACCACACAGCAGAGTTTACACAGGAGGATGTTTCTGCGCACAAGGTATATGCACTTCTTGTTTATATGGCAGGTATTGGCGGTATTATTCCTGCACTTCTTATAGGTAAGGATTCTCCCTATCTCAAGTTCCATGTTCAGCAGAAAATGAAAATGATTGTAGCAACACTTCTTGCTACAATAATCGGTTCTCTTACAGCTATTCTCATTTTACCTATTATTGCAGTAAGTGTATTTTTAGCTATCATTTTTGTAGTAAATCTTATTTGCTTCTTCAGAACAGCATCAGGAAAGTCTGTTGAAGCACCTATTATTAGAGATATCAAAATTCTTAAATAAACATATTGTTTTGTTAGGAGAGGGTTATCAGTGAAATATTGCAATGCTTGTGGCGCTTGTGTCGATGACGATATTCTGAAGTGCCCTGATTGCGGTTCGGAGGATATTGTGGATAACATACCCCAGAATCCCGTAGAGGAAGAGTCTGCCAATGCTATGACAGAGGAATTGAACTCTGAAGCAGAGGTTGAAACAGCAGATGCAGAAAATTCTGCAGAGGATGCACCTGTGGAATCCGAGGAAACTGTTGATGAATCATCCGAAGATGAAACTGCAGAAGAATCCGAAGATGAGGAATCTGCTGACGAATATGATGACGAAATAGATACCGAGCTTGATGAAGAGGAGTTAAAAGCCCTCAGAAAAAAGAAAATCGGTATAATCCTCGGTTCAGTTGGTGGTGCCGTTGCAGTTATCGTTGCGGTAATATGTTTGTTTACCTTCGTCGATTTCAGCAGAAATCGTGCTTATGACTTAAACGAAAAGACCTTTGTAGCAGATGAAAATGTTACAGGTGACCCTGTTGCTCCCATTCCTTTCATAAGTAATCCGCCTTACGAAATGAGTGAACGCTTTGGTGATTACCAGATTAGCATTAACGGAGCTGTATATCAGGTTCCCATGCCTGTTGAGGAAATTATCAATAGCGGTTGGGCTTTTGGTGAGAATGAAAATTCCGACAGAATGCTCAACACAGAAGAAACACAGGATACATACTTCGTTTCCAAAGATGGTGCGGTTATGTATGCTACTGTTATCAACTTTAACAAAGCCCAGACACCTGTGAGCAAGTGTTATGTAAGCCGTCTTGAGATTGAATATGCAGACAATCTTCTTGTTGATGTGAAGATGGTAGGCAATCTTTCTCTTGGCAGAGCTACACGACAGCAGGTTGAGGAGCTTATCGGCGAAAGCTCAGATGCGGTTGAGCTTGTTGCAGGAACAGTTGTTACATATAAGAACTCTGACAAGGCAAAGGCAGTTCTTACCTACAACAAAAAGTCAAAGATTATTGAGGGCATTGAATATATCAACACTAAAAAGCCTAATAATTATCAGGAGACAACCGAAGCACTCGTAACAAATCAATCCGGTGATGCACAGGGAATTGAACCTCAGGAGTTGGGTAATGATTTCACTTCGGGTGTTGTGCAGATTCAGGGTGACATTTATCAGTTGCCCATCAAGGTTTCAGATTTCCTTGATAATGGTTGGAAAATCTCGTTCAAGGAAGATCGAGCCATTCTGTATGCAGGTGAGCACTTGTATGCCACACTTACAAGGGATGATATAACCATTTCGAATGTTGATGTTCACAACTCATCCAATGATGAAAAGCTCATCAAGAACTGTGAAATTATTGAGGTAAGCAGCTCCCCTGATGATGAATATGAAGTTGTATTCCCCTCTAACCTTAAGGTTGGTATGAAGGATGCCGAGTTCCGAGGCATTATTCAGGGTAAGGAATATGAGTTCAACGAAGTAAACTTCGATGAATATGTGTTTAATAACGGCGCATATACACTTATGGTTGTTGTTGATAAGGATGAATCTGCAGTCAACTATATTTCAATGTTCTACGACAAAGAACAATAAACCAATAATAAAACACCTTCAGTTCATTGAACTGAAGGTGTTGTTTTGTTTGGAGAGGGTAAAGCATATCCGAATCAGCTTTTGGGATACGCTTTATCCATTCTAAGATTATTTATAAAGGGGACCGTATGCTTCACAAGCTCTGAAGTCTGCGCTTTCGAGCTCCTGTGTGCCAAATGCATTCCAGCTTGCGGGACGGAAAATCTTGTCCTCGCTTACGTTGTGCATTGATACGGGAATTCTGAGCATTGAGCAAAGTGTGATGATATCTGCACCGATGTGACCATAAGAGATAGCGCCGTGGTTAGCACCCCAGTGGTTCATAACCTCATAAGCAGAGGTGAAGGGACCTTTGCCTGTAAGTGTGGGAGCAAACCATGTGCAGGGCCATGTGTAGTCAGTTCTCTTCCAGATTTTGTGTGAAATATCATCGGGGAGAGCTACTGTATAGCCTTCGCAAATCTGCATTGTTGGTCCAAGACCCTTAACAAGGTTAAGTCTGATCATTGTAGCGGGCATCTCTGCACGAGTAAGGAAACGGCTGGAATATCCGCCACCACGGAAGTAACCATTGTCAGCTGCGCACCATTCGGTAGCGTCGTTGATTTTCTTGATGTCTTCGTCAGTAACATTGTACCACTCTTTGATGATACCGTTGCCGTTTTCGTCAGTAACCTCACCGCAAGCATCAAGACAGCAAGCACCTGAGTTGATAAGGTGAATAAAGCCCTTGCTATCAGCAGCCTTACCTGTGAGCTCATGACCTGTAGCCTTCTTGAGAGCTTCGGGGCTCCAGTATGTTCTTACATCGGCAAACATCTGAGGTCTGTTTGTAAGGAGCTTCATAAGGAGCATGCTTACACCGTTGAGTGTGTCGTTCTCAGTAGCAAGGATGTAGGGCTCACGAGCACCATTCCAGTCAAAGCTTGTGTTGAGCATTGCCTCAGCAAAGTCAGCATTGGGATAGAAGTCTGTCCACTGTCTCTGACCCTGGAAGCCTGCCGCAATAGCGTTGTGACCAACCATTTCTTCCTCAGCGCCTTCGGGAAGGTTGGGATTACCGTTCATAAGGTCCTTGATGATACACATCATCTTAACTGTGAATTCCCAGTCTTTTTCCTTCTGCTCGTCGCTCTTCTTTACGAAGTCGGGGTTCTTGTCGAAGCCTTCCTTGCAGTTTTCCTTAACCCACTTGTAAGCCTTCTGATATTCTGCCTCGTCATAGATGCCCTCAGACATTCGACGGATGATTTCTACTTCGTCAACAGACTCAACACGCATACCGAGATATTCCTCGAAGAAGTCTGTGTCGATTGAAGAACCTGCAATACCCATACAGATTGAACCAATCTGGAGGTATGACTTGCCCTTCATTGTAGCAGCTGCAACTGCTGCTCTTGCAAAACGGAGAAGCTTTTCTTCAACGTCTGCAGGGATAGATGTGTCGTCAAGGTCCTGAACATCGTGGCCGTAGATGCCGAATGCAGGAAGACCCTTCTGTGCATGTGCTGCAAGAACTGCTGCAAGGTAAACTGCACCGGGACGCTCTGTACCGTTGAAGCCCCAAACACCCTTAATTGTTGTGGGGTCCATATCCATTGTTTCTGAGCCGTAGCACCAGCAAGGAGTAACAGAAAGAGTAATCTGAACGCCTTCCTTGCGGAATTTGTCTGCACAAGCAGCTGCTTCTGCAACTCTACCGATAGTTGTGTCAGCGATAACAACCTTTACGGGCTCACCGTTTGAGTATTTAAGATTTTCTGTAAAAAGCTTTGCGGCGGATTTAGCCATATTCATAGTCTGGTCTTCAAGAGACTCTCTTACTTTGAGAGGACCGCGTCTGCCGTCGATAATGGGACGAATACCAATTACGGGGTAATCGCCGAGAAATCTGTTCTCTGCCATAATTATTTACATCCTTTCATTGTACAAAGTACAAAATATTCTACACATAGTAGTATATCACAAAAATTGATGTTTTCAATCGGCTATTGGTAAAAATTTTCTGCTACAATATGTATAAAATGACAATTATTATGTTTGTTTTACTTTATTTACCTTATCCTTTGTCACTTTTTATAATTTTAGTATAATGTTTTGAGTTATTTTACTTATTGAAAAACCATCTGACGTAGTGTAAAATAAAATTAAATTATTGTACCCTTGTACAAGTAAAAAAGGAGGATTTTTATGAAAAAGTTTCTTTGTCTTATTCTGTCATTGATTATGACACTTTCGACCTTATCTGTTCTCAGTGTCACAACATTTGCAGTTGACGAGCCTGAAACAGAGGCAGGTGCTGAATCTCAGGTTGCTTACAGCTTATCAGGCTTTACTCCTGCGGCTGAGTATGCTGATATTTACAGCCCTTACCGTTACACAAACGGTTACTGGGAATATTGTAAGGATGAAGAGACCGGTTTGTGGTCATATGAATACATATATGATTTTTACGATATTTGCTATGAGGGCAACAAACTCAATTTTGTTGATGCAGAGGGTTATCCTGTAGAGTTTGTTTGTACTGATGGTCAGTTCCGTAACGATAAGGGTGAGGTTCTTGATGACGCTCAGATTACTGTAACACCCAATGAAAAGGACGGCAAAACCTTCATAAGAATTGCTTACGGTGACGAAGCAATTCAATACCCCATCACTTTTGCGGAATCAGGTATTGTAAGTATCTGTGCAGAAAATACTCCTCACGAGGTTTCTGCATACATTGATGGTAGTTACACAAGAATCTATGCAGGTGAGAATGAGGGCGAGGTAGCCTTCTTCTATGACACACTTTATTGTGAGGGTGTTTCATTCGCTGTTGAGTACAGCAACGGTGATGAAGAGCACTTCGTTTTTTCAGAGGACGAGGGCGATTTCGTGAACGATGATGGAGAGCTTTTGTCTTTTGACGTTTTTTCATTCACTGAGTCACAGGATTACGAGGAATGGCAGCCCGGCGGAGAATATGCAGTCAAGTGCTATTACAAGGGTTACGGCTTTGAGATTCCTTACAAGGTTTCCGAAAACCCTGTAAAGGCAGTTGAGTATGTTCAGGCAGAGATTCCTCAGTACAAGGAAAATTGGGATGGCGAAAACACATACTGCGAAAACCCCGATTGCGAGATATGTGAGGACAATTATTTTGAATACTCTATAACTAAGCATTTCCCCATTCAGGGTGATAAAGTAACAGTTACATATACTGACGATACAGCAGTAGAATATGTTTTCAACGGAAAACATTATGTGGATGCTGAGGGCAACAAATTACCCCGTCAAAGTATGGTGTGCCACAATAATCAGAAAAATGACCATTGGGGTGTTGGTCCGAACACCTTTACATTTGAGCTTTACGGTCACACCATTGAGCTTACTGCAAATGTTTCCGAAAATGGTATCACATCGGTAGATTTCAAACCAATCAAAATATTGGAAAATACATTTGGCGAATGGGACGAGGAAAACGAGTTTTATATCTACAACCAGCTTCCTTTTGTCAGCGGTGCGGAATTTACCATTACATTTAATGATGGTGCTAAAGCAACATATTACTACGACAAAAATGCTGAATGGTTTGTTGACAGCGAGGGCAATAATTTTGAATTCGCAATCAACACCGAGCAAACAGCGCAGTATGAAGAGCCTTGGGGTGTAGATACATACAGCCTTCCTGTGGATATTGCGGATTTTGCCACAGAGGTTAAAGTAACTATTGCCGCAAATCCTGTGCATGCCATTGCATTCGTACCTGCAGAGCCCTATGTTTTTGAAGTTGAAAAAGACGGTGACTGGGTAACAATTGAAGATTACGAAACAGGCGAATCCAAGGACATTTTCTTCTACGATACAGGTGCTTGTGACCCCTATTCAGAGGGCAATAAGCTTTATGTTTTGTACACAAACGGCAAAACCGACGTCTTTACCTATAGCGAAGAAGCAGGGAAATTCCTTAACGAAAAAGGCAGTACAACATCTGCTTTGTATGATGTCGAGTTCGAAGATTATCAGTATTATCTCCCCTGGTCAATGGATGAGGCTGATAATAACTACCTTGAAGTTAAGTTTATGGGGAATACCAGTCTTGTACGAGTTGTACTTGATAATGGAGAAATTCCCGAGGCAGCAACAATAAACACCGCTAAAGCTATGACAAGCAACACAAATGGTGACGATTATGTAACCCTTAGGTGGGATAATGTTGCAAATGCTGAAAAGTACATAGTTTACAAGAGAACTATGGACAAAAACGGCAAATATACAAGCTACTGGAAAGCAATTGCCGAAACAACAGAGTGTGGCTATGAGGATGTGGTAAATAGCACATCTCCCACTTATGCTGTGTATTATATCCACGCAAAGAATGAATATGGTCAGAGTACTTATGTTGCATCAAAGGAAGCCTTTGTTCAGAATATCCCCACAGTAAAAGGCTTCGACGTGGCACAGAGCAAAAAGGGTGTTTCAATAAAATGGAATGCCTATGACGGTCAGATTGCAATTTTCCGCAGAGCTGCAGGTGAAACAGAGTGGACATACCTTGCAACACTTGATGGCAACAAGAAATCTGTTATCGACCCCAATGTAAAGAGCGGTACATATTATAAATATGCCGCAGTCCGTGTTGAGGGTGAAAATACAAGTGAGGCAGTTGAAAGCGAACTTATAAAATATGTTGCGACACCTCACCTCAGCACAATCAAAAATGCCGCAAGCGGTATTTACTTCAATTGGACAAAGTCCGAGGGAGCAACAGGCTACCGCGTTTACAGACGTGCTGCCGGTGAAAAAAATTATAAACTCATTGCAACTACACAGAATCTTTGGTATTGTGACCAATCCGTTAAGGACGATATGGGCAAATACTATAAATACACTGTAAAGGCTATTTCCGGTAGCTATATGAGTGATTATGAGGATGGTCTTGTTCTTCAACGTAATTTTGCCCCCACGCTTACAAGTGTAGCAAACACAAATGATGGTGTAGTTGTTAAGTGGAACAAGCTTAACAATGCCACGGAATACAAGATTTACCGTCGTGGTGCAGGTCAGACTGCATGGACATACCTTGGCACAACCAAGAATCTTCAGTTCCTTGACAAGGGCGTTAAGAATTACGGCGGCAACTATTACAGATACACTGTAAGAGCAATGTTCGGCAAGACCTACGGAAGCTTTGATACAAACGGACTTGTAATCCTCCGACTTACCGCACCTGAAATCACAAGAGTGAGGAACGATGCAAATGGTGTAATGGTTGAGTTCAAGGCAGTTAAGGGTGCTACCGGCTATTACGTATATCAGAAAACAGGTAAATCAAGCTGGGTTCGTGTTGGCACAACCACAAAGACAAGCTTTGTCAGCAGTAATGTTACTGCAGGTGCATCCTACACATATGCAGTTAAGGCATATAAGGGCACTTATATGAGTGATTTTGTAGCAACTACAACAGCACTTACCCATGTGCCTGCACCGGGAATGCCCAGTCTTAGAAATGAAGCAAACGGTGTAAGGGTTACTTGGTACGAAGTACCAATGGCTGATAAGTATTATATAGGCAGACGTGACAACGGCGGTGAATGGAAGACACTTAAGGCTATCAATAAGTCAGAACTTAAGAAGGACTCTAATGGTCAGCTTTATTACATTGACACCACAGCGGTTGACGGTAAGACATACGGTTATACTGTACAAGCCAATGCCAAGGGAACTGCAAGCGGATATATGGAAAACCGCTATATAACCTTTATGGCTCCCGTAGATGTTCTTTCTGCAAAAAACACCAATGGCGGTATTACGGTAACCTGGGAAAAGTCACCTAAGGCAAAGGGCTACGTTGTTCTTAGAAAAGCTGATGGTGATGCAGGCTTCAGTACCTATGAAAGCGGACTTACCACCACAAGCTTTACTGATAACGATGTAACCGCAGGCAAAACATACACATATAAGGTATGGGTTTATGGCGGTCCTAACGGAAAACAGGGCGAAAGCATATCAGGTGCAACTAAATCCTGTACAGCAAAATAAAAATTAAACCATAAAATAAAGGACGAGTTCAGAAGAACTCGTCCTTTAACTTTGTGTGAGAAATTATTTGTAAAGAGGGTATTTGTCGCAAATTGCAGTAACCTTTTCTCTTACATAATCTGCGCTGTTCTCGAAGTCAGTTGCAGTAAGCTTGATAAACTCTGCAATATCAACCATATCCTGTGCCTCAAAGCCACGTGTTGTAACTGCTGCAGTGCCGATTCGGATACCGCTTGTTACGAAGGGCTTTTCGGGCTCGCGGGGGATAGAGTTTTTGTTTACTGTGATGTAAACCTCGTCAAGTCTGTGCTCAAGCTCCTTACCTGTGATGCCAAGGCTTCTGAGGTCGAGGAGGAGAAGGTGGTTGTCAGAACCGCCTGATACCATATTGATACCCTGTGCACCAAGAGCGTTCTCAAGTGCTTTACAGTTTGAAATAACCTTTTTGCCGTATTCCTTGAACTCGGGCTTAAGTGCCTCGCCGAAGCAGATTGCCTTTGCTGCAATGATGTGCATAAGGGGACCACCCTGAATACCGGGGAAGATAGCCTTATTTACTTTCTTTGCAATTTCTTCATCATTGCAAAGGATAAGACCACCACGGGGACCGCGGAGCGTTTTGTGTGTTGTGGATGTAACAACGTGAGCATAGGGCACGGGTGAGGGGTGCTGACCTGCAGCAACAAGACCTGCAATGTGTGCCATATCAACCATGAACAAAGCGTTTACAGAATCTGCAATTTCACGTATTCTCTTGAAATCGATTGTTCTTGAGTAAGCAGATGCACCTGCTACAATAAGCTTGGGTGAGCATTCCTTTGCTTTCTTTTCGAGAGCATCGTAGTCAAGGAAGCCGTTGTCGTCAACACCGTAGCTTTCGAAGTTGAAGTAGTTACCGCTTACGTTAACGGGTGAACCATGTGTAAGGTGACCGCCGTCTGCAAGGCTCATACCGAGAACTGTGTCACCGGGCTGAAGGAGTGCAAAATACACACCGAAGTTAGCCTGTGAGCCTGAATGAGGCTGAACGTTTGCAAAATTACAGCCGAAAAGCTCCTTTGCTCTTTCAATAGCAAGGCTTTCTGCGATGTCAACGTATTCGCAACCGCCGTAGTAACGCTTTGAGGGATAACCTTCTGCATACTTGTTTGTAAGAATGCTGCCGCTTGCTGCCATAACTGCAGGTGAAGCGTAGTTTTCACTGGCAATAAGTTCGATGTTTCTGCTCTGACGAACTTGTTCTTTCTCAAATGCTTCAAAAAGCTCGGCATCTGCAGATTTCAAAAGTTGAAAATCACTTTCAAGGTAAGAGTTCATTGATATTGCCTCCTGTTAGAATCATAATTTACAGAATATATAATACAATAAAAACTTTTATATTGCAACAAAATAAGCCCAAGATAACATTTTGACGGCAAAATTTGTCATTTGTGTGATTTTCTGTTCATATATCCTCTATTTTTTAGGATTTTTTATATTGCCAAGTGGCAAAATAGTGGTATAATTACTATGAGTAATAATGAGTAATAATGTGTTTACGTAATTATTTTTAAAAAAGGTGAATGAAATGAATTCAAAGGATTTGAAACAAAAAATTCTCGAAGCAAAAAAAGAAACAGGCACAATTATCCTTGCGCACACATACCAGGAGCCTGACATAATCGATATTGCTGACGTAACGGGGGACAGCTTCTTCCTTAGCAAAAAAGCCGCCGAGCTTAAGGCAAAGCGAGTGATTATGTGCGGTGTCCGTTTTATGGCGGAGAGTGTGAAAATTCTTTCACCTGAAACAGAAACAATTTTGCCTGTGCCAAGCGCTACCTGCCCTATGGCAGAGCAGATTGCCCCCGAAAGAATAAGAAAGTTCAAGCAGGAGAATCCTTCCGCACAGGTAGTGGCATATATCAACACAACAGCCGCAATCAAGGCAGAGTGTGATGTGTGTGTTACAAGCTCCTCTGCAATCAAAATTGTAGAGAAGCTTGATGCAGATAAAATCCTCTTTATTCCCGACCAACATCTTGGCTCTTATGTTAAAAAACAACTTCCTCATAAAAATATAATCTTGTGGGACGGTTACTGTCCCGTACACGCTCAGCTGACTGTGGAGGATGTTCTCGAATGTAAAAAGGCTCATCCGGATGCAAAGTTTGCGGTTCATCCCGAGTCACCTGCGGAGGTCGTTGCCCTTGCAGATATGGTGGGTGCCACAAGCGAAATTATAAGCTATGCAAAAGCACAACCCGGCAAAGTAATAATCGGTACCGAGAAGGGTGTTGTTGATTACCTTTCGGGTCATGAAGAAAACGGTGACCGCTTTATCCAGCTTGCCCCTCACAAATTGTGCTGTGAGGATATGAAGAAAATATCCCTTGAGGATGTTTATAATTCTATAATCGGCAAGTGCGGTGAGGATATTCAGTTGCCTGAGGAATTAAGGAAAAAAGCACTTGTCAGCATAAATCGTATGCTCGAATTGGGGTAATAAAATGAATCTTTCCCATCTTAAAAATCAATACACGGTGGTTATAGTGGGCAGTGGCCTTGCAGGACTTTATGCCGCACTTAACTTCCCGTCTGATGTTGATATTCTTATGCTTTCCAAGAAAGAGCGTCATCAGTCAAACAGCTCCCTGGCACAGGGTGGTATTGCTTGTGTTCTTGACTTGGAAAATGACAGTTATGACCTTCATATTGAAGATACTTTCATCGCAGGTGGCAGGGAAAATGACCCGGATGCGGTCACTCAGCTCGTCGAGGAAGGCCCCGGTGATGTACTTAGAACAATCGAATATGGTGTGGAGTATGACCGTGATGAGCACGGTCAGCTCATAAAAACCCTTGAGGGCGGTCATTGTCGTCGCAGAATTCTGCACCACAAGGATACTTCGGGTAAGGAAATGGTTGACAAGCTTGTCGGGGCAGTTGAAAAGCTTCCCAATGTAACCATTGCAGATGAAACTATGGTTACATCAATGACCCGAATCAAAAATGGCTTTAAGATTGAGATAATGAGTCAGGGTGAACATAAGACAGTTTACACGGACTTCTGTCTTCTTGCTTCAGGCGGTATCGGCCGAGTATATAAATATACAACAAACCCATCCGTTGCAACAGGTGACGGTATCCGTCTTGCTTATGAAATGGGCGCTTCTATCAAGAATCTCAGCTATGTTCAGTTTCACCCAACTGCATTCAACGGTGCCAATCGTGAACAGTTTCTCATAAGTGAAGCGGTGAGGGGAGAGGGTGCATACCTGCTCAACTGCAACAAAGAGCGGTTTATGGACAGATATGACAGCCGTCTTGAGTTAGCTCCCCGTGATGTGGTTTCACGCTCGGTTATAATGGAGTCACGTCGTCTTGGTAGCAACAATTTCTACCTTGATATACGCTATAAAGGTGAGGAGTATCTCAAAAACAGATTTCCCGGTATCTATGCAGGCTGTCTGCAGCAGGGTGTGGATATTTCCAAGGACCTGATTCCTGTGTTCCCTTGTCAGCATTACCTTATGGGCGGTATTGAGGTTGACCTGAATGCACGTACCACACTTCCTCGACTGTATGCAGCAGGTGAGTGTGCCTGTACAGGTGTTCACGGCAAGAACAGACTTGCTAGTAATTCTCTGCTTGAGGCTCTCGTTTTCGGCAGAAAGGCAGCCGAGGATATAACCAGATGCATAAATGCAGGTTTTTATAAAGTATCCGTGCCCGACGAAATCAAGGAGTCGGACAAATCGGGTGCACCGTTACCCAAGGGTACACGTACGGAAATACGCGACATTATGCAAAGAGCATATTTCGTTATACCCGATGAGGGCGCAATCCATCAGGGTAAACGCCGTATTGAACATATATTAAACAGACTTAAAAACGGCAAATTTGCCGTAACTGCCGACTTTTGCGAGGCTCTTTCCCTTGCGACGGTTGCATATATTATCCTTAAGGAGGTTGACAGATGATTCTGCCACAGTTTTACATTGATGACCTTATAAAAAATGCTATTAAGGAAGACATTAACTATATTGATGTTGCTACCGATTATCTTCTTCCCGAGGACGAGGTAAGTGAAGCCGTGTTTGTTGCAAAGGCAGACGGAGTGCTTTGTGGTATTGATGTTGCAATGAGAGTTTTCCAGCTTCTTGATGACACATTTACCTGCACCATTCACAAAAAAGATGGTGATGAAATTAAAAAGGGCGACCTTATTGCAGAGCTTAAGGGCAAGACCGTAAGACTTCTTAAGGGTGAAAGAACGGCTCTTAACCTTATTCAGCACATGAGCGGTATCGCAACTCTTACAAACACTTGCGTTAAAGAAACCTTGGGTACAAATGCAACAATCGCAGATACCCGAAAGACTCTTCCCGGTCTTCGCTCAATTCAGAAATATGCAGTTACCTGCGGTGGTGGACGAAATCACCGATACAATCTTTCCGACTGTGCTATGCTTAAGGATAATCACATCGATGCCAAGGGTGGTATTACACCCGCTGTTAAGGCTCTTCGTGAGAAAATCGGTCACACAGTAAAGATTGAGGTTGAAACACGCACTCTTGACGAGGTTCGCGAGGCTCTTAATGCCGGTGCAGACATCATTATGCTTGATAATATGGATAATGACACAATGGCACAGGCAGTTGCTATGGTTGATGGTAAGGCACTTCTTGAGGCATCAGGTAACCTTACTGCAGAAAGAATCCGCAGTGTTGCAGAGCTTGGTGTGGACATCCTTTCAATCGGTGCACTTACTCATTCCGTAGAGGCTTTTGATATCTCTATGAGAATGAAAAAAATGTAGATTTTTGTACATAGATGTGGTAAAATGAAAAATCATAGTAAGTTTTTTCGGAGGAGAAAATGATAAAGAAACTCATAAACTTTTTAAGGAAAACATCCTTTTATAAGTTCTGGCTTTATACCTGGCCCAAGCGTCAGTACACAAAATGGTTCCAAAAGCTGCCTATTGATGACAAAGCAATTCTTCTTGAAGCACAGCATGGTACCGAAATCAACGGTAATATGTTCTACCTTATTAAGGAATTGAGGACAAATAAGGCCTATGAATCATATAGGGTCTATATGACCTGCCGTCCCGGTAATAAGAAAAAGTTTGAGGAAACCTTCGAGGCATACGGTATTGAGGGCGTAAATCTTCTTGTGCTTTCCACCAAGGAGTATATGAAGACACTTGCTTCTGCAAAGTATATCTTTAACGACAATACCTTCTTGCCCTTCTACCTTAAAAAAGAGGGTCAGGTTTATCTCAATACATGGCACGGTACACCCCTCAAAACTCTTGGTAAGGGTATCAAGAATGCTATGCACGGTATCGGTAACGCACAGAAAAACTTCGTTTGTGCCGATTACCTTCTCTATCCCAATGAATACACAATGAACCATATGGTCGAGGACTATATGCTTGAAAACATTGCCAAGGGCGAAAGTGTGCTTGCAGGTTATCCCCGTAACACCGCTTTCTTTAACGAGGAGCGCGGAGCACAGATTCGCGAGGAATTAGAGCTTGAGGGCAAGAAGATTTATGCGTATATGCCCACATGGCGTGGTTCCGTAGGCAACATCGACCAGAAGGCAAACACTTATTTCAAATATTATCTTTATGAGTTGGATAAACTCCTTGACGATGACGAGATTGTTTACCTTAATCTTCATCCCATTGCGGTTAAGGACGTTGATTTCAGTACATTTACACACATCAGAAACTTCCCTGCACTTTATGAAACCTATGATTTTATGAACTGCGCAGACTGTCTTATCACAGACTATTCAAGTGTGTTCTATGACTATGCTGTTACAGGCAAGAAATGTGTCCTTTTCACATTTGACCAGGAAGAATATTTTGCTGACCGCGGTGTTTACAAGCCCCTTTCAGAGCTTCCCTTCCCCAATGTGAAAACCCTTGACGGACTTCTTGAGGAATTGCGTTCTCCCAAGAACTATGATGATACTGCATTCCTTCAGGAATACTGTGCCTATGATTGCCCCGAGGCTTCAAAGTATATTCTTGACTTTGTTCTCTTCGGCAAAAAGGCTGATAAGCTTAAGGAGGTTCCCATTAAGGATAACGGCAAAAAGAATGTCCTGATGTATCTTGGCAACCTTGACCAGAACGGTATCACAACATCAGGTGTAAACCTTCTTAATAATCTTGATACCTCCGAATACAACTATTTTGTTTCATTCCCTGCAGATAAAGCGAAGAATCATCAGGATACAATCGCAAATCTTCCCGAGGGAGTAAACTACTTCCCTGTACAGGGTATATTCAATCTTCCTTATATGAAGATGAAATTGTGGCATAAGTTCAACAAGCGTAAATTCCCACTTAAGCCTATTATGAAGATTATGGATAAAGAATGGGAGTATGAGATTCAGCGTATATACGGCGGAATCCGCGTTGATGATGCTATCCAGTTCAACGGCTACGAAACAAAAATTATTCTTCTTTATTCAAAATTTGACTGTAACACAAGCATCTACGTTCACAGTGATATGGTTAAGGAAATCGAGCTTAAGGACAATCAGCGTAAGGACGTTCTTGGGTATGCTTACAAGAACTACGACAACGTTGCCCTTGTTACAGAGGATATTAAGGAATCAACCGCATCCTTTGTTAAGAAAACAGATAACTTCAAGGTTGCTCACAACATCATTGCCTATGACGAAATCGTTAAGCGCGGTGAAGGTGAAGTTGCTTTTGATGAAGGAATAACACAGAGCAATAAAGAGCTTTCTGAAATTAAGGAGATTCTTGACAGTGACAGCAAGGTTCTCGTAAGCGTTGGCAGATACTCACCCGAAAAAGACCACAAGCGTATGATTGATGCCTTTAACAAGGTGTGGCTTGACAATAACGATACTTACTTCGTTATTATCGGCGGTATTCAGCGTGACGGCATTTATGACGAGCTTTGCGAATATGTTGAAACCTTACCCTGTGGCAAAAATGTAATCCTTATTCTCTCAATGACTAACCCATTGCCTATTGTAAAGGCTTGTGACGGCTTCATTCTTGCATCACATTATGAAGGCTTCGGATTGGTTATCGTTGAAGCAGATATCTTAGGTCTTCCTGCAGTTTCAACTGATATTACAGGTCCCCGTACATTTATGCAGAAGAATAACGGTACCCTTGTTGAAAACACTATTGAGGGTGTTGAAAAGGGTATGAGAATGCTCATTGACGGCAAGGTACCTATGCTTACAACTGATTATAAGAAGTACAATGAGGATGCTCTTGAGGAGTTCAAGGCACTTATCAGATAACATAGCACAGCAGAGTGTCCGAATCCACCCATTGGGTGCGGTTCGGCACTTTTTTAAATACGTTTGATAAAGGTGGCAATATGAAGAAACTATTTTCTCCCTACGATGTAAAAAATAAGGACGAGGCTTGGATTAAATATACCTTACCCAAGCTGCGCTATGCCGAGTACAGAAAAACCTTGCCCTTGGATGACAAGGCTATCCTTGTAGAGTCGCAGCACGGCGCAGAGATGCTTGGTAACGTTTTTCATTTGCTTAAGGAATTATCAACTAACCCCAAGTATAAGGAATATAAATTGTATCTTTGCTGCAGAGGGAGTAAGAAAAACCGCTTTTCATACATACTTGAAAACAACGGTATGAAAAACGTTCAGCTTCTTGAATTATCAACGGATGAATATATAAGGGCGTTGGCTTCTTCTAAATACCTGATAAATGACAATACCTTTTTGCCTTTCTTTGTGAAGCGTCAGGGTCAGATTTACCTTAACACGTGGCACGGCACACCCCTGAAAACACTTGGCAAAAGCATAAAAAATGCTATGCACGGCATCGGCAATGCGCAGAAGAATTTTGCAAGTGCCGATTATCTCCTTTACCCCAACAGATACACAATGGAGCACATGGTCGAGGATTATATGCTTGAGAATATAACCGATGCAAGGTGCGTGCTTGCAGGCTATCCCCGTAATTCCGCTTTCTTTAAAGAGGGGCTTTGCGAGGAAGTAAGAAGGAGTATGGAAATCCCTGAGGGAATGAAAATATATGCCTATATGCCTACGTGGCGCGGTTCTGTGGGTGACATTGCAGGTGATGCAAATGCCCGCTTAAAGGAGTATCTGCATCAGATTGACAATGCCCTTAATGATGACGAAAGGCTTTATCTTAATCTTCACCCCATTGCCGTTAAGGATATAGACGTTAAGGAATTCAAGCGCATCAGGAATATTCCCGTCAGGTTTGATACCTACGATTTCCTTACAAGCACAGATTGTCTTATAACGGACTATTCAAGCGTGTTTTATGATTATGCCGTGTCAGGTAAAAAGTGTGTGCTTTTCACCTATGATGAGGAGGAATACTTTGCAGACAGGGGAGTGTATATGTCCTTGTCGGAGCTTCCCTTCCCTAAGGTGAAAACGGTGGAGGAGCTTATGTCAGAGCTTCGTTCGCCTAAGCAGTATGATGACAAGGCTTTTATAAATGAATATTGCTTTTATGATTGTGCCGAGGCGCCAAGCAATATTCTTGACCTTATGCTGTTTGATGAAAAATCAGGAAATACAGAAGTCCTTGACGTGCCATGTAACGGCAAGAAAAATATTCTCATCTATGCAGATAACCTAAATGCAAGGGTAATTGAGGATGCCGTGAATAGGCTTTCCTGCAAGGATGAAAATATTTTCATAACTTTTTTTGCAAACGACGGCAAGGAGAATATGGTGGAATTAGCAAAGCTTCCCAAGGGTGTGAGTTATTTCCCTATTCAGGCGGATATTTCTGCCGACGAGGATAAGGCTAAAATATGGAAAAAGCTTCTTTCCGCAAAGGGACTGATGCTTAACAATGATGCACACGTTGAGGTGATGGGTGCATTCGGCGATGCAAAATTCAGCAAAGCAATTAACCTTTCAGGTGAGGAAATAAAATTATCAAAGCTCTTTAAATGATTTGAAGAAATAAAAAAAGAGGAATCCAAAGGGAGCGTAAATTAGGGATTTAATAGCCTTAAATCATTACATTTAGCGCATAGCTTTGTTAAAATGCGAGGTAACCCGTCAGGGTGCCCTCGCATTTATGCCTTGCTCTGCATCTAAATCTAATTAATTTAAGGTGCAAGGCAGTTTAAATTTGAATAGTTTTCGTTCAGACAAAATGACAAAATCACCGTAAGGCTGACGCCTACGGTGATTTTTCATAAAGTATTAACGGAAAATATTAAATTTAAACCTAATAAATCCCTAATTTACACTCCCTAAGTGGATTCCTCTTTTGATTTTTAATTATGACAACTCAAACTGACCTGTATAGAGCTTGTAATATTTGCCCTCTTGTCTGAGAAGGTCGTCGTGGTCGCCCTTTTCAATGATTTCGCCGTTTTCAAGAACCATAATAGCGTTGGAGTTTCGTACGGTTGAAAGTCTGTGTGCGATTACGAAAACTGTTTTATCCTCCATCAGTTTATCCATACCCTTTTCAATAAGTCTTTCGGTACGGGTGTCAATGGAGCTTGTTGCTTCGTCAAGGATAAGCACGGGTGGGTCTGCAACAGCGGCACGGGCAATGGCAAGAAGCTGTCTTTGACCTTGTGAAAGGTTGCTACCGTCACCTGTAAGCATTGTGTTGTAGCCGTCGGGCAATCTGCTTATAAAGCTGTGTGCATTTGCAATCTTTGCCGCATTCACGATTTCCTCGTGGGTTGCATCAAGCTTACCATAGCGGATATTTTCCTCAACTGTTCCTGTGAACAGGTGAGTGTCCTGCAGAACCATTGCAAGAGAACGTCGCAGGTCATCCTTTTTAATCTTTTTGATATTGATTCCGTCGTAGGTAATTTTACCTTCCTGAATATCATAGAATCTGTTTATAAGGTTTGTGATGGTTGTTTTACCTGCACCGGTAGAGCCAACAAAGGCAATTTTCTGACCGGGCTTTGCATAAAGCGAAACATTCTTAAGAACGGTTTTCTTGCCGTCGTAGGAGAAGGTAACATCGTGGAATCGAACATCACCCTTAAGTGGAGTATAGGTAACGCTTCCGTCAGCGGAGTGGGGGTGCTTCCACGCCCATTTGCCTGTTCGTTTTTCACTTTCTGTAACATTGCCGTTTTCATCGATTTCTGCATTTACAAGTGTAACGTAGCCGTCGTCCTCTTCGTGCTTTTCATCGATGATATCAAAGATTCTCTCTGCACCTGCAAGGGCAAGAAGAATGCTGTTCATCTGTTGGGAAACCTGGGTAATGGGGTTGGAAAACTGTCTGGTGTACTGAAGGAATGAAGCAAGTGAGCCGATTGTCAATACACCCTGGAAACCACCAAGAAGGAAGCCTGTAAAGCCTTGCTGCGCATCGCCTAAATTTATGATAATAAATGCACCCAATGCAGCAGAAAGTGTGAAGTTGATGTAAGAAATGTTACCCATAATGGGCATAAGCACACTTGCAAAGGTGTGGGCATTGGTAGCAGATTTTCTGTAATCCTGGTTAATTGCGGTAAAGTTTTCCTTTGATTTGTCCTCACGGCAGAAAACCTTAACCACCTTAAGACCTTCAATAAGCTCCTCAATGTAGCCGTTTACACCGCCCACGGCAGCCTGTTGTTTGCGGAAATACTTTGAACTCTTACCGCCCACAAATTTTATAATCAGGAGCATTACAACGAGCATCAGGATAATAAGTCCTGTAAGGGCAGGGCTTATGTAAAGCATCATTATAAAGATACCAACGGCCATAACACCCGAGGAAATGAGCTGAACAAGACCCTGACTGATTGCTTCACGCACAGTGTCAACGTCGTTTGTGAAACGGCTCATAAGCTCACCGTGAGTGTGGGTATCAAAATATTTTATAGGCAAATCCAAAAGATGGTCAAAAAGATCACGTCTTAAAAGATTAAGTGTTTTCTGCGAAACATTAAGCATAAGACGAGCGTATGCATATTGTGCGGCGGCACCTAATGCATAAATAATGCCTAATATTGCAATAAATCTTACAAGCACGGTCATATCACTTGAACCGGTGGCAAGAAGATTGCCGATTTCATTGATGATAGGCGTTAAAAAGTAGGTACCTGCAATGTTTGCAACGGAAGAAAACAGAACGAGGAAGATAACTAATATAACCAATCCCTTGCTCTTTGCAACATAGGAGAGCAAACGGCTTATGGTTTTGCCTGCATTCTTGGGTTTTCCAACCATCATTTTTCTGCCGGGACCACCGCTTGCTGGTGGCATTTTTTTGTTGTCAGACATTATCTTCACTCCTTTCTTATTGTTCCATTTTGCTTTCCTGCTGTGAGATGTACACATCTTTGTAAATCTCGTTGCGTGAAAGCAATTCGTCGTGTGTGCCTATATCGTCGATTTTACCATCGTCAAGAACGATTATCCTGTCTGCGTGCTGAATTGAGTTGATACGCTGAGCGATGATAATCTTTGTGGTTTCGGGCAACAGGTTTTTCATACCCTCACGGATTTTGCCATCGGTTGCAGTATCAACTGCACTTGTGGAGTCGTCAAGAATAAGTACATTTGGCTTTTTGAGTATTGCACGTGCAATACAAAGTCTTTGCTTCTGTCCGCCGGAAAC
>JAZRFZ010000033.1:0-3278 GCA_045643925.1 Acutalibacteraceae bacterium | reverse complement strand
CGAAAGCTCACATGCCGTTGCTTACGGCATGAAGCTCGCACAATCTATGGAGCACGGCTCAGTACTTATCAACCTCTCAGGCAGAGGCGATAAGGATATGGACTATATCATTGAGAATTATGGTATCAGATAATTTTAATTTAACGATAAAAGCTACAAGCCATTTGGCTTGTAGCTTTCTGTTTTATGTTTTTTATAATGTTACTATTTTGTTGTATTGAATGATAATGATTACCGTTGTGATTATCACAAGCAAGGATAATACACAGATTGTTGCAAATATCTTTTTGTAAATCGGTTTCTTTGCCTTAATGAAAAGTATTAAACTGCCTATACATATAACAAGCGGTATCAGTAAGAAAAGCACGGAATAAAATATCTTTGAAATACTTTCAGACAAATCGTCATTAAATACGAAGCCCATATCGTCGTTATAGTATTCTTGAATGGCGATTTCTATTTCTGCTTTTAATGCTTCATCAGTAATTTCTGTAACGGAAATTATTTCATCATATTCATAGTTGTAAAAATCTTCACTTGATATACCTGCTTTAGCATAATCAAAATAGTAGAGCTTATCGTTTTCATAAAACAATTGTCCCACTTCTGCTCTCAGTGTATTATCTTTGGTATATGAATATACACGGAAAGATTCATAATTCCACCGTACCTTTGCAGGCGTTCCTATTTTAAGCTTTGCGGAATCACATACAACTGTGTTTCCCTCGGGGAATATAAAGTCTATAGTAACCTGTTCCGTATCACCTGCAATTATTTTCTTGTACTCGTTAGTGTAATCATCCCTTAAATACGAGCATGAGAGGTAAGCACCATCCTTGTATGTAATATCTGCAAAGAACAAAACCTCTTTAATATCTGCATATACGCTGATATCATCAACAAATGTGTGAGCTGGGTTTGGTATAACAGTGTATTCGTCTGTTTCATTAACAACCGAATAGGAGTCTGTGTAAACGCCGTCATCATATTCAATAGCCTCATCAACGATCTCATCATAAAATAAGTCATACTCGAGCATGGAGGCATCGATGCGTGAATATGTTTTGCCGTTGTAGTACAGCTTTGTGAAATCATCGTTAAAGCCGACCTCAGGCTTTTTTATTGCCATATCTGCCATTGATGTAATTGCAAGGCAGAACATAATTAAAACTGTAATTGAAATTATACAAAGTTTTCTTTTCATAATTCTACCTCCTTAACTTAGATTAAGCTTTTTATCAAGCAACCAATAGTTGATTGCGTACAGTATGGCGGCTATTGTTGCAACAAAGAAAATAATTACCAGGAGTGCAGCGAATATAAAATATAAAAATGTCCAATCACTGATTGCAATTATTTCATCACCCCAATTAACTAACCCTGTCATCCCGAACAGGGCGAATATCTGTCCCGCAAAGGTGAGAATAACTGTTGCACCATAATATATTCCGATAGCGGTAGCAACCTTGTTTTTTCTTGTAATAACCGAGCCGATTGTGATGCACAAAAACGTAAAAAGTAACGATGCGGCATATACGGTGACAACAATTATAAGAATCAAAGCAAAAAGAGTAATTAACTCATCAAAAGCTTTTTCTTTTGATATTTCTCCGATAGTTACTTTTATTACGTTGTAAAATTGCTTGTTGAAAATATCCCTGTGAAAAGCAATGCAAAGACCTATTGCTGTTTCGATTGCAACTGCAAATGTAGTTGACAGTGACATTACGAGACCGGATATAAATTTGGAATTAAGCACCTGACTTCTCTTAAGGGGAAGGGTAAAGGTGAGATATCCTTCGTCGCTAAAAAGATTTTTATAATACCTTACGTAAATCATTATGCTTGTCATAAACAGAAATGCAAACAAGCTGATTATTGCAATTACAATAACAAAGACAGACATAACGTTTATAATATCCGGGAAAACCTTTTCTGAGGTAAGGAGTGAACCGCAAAGTCCTGCACCCAATGATAAAACAAGTGTAGATAATAAGCCAATCCACCAGAATTTCAATATGGCTCTGAAGTCATATCGCAACATTTTCTTCAGCATCTGAATACCTCCTTAAACATAGCGTCAAGGGATTTACCGCTTTGGTTACGGGCTTCCTCGGCATTGCCTGCCATAAGCATCTGACCGCCGTAGCCAATGAAAAGGAAATCATCAAGCACCTGTTCAACGTCTGTGATAAGGTGAGTTGTAATGATAATTGTAGCTTCGGGGTTGTAGTTGCTGACGATTGTACTGAGTATGTATTCACGTGCGGCAGGGTCAACACCTGCAATGGGCTCATCAAGAAGATAAAGCCTTGCCTGACGTGACATAACAAGGATAAGCTGTACTTTTTCCTTTGTTCCCTTTGAAAGTGTTTTCAAAGTAGCGTTAAGGCTGATGTTAAGGTCCTTAAGAAGACCTAAAGCACGCTCTTTATCAAAATCTGTATAAAAATCTGCAAAGTAATCTACAACGTCACAAACCTTCATTGAGGGTGTGAAATACGTCCTCTCGGGAAGATATGAAATCATTGCACAGGTTTTTTCGCCAACAGGCTCACCGCAAACCTTGATTTCACCGCTTGTGGGCTGTAAAATACCCGCAATCATTTTAATAAGTGTACTTTTACCGCATCCGTTTGGTCCCAAAAGACCGATTATTTTACCTGCAGGTAGCGTAAGATTAAAGTTTTCAAGTACGTTGAAATGCTTTTTGTATGCCTTGGTTAAATTGATACACTCAAGCACGTTCATTACCGTCAACCTCCTTTATCATTTCAATGGCTTGTGAGAGGGGAAGTGACAACTCCCCGAAGCTATTGCAAAATTCAGTTACAAGGTGCTTTGCAAGCTTTTTTCTGTTACGCTCGATGATTTCCTCATCATCCGTTACAAAACGCCCCAGAGTGCCTTTAACAAAGATTATACCGTCATTTTCAAGCTCCTGGTAAGCTCTTTGAACCGTGTTTGGGTTAACTGCCGCGTGCATTGCGAGCTGTCGCACTGTGGGCAACTGTTCACCGGGTCCGAATTCTGCAGACAGTACTGATTTGGTAATCCGTTCTGCAATCTGCAGATAAACGGGTCTGTCAGAACTGAAGGTCCATGCCATTAAATCGCCTCCTTGTATTATTGTTCTAATACAAGCATACAATTTTTGTTAATGTTTTGTCAATATATTTCTGCAAAATATTGAAAAATGACTTTGGTTGCTATATAATGAAGTCATAAATTTTTATGCGAGGTATTTTTATGGGTAGAAATGCAATTTACGGCGCAGG
>JAZRFZ010000032.1:0-17325 GCA_045643925.1 Acutalibacteraceae bacterium | reverse complement strand
ACTAAAATAACAAAACAGGCAATGTATATTTAAAAAATCAATGCAAAAAATATTCACATACAAACGAAAGGATATGTGAATATTGGATAACAAGCAATATAAAGAATTAGTCCATACAGTAACACCCAAATCACCCATACTAAAGGATTGCATAAAGGCATTCATTTTCGGTGGCGGTATATGTTGCTTCGGCGAGGTATTGAAAACACTCTACTCTATGACAAGCCTTAATGAAGACGAAGTAAAGCTTGCGGTTTCCGTCACACTCATTGCAATAACAGCCATACTCACAGGTGCAGGTGTATTTGACAAAATCGCAAAGCATGCAGGTGCAGGCACCGCCGTACCCATAACAGGCTTTGCAAACTCCGTTGTTTCACCTGCAGTTGAATTCAGCCTTGAGGGAAAAATCCTGGGTACAGGTGCAAAAATGTTTAACCTTGCAGGCCCTGTCATTGTTTACGGCTGCTCCGCCGCAAGTCTGTACGGTCTGATTTATTGGATAATGCAAAATATATAGCATAAATCTCCATCATTCCCAGCATATCCATCCTCTTAATTGACAAAATATAAACATCTTAATTTCACAGGAGTACATTATGCCACAACGTACAGGTAAATACACTATTTCACTGGAGAACAAACCCTCAATAATAGGTTATGCCGCTGCAGTTGGTAAAAAGGAAGCAGAAGGACCACTCGGTAAATATTTCGACATTGCCTTCGGAGATGAATTCTGCGGTGAAAAAACTTTTGAAAAAGCAGAAACCCATCTGCAAAAGAACGCAATAGAAAAAGCAATAAAGAAAGCAGGATTACAAAAATCGCAAATCGACCTTGCCTTTGCAGGTGATTTACTCAACCAATGCATAGGTTCTTCATTTGGTATGCGCGATTTAAAGCTGAACTTTGCAGGGCTTTACGGTGCCTGTTCTACAATGGCACTGTCTTTGGCATTGAGCGGAGTTATGGCGGACTGCGGCGCCTGTGCTAATCTTGTTGCCGCCGCATCATCCCACTTCTGCTCTGCGGAGCGTCAGTACCGTATGCCCCTTGAATACGGCGGTCAGAGAACTCCTGCTTCGCAATGGACTGTTACGGGTGCAGGATGTGCAGTAGTAAGCCGTCACCGTGATAACTCACCCTATATTGACAAGGTGATTTTCGGTGCAGTAAGGGATTTGGGTATAACAGACCCCAACAATATGGGGGCTGCAATGGCGCCTGCCGCCGCACAAACTATTGCACGGTTTCTCACTGATACCAACACAAATCCCTCGGATTACGGAATGATACTCACAGGCGACCTTGGAACCACAGGAAGCGAACTGTTAAAACACCTTATGTCCGTTGAGCACAACATTGACATTTCCTCTGTTCACAAGGATTGCGGAATAATGATATTTGACATTGAAAAACAGGATATGCACTCCGGTGGTTCGGGTTGCGGTTGTAGTGCAAGTGTTGTGTGCTCATATATACTTGACCTTATAAACAAAGGAAAGCTCAACAACGTTTTGTTCGTGGGAACAGGTGCACTCCTTTCCCCCACGTCGTCACTACAAAAGGAATCAACCCCGGGTATTGCTCACGGAGTTCTCATAAAGAAAGGATAAATTTATATGAATAATTACACTCAAGCCCTTGAAGGACTTTCAACACTGGCAAAAACATATATGCGAATTTCCACAATCAAAACTGCTCTGACAGTATTCCTTGTGGGTTACACCGCCCTTAAAGCCGCAAAGGTGTTCCTTAAAAAGGTATAACAAAACTGCAAATCCTTATGGGATTTGCAGTTTTATATTATTCATTCTCTTTCAGTAAGTCTGATCATAAGCTCTGCAAACAGGCTGTTTGCCCATGCAAACCAAGGTCTTGTGAAATCATTGTCGTCATTTTTGTCAAAGGACTCATGCATAAGGTATGTACCCGCATGAGAATCTGCTATCATCTTAAGACATGCATTGATTTCATCATCATTATCACTTGTGAGCGCCTGCATACAAAGTGCAATGTGCCATATTTTGTTCTGTCCTGTATGGGGACTGCCAACACCCTTTGCAACCGAGCCCTCAAAGTACCAGGGATTTTCCATTGATAAAATAAATTTACGGGTGTTGCGATATAGTTCATCTTCTTTATCAACATAACCAAGGTATGGCGCTGCCATAAGGCTTGGTGAATTGGCATCGTCCATAAGAATCATATTGCCGTTGCCATCAACCTCATAAGCATACATTTTGCCAAGCTTATGATGTTCATATATACCGTGAGACTTGATTCCCTCATCAATATCAAAGGCAAGTGAACGACATTCACTTTCGAGCTTTGTATCTTCAAAGCCGATATTAGCCATTTCCGCTGCTTTTTTAAGGGCGCAAACCGCCATCATATTGGCAGGTACAAGGTATCCGTAAAAGCATCTGTCATCAGATGGTCTGAAGCCGGACCAGGTCATACCTGTATAAGAAACAGGATTTCCCTTACCCTCCATAGGCAATGTGTCTGTAGCAGGACAATCCTTACGATTGAAGAAATATGTTGAACGCTCAGCGTGATTCTGCTCGTTTTTGAACACTCCCACTATTTTAAGAAGCATTGTGTGAAAATCCTCGGTGAAAATCGAATCATCAAGAGTTTCACGATAATACTGATGAGCTAGGTAAAGGGGTGCACAAAGTGAGTCAACCTCATATTTACGTTCCCATATAAGGGGATGGTAAAAATCCGTTTCATCCTTGTGACTTGCGTTGTTGGGAACGATATTGAAGGCATTTGCATAAGGGTCAAGGCACACCTGCTGAACCTGACGCGCTATAACACTGCGGATGATTTCCTTCAAATCCTCATCCTCGTTGGCATAGCGTATGTAGTGGGTAAGCTGTGCGGCACTGTCCCTTAGCCACATTGCAGGAATGTCACCTGTAATAACAAAATACCCGCCATCATCAGCCTTTGTAACGGTAGTCTCTATGGTATTAAGAAAACAACCCTTGAAAAAAGGCGCCATGTCCGGGTATTTGGCTTTGAGCTTTTCTGTAATTTCATCTGCTTTTTGTAAAAGTATTTTTGGTATATCCATAATCTACTCCTGTATATTGAGAGCATTTCTGCACATAATCATAAAAGTTATTACTTTGTAATGAGTATACCACTCCACACGCCCTAAAACAATGGCAAAAGTGCAAGGTTTTTTTGGTGAAAATTTGTAAAACCTACTGAATTTTTAAATTTTTACAACTTTTTTCAAATTGTTAATGATTTCACAAATGATTTGTTATATAATATAAACCACAAAGGGCTACGCCCTAAATTCAAGGAGGTAATTCCAATGGCAAATCGTATAGTTTTAAACACTATCTCATATCACGGAAAGGGCGCTATCGAAAACATCGTTCCCGAGCTTCAGAGCCGCGGCTTCAAAAAGGCTTTCGTATGTGCTGACCCCGACCTTATCAAGTTCGGTGTTTCCGCAAAGGTTACAGATTTACTTGACAAAGCAGGTTTCGCTTATGAAATCTTCAGCGAAATCAAGGCTAACCCCACAATCGAGAATGTTCTCGCAGGTGTTGAGGCATTCAAGAACAGCGGTGCAGACAGCATCGTTGCTATCGGTGGCGGTTCTTCAATGGACACAGCAAAGGCAATCGGTATCATTATTGGGAACCCCGAGTTTGCTGACGTAAGAAGTCTTGAGGGTGTTGCTCCCACAAAGAACCACGCAACATTCACAATCGCAGTTCCCACAACTGCAGGTACCGCAGCAGAGGTTACAATCAACTATGTTATTACAGACGTTGAAAAGAAGCGCAAATTCGTTTGTGTTGACGTTCACGATATCCCCGAGGTTGCAGTTGTTGACCCCGATATGACTGCTACAATGCCCAAGGGTCTTACAGCAGCAACAGGTATGGATGCCCTCACTCACGCTATTGAAGGCTACATCACAAAGGGCGCTTGGGAAATGACAGATATGTTCCACCTCAAGGCAATCGAGCTTATTGCAAAGCATCTTCCCGGTGCTTGCGAGAATACCGCAGAAGGCAGAGAAGGTATGGCACTTGCACAGTACATCGCAGGTCAGGGCTTCTCAAACGTTGGTCTTGGTATTGTTCACAGTATGGCACACGGTCTTGGCGCACTTTATGACACACCTCACGGTGTTGCAAACGCAATCCTTCTTCCCTCAATCATGGCTTACAATGCAGAGTGCACAGGTGACAAATACCGTGACATCGCAAAGGCTATGGGTGTTGAAGGCACAGACGCTATGTCAATTGAAGATGCAAGAAAAGCTGCTGTTGATGCAGTTGCTGCACTCAGTGCAAAGGTTGGCATCCCTGCAGACCTTAAGGGTATCCTTAAAGAGGAAGATGTTCAGTTCCTTGCAGAGAGTGCATTTGCAGATGCTTGCCGTCCCGGTAACCCCAAGGACACAAGCGTTGAAGAAATCGCAGAACTTTACAGAGCACTTATCTGATAGATTAACTCAAAAAACAACCTCTCGGAAAATTTTCCGAGAGGTTAATTTTTTTATTTGAATTCTACAAATCCGTATTTTTCAAGAATTTTAAAGTACTGTGACAATCTTTCGTATAAGGGGTTAGCCTTTTCACCGAAGTGCTCCTCAACGTGCTTGCCGATTTCAAGTATATCACGTTCACCGTCAATAAGTGGCCAGATAAAGCTGCCATTTTCATCAAGGTGAATATAACTGATTTTCGGTTTTTTCAGAAGCTTCTGAGCAATTCTGTTGGCAATACCCTTGTTCTCCATTTCAAGAGTAACCATACCGTCGTCACCCTGTGACCAACCGAGCCCCTCTTTACGAACAGGTACTTTTTCAAGAAAATTCTCTTTAGAATTATTTTTCTTCATACACTTTGTCACGCTTTTTCCAAATTGTGAATTTGAGAACTGTAAGGATAATGATTGCAAAGAGAGCAAGACCGCCTAAGTCTGATACAACTGAGGGAATACCAAGCTTCTCTGAAAGATTGAGGGCAGAGTCGATACCGAATACTGCCAACAATGCGAGGAGAATACCAACAAGGCCTTCACCTGCAATCATACCTGAACAGAAGAGAATACCGTCGTTGACAATAGCCTCTTTATGCTCTGCCTTTTTGCCCTTGATTTTATCCATAGCAAGACGGATAAGACCACCAACCATAATACAAGCATTAAGCTGTACGGGAAGATAAACACCGATTGCAAAAGGAAGAACGGGAATGCCGATAATCTCAACTGCAATAGCAATGAACACACCGATAAATACAAGTGTCCAGGGAAGGTCGCCACCCATTACACCCTCAACGATAAGCTTCATAAGGGTTGCCTGAGGAGCACCAAGCTCGTCTGAACCGAAGCCCCATGCACTGTCAAGGAGATAAAGTGTACCACCGATTGCAAGTGCAGATGCAATAACACCGATAAGCTCACCTGTCTGCTGTTTTTTAGGTGTAGCACCAAGGATATAACCTGTTTTAAGGTCCTGTGATGTGTCACCTGCAATAGCAGAAACGATACAAATAATTGAACCGATAGCAATAGCACTGCACATACCTGCAACGCCGTCTGCACCTGTTACCTTAAGGATAAGTGTTGCTATAAGAAGTGTAGCAATAGCCATACCTGAAACAGGGTTGTTGCTACTACCTACAAGACCAACCATTCTTGATGATACGGTTGCAAAGAAGAAACCGAATATAACAATAATGAATGCACCGAGAAGTGACACAGGAATTGCGGGAATAAGCCAGATAAGGAATGCAAGTACAATAATTGCAACGATAACTATCTTAAGGTTAACATCCTGTGCTGTACGCTCAGTTGATGTAGCACCTGCAGAGCCTTTCATGCTCTTAAGAGCGCCTGTAAATGTTTTCACAATAAGAGGAAGTGACTTTACAAGGCTGATGATACCGCCTGCAGCAAGAGCACCTGCACCGATATATCTGATATATGTGCTCCAGATTGCACTTGCGCCACCCTCGGCAAAAACCTCACCAATGGGTGCTGTGCCGGGATACATAACAATCTCAGCACCGAAAAGCACAATAAGGGGAATGAGTACGAGCCAGCTTAAAATACCACCCGCAAACATATATGATGAAATTCTTGCACCGCAGATGTAACCAACGCTCATAACTGCAGGGTAAATCTGTGTGCCGATTTCACCGGCATAACCCTTTACACGGAAAGAAATTTCACCTGAAACAAGCTTAATACCGTCAATGATGAATTTGAACAATGCAGCAAAGCCCATACCTGCAAAAACAGTTGAAGCATTTGCACCACCCTTTTCACCTGCAAGAAGAACCTCTGCACAAGCGGTTCCCTCGGGATAAGGCAGTGTGCCGTGTTCTTTTACAATAAGGGCGTTACGAAGGGGTATCATAAAGAATACACCAAGAAGACCACCGATAAGTGCAATAAGTGTGATTTCAACAAGGTCAGGCTTTTCCATTTTGCCTTCTGCCGCCCAAAGGAAGAGTGCGGGCAAGGTAAAGATGGCACCTGCAGCAAGTGATTCACCTGCAGAACCGATTGTCTGTACAACGTTACTTTCAAGAATTGAGTTTCTGCGCATAATGATGCGGATAACACCCATTGCGATAACTGCCGCGGGTATTGAAGCAGAAACAGTCATACCTACCCTGAGTCCGAGATACGCATTTGCGGCACCGAAAACAACCGCAAGAATAATACCCATTACGATTGATGTAACCGTAATTTCAGGTGTTACCTTCTCAGCAGGTATGTATGGTTTGAATTCATTTTTATTATCCATACTTTCTCCAATCCTGACTGTATCCATATTGATACAATCCAATTATTTATCGACTAATTTTATCATAAACCGACAAACATTACAATGTGATAATTATCTCAAATTTTCCAACAATTTCAAAAGCATTTTATACACTCTTGCCGTATCGGATATGCACACCTTCTCCTTGGTGGTGTGAACATCATAAAGATAGGGTCCTATTGCAATGCAATCAAAATCAGCTATCGCAGAGGCAAACACGCCGCACTCAAGACCTGCATGGATTGCGGCAATCTGAGGCTCTTCCCCTGTTTCCTCTTTGTAAATATCAACGTAAAGTGAGCGCAAGGGTGAATCCGCCTTGAATTCCCAAGGGGGATAATGACCGAATGTAACGGCTTCAAGATTAAGCATTTCAAAAAATGCCTTCACCTTTTCCTCAAGCGCCATCATAGATGACCATTTATTACTTCTCAGACTGATATGAATCTTAAGTTCATCCTCCTGAGTTTTAAGGATACCCAGGTTAAGCGATGTTTCCACAAGGCCCTTGACACCGGCACTCATTGCCATAACACCGTCGGGCACACAAGAAAGTGTACTGATTGTTTGGTATTTTGCTTTATCGGAGAAAATGCTGTAGGTACCTTCATCCCCCACAACAAGCTGCAGACAGAAATCGGGTTCTCTATCGCATATTTCACCTTTTATAAGGTCAATATACTCAGTTGCTTTTTGGGCAAAGTCCTCCGCATCACATACACAAAGAGTAATCTCGCAATTATTCGGGATAGCATTTGATTTGTCACCGCCATCAATGGAAATGATGTCAAATTCACACTCGTTCTTAAGATGATTTAAAATTCTTCCTGCAAGAATATCTGCATTTATTCTGTTGGCGTTGATTTCAATACCTGAGTGACCGCCTTTAAGACCTTTGAGTGAAAGTTTCACCATTGTACCCTGTTTTTCGGTTTTTGACAAAGGCACATTTACGGTAAGGTCACTGCCACCTGCACAGGACACAGTTATAATATCCGCTTCCTCCGCATCAAGATTCACCATTCTTTTGCCCTTAAGCTTTGACATATCAAGCTGTCGCGCACCAACCATACCGATTTCTTCATCAGTGGTGAACACCGCCTCAACTGCGGGATGGCACAATGAGTTATCCTCAAGAATTGCCAACATCATTGCAACTGCAATTCCATTATCTGCCCCGAGGGTTGTCCCCTTTGCTTTCACAAAATCACCGTCAACGTAAGGCTCGATACCCTGTTCAAAGAAGTCGATTTCCACACCCTCTGCCTTCTGACAGACCATATCAAGGTGTCCTTGCAAAATAACAGGTTCAGCATCCTCATAACCCTCTGTGGCGGGTTTATATATAATCACATTCTTTGCATCATCCATATAGTAATCAAGGCTATGATTGATAGCAAAATTACGGCAATAACGACTTACCCCACCCATATCGCCTGAGCCGTGAGGAATATCACAAATCTGTTCAAAATAGTAAAAAACTCTTTCGGGTTGTATATTAGTTAACTTCAACACAAAATTCTCCTTCTATTTAATATTATTAGTTACTGAAAAATCAAACATATAAACGGCACAAAAACAAGAGCAGGCAAAAGGTTTGCTACCTTAATCTTTGTTACACCAATAAGGTTAAGTCCCAATGCAGTTATCATAACCGAACCTGCACAAACAAGCTCTGCAACTGCGAAATCACTGAGAAATGAGCCTAATCCCATTGAAAGTGCCACAAGTCCGCCCTGGAAAACGAGCACAAACACTGCAGATGCAAGAACGCCCACACCAAGACTTGCTGCAAGCATGGTTGATGAAATAAGGTCAAGGACAGATTTCGTATAAAGCATCTGATTATCCCCTGAAACACCTGCATTCATTGAGCCAACAATAGTCATTGCGCCAACGCAGAAAAGAAGTGACGCAGTAACAAAGCCTTGTGAAAATGTGGATTTTTCTCCATCCTTATTTTTCTTCTGTAATTTATCCCCGATTTTCTGCAATTTTCCGTCGATGTCAATGAGAGTACCAACAACGGCTCCAAGCACCATTGAAATAATCATAACAAGCTGATTTTGCCCTTTGATTATTCCCATAACACCGATTGCGATTGTACACAGACCGATTGCCATCATTACCGCATCCGTCAGTTTTTCGGGTATCTGTTTTTTTAGAACAAGACCGACCACACTGCCCACCACAACGGTAAGCACATTCACAAGCACACCGCTGAAGTTATGTAAAATGTCAAGCATCAATACTACCTCCGAACAAATTCCACGGATATGCCTTGAAATCAGGCTCAGCACTAAAACACATCTCCTCATTAGTTACAGGGTGAAAAAATGTGATTCTGTATGAATGTAGTGCAATATCACCTGTTGTTCTGTCCTTACTTCCATATTTCACATCACCGGTTAGCGGTGTTTTACGTGACGAAAACTGCACTCTTATCTGATGTGTTCTTCCCGTGTGCAAAAGCACCTGAACCAATGATTTATTACTATTACTTTCTCGGACTTCATATTCAAGTGATGCTTCGCGCACACCCTTGCGAACTCTATTCACAACGTAGGAACGATTTTTCTTTGAGTCCTTGAAGAGCAAGTCCTTATACACACCCTGACGCTCCTCGGGCACACCGTCAGTAACTGCAAGATATTCCTTATAAAATACCCCATCCTGAATAGCCTTACTGAGCGTTGCTGCACTTTTCTTATTGTTGGCAAACACCATAACGCCACTGACATTACGGTCAAGTCGGTGTAAAAGATGCAAGGGCTTCCCTGCCCTGTCGCTAAGTAACCCTATAATTCCCTTTTCACCACTCTGTGCATCTTCACTGAGTAATCCACGGGGTTTAACGCAAACCGTTACATCTTTGTCTTCAAATAAAATCTGTAAATCCATATTTGACTATAATTCCTTTACATTTCAAAAGCCCTAAAGCAGAAGCTTTAGGGCTTTTACCCGTTTTCAATTCAAATCTTTGAGAAACCGTGGCAGTTGATGAGCGCATCAATTTTCTTCTTGTCCTTACACAAGGGGCACTCGTGTGCAGAACAGTTGAAGTAACCATCAAGGTCGTGAGGATTAAATACTGAATTAACCTTGTAATCACCGCAATGCTCAGATGTTGCAAAGATTGCAGAAACACCTGTCACATTACCGCCATAATAATTTACTGCCTCAATAGCTGCCTGAGCAGTAACACCGGAAGCAACAGATACCGCAAGAATAAGTACGTGCTTGTCCTTAATCATGGGAACGATGTTGTCACGGAACATCATCTGTGAGCCGTTTGTCATTTCGGGAGTAACCACATAGATTGTCTGATGAGCGTTAATATTTGCAAATGAGTTCTTTGTAAGCTCGTTTGCAAGGCAAGTACCGATAACCTCTGTACCATCAAGGCAAAGGATTGTATCAATAATTGTTGAAGTGTAGTTGTAGTTTGCACAAAGCTCCTGTGCAACTGCCTTTGCCTCGGAAAGACGTGATTTCTGGGCAGCAACATCAATATAATAATTTGTGTGAGAGTGGTTTGATGCAAAGTGTCCCTTTGCAACTCTCAGATAAAGATTTTTTCTTTTTGTTTTGATTTTATCAACATTTGTTGTAGGCATTAAAACCACTCCTTTTTTTGGGGTTATAATTATTTTATAATAAAACGGAAATTTTTACAATAAACAATGTACATAAATACAAACCCGATTTTTTGTAAAAATCATTTAATCATTTCTTGGAATTCGTCTTCTGTAATGACTTTTATACCCAAATCATTGGCTTTTTTCAGTTTACTACCTGCATTTTCACCTGCAAGAACAATACTTGTTTTAGCTGAAACAGAGCCTGAAGCCTTACCGCCGAATTTCTCGATAATCTCCTGTGCCTCACGTCTGCCATACTTCTGCAGAGTACCTGTCAGCACAAAGGTCATACCCTGGAAGCGATTATCCTCAACCTCTGTAAGGTTGTTCATATTAAGACCAAGTGACTTCAAGTCCTCAATCATACTGCGTGTGGCAGGAAGCGAAAGTGTGCTTATAAGTGTGTCAGCAGATACATCACCCATACCATCAATTTCAAGTATTTCTTCTTTGGTTGCATTAAGCAGAGCATCCATTGTACCGAAATGATTTGCAAGAAGTTTTGCCGCCTTCAAGCCGATATGGTGAACACCAAGAGCAAAAATCAGCTTAAACAAATCATTTTCCTTTGATTTTTCAATAGCATCCAGGAGATTGAATGTGCTTTTCTCACCCATTCGTTCAAGGGAAACCAAGTCCATAGGACTAAGACGATAGATATCCGATGCCTTTGCAATAAGCTTTTCATTAACAAGCTGTTCAAGCACCGCAGAACCGAGACCCTCAATATCCATTGCATCGCGGGAGCAGAAGTGAATAAGCTTTCTGAGCAGCTGTGCAGGACAATCGGGGTTAAGACAACGGATTGCAACCTCACCCTGTTCTCTCACAACCGTGCTACCACAAGCCGGACACTGGTGGGGATATTCATAAACCGAGTTTTCACCCTTATGCTCCTTGACACCCAACACCTCGGGTATAATGTCACCTGCCTTGCGGACGATAATAGTATCACCGATAGCAATGCCCTTGTCCTTTATGAAATCCGCATTATTGAGGGTTGCCCTTGAAACAGTAGTACCCGCAAGTGTAACAGGCTCAAAAACAGCAGTGGGTGTAAGCACCCCTGTTCTGCCTACCTGTATATCAATTTCAAGAAGCCTTGTGGGCTTTTCCTCAGGTGGATATTTAAAAGCAACCGCCCACTTGGGGAATTTTGCAGTACTACCCATTACACGACGCATTTCAAAATCATTTGTTTTTATTACGGCGCCATCAATGTCGTATTCAAGATTTCCGCGGTTGTTTCCGATGCCATTGATTTTATCAATAACCTCTGTCATTGTGTCACACAGAGCATATCCGCCAACCGTACTGAAGCCTAAATCTTCAAGATATTTAAGGGACTCCCAATGAGTTTTAACCTCTCTGCCGCCCTCTTTTTGTTGAATGTTGAACACAAAAATATCAAGCTTTCTGTTGGCGGTGATTTTAGGGTTTTTCTGTCTTAATGAACCGGAAGCCGCATTTCGGGGATTTTTGAAGGTCTTTTCATCGTTTAATTCCTGTTGTGCCACAAGCTCATCAAAGGATGCGTGTGACATATACACCTCGCCCCTTACCTCGATAAAAGGAACATTCTCCTTTAATTTAAGCGGAACGGAGCGTATTGTTTTTACGTTTGCAGTAACATCTTCACCAACGTCACCGTCACCGCGTGTAGATGCCCTTACAAGCACACCGTCACGATATTCTAGTGAACAGGAAAGACCGTCAATCTTGGGTTCAACCACATATTGAGCATTAGGAAACTGTTTCTTCACACGATTGTCAAATGCCTCAAGCTCTTCCACAGAAAAGGCATCCTGCAGACTCTCCATACGTACTGTGTGAACGACAGATTCAAAGGTATTGTCACTGCTTCCGCCAACTCTGTGAGTGGGGGAATCTTCCTTTAACAGTTGAGGAAATTCTTCTTCAAGTGATGAAAGCTCGCGCATCATCATATCGTAATCATAGTCAGATACGTCACTTTCGTTACCCATATAGTATTTATCGATACAGTCATTGAGTATTTTTGTCAACTCATTAACCCTTTTTTCGGCAGATGTAAAATCCATAATGCACCACCTGATAAACAATTATGTACAAATGTTATTGTACCATATTAAACAAAAAATGTCGAGTGTTTCGGCTTTAATCTGCATTATTGTACATTGACAAAAGTTTAGCATTTTTTTATAATTTAAAGGTATTATATATTATTTGTGAAAGTAGGTGTAGTTTTGAAGAATAAGCTCAAAAACGCTCTCACTCTTTTTGCAACTTTCTTCAAAATAGGCGCATTCACCTTTGGCGGCGGCTACGCCATGATTCCCATTATCGAAAAAGAAATGTGCGACAAGCACAAATGGCTCAAGGGTGAGGAGATTTTAGATATCTTCGCAATCTCCGAAAGCACTCCCGGTCCCATTGCTATCAACTCTGCTACATTCGTGGGTTATCGAGTTGCAGGTACACTGGGTTCATTTTTCGCAACCCTCGGTGTTGTACTCCCCTCATTTATTATCATATCAATCATTTCACTTGTTCTTCAACAATTCAGTGAATATGAAGCAGTTCAGTTTGCATTCAACGGCATTCGTGCAGGTGTTCTGGCACTTGTTATCAAGGCCTTTGTTTCGATGTACAAAAAATGCCCAAAGGGTCTTTTCAGCTATATTATTATGGCTCTTGCCTTTGGTGTTTCAATGTTCATTGATATTGCTCACCTTGACATAAGCATTATTTACATCATCATTTCCTGTGCCGTAATCGGTCTCGTTTACTCACTTATACAGAGAAAGCGAGGCAAAGAAGTATGATTTACCTTGAACTTTTTCTTACATTTTTAAGTATCGGCGCTTTCACCTTCGGTGGCGGTTATGCAATGCTCCCCCTTATACAGAATGCAGTTCTTGAGAAAAACTGGCTCACCGAAAGCGAGATTGTCAATTTCATCGCGGTCAGTGAGAGTACACCGGGTCCATTTGCCATAAACATTGCCACTTATGTTGGTATGGTTACAGGCAGAGCGCAAGGTGATATGGGACTCCTTGGCGGATTTATAGGCTCATTTTTCGCAACACTTGGTGTTGTGCTCCCATCATTCGTAATCATTCTTATTGTTGCCCGAATTTACAAAAAATTTCAGGAAAGCAACATTGTCAAGGGTTGTATGACAGGCTTAAGGCCTACAGTTATCGGCCTTATTGCAGGTGCGGTGCTCACCATCGGTCAGACAGTTTTCTTCCCCAATGGCTTTGCACTTCAAAACCTTGACTTATACGCAATTATTACTTCACTTGTAATATGCCTTATTGGTATATTCCTTATATTCAAGAAAAAAGTCCACCCCATTTTACTTGTTGTTGTATCTGCAGCACTTGGTATTGCAACAGGTTATATAGGCAAACTTTTCTAAAAAAGGTTGGTTGTAATGAAAACAGTTACAGATTTTTTCGGTTGTGATGTATTTTCTGCATCAGTAATGAAAGAGAGATTACCCGTTGAAGCCTACGAGGAATTTCAGCGCACTCTCGACACAGGTCACAGACTCAATATTGAGGTTGCTAACATTATTGCAAACGCAATGAAGGACTGGGCTATTGAAAAGGGGGCAACTCACTTCACACATTGGTTCCAGCCCCTCACAGGTATTACCGCGGAAAAGCACGACAGCTTTATCACAAGCAAAAAAGACGGCAGAGTTATAATGGAATTTTCAGGCAAGGAGCTCATCCAGGGTGAGCCCGATGCTTGATCATTCCCCTCAGGCGGTCTTCGTGCTACCTTTGAAGCACGTGGCTACACCGCTTGGGCCCCTACCTCATTTGCATTCATTAAGAATGGAGTTTTGTGTATTCCCACCGCATTCTGTTCTTATGGCGGTGAAGCTCTCGACAAGAAAACTCCTCTTCTCCGTTCGATGGAGGCTATCAACAAACAGACTCTTAGAATCCTTAAATTATTCGGTAATGAGGATGTTTACGCAGTTAAGACTACTGTTGGTCCCGAGCAGGAATATTTCCTTGTGGATGCCGAGGTTTTCAACAAGCGTAAAGATTTAGTTTACACAGGCAGAACACTTTTCGGTGCAATGCCACCCAAGGGACAGGAGCTTGACGACCACTACTTCGGTGCAATCAAGCCTCGTGTTCAGGCATTCATGAAGGACCTTGACGACGAATTATGGCGTCTTGGTGTTCTTGCAAAGACAGAGCACAACGAGGCTGCTCCCGCACAGCACGAGCTTGCTCCCATATTCACAACAACCAACATTGCAACTGACCATAACCAAATTACTATGGAGACAATGCAGAAGTGTGCAAAACAGCACGGTATGATTTGTCTTCTTCACGAAAAGCCCTTTGCAGGTGTTAATGGTAGCGGTAAGCACAACAACTGGTCAATCTCCACCAACAACGGCACAAACCTTCTTGAGCCCGGTGAAACCCCCGCTGAAAATGCTCAGTTCTTACTCTTCCTTTGCGCAGTAATCAAGGCAGTTGACGACTATCAGGACTTGCTCCGAATTTCAATCGCATCTGCAGGTAACGACCACCGTCTTGGTGCACAGGAGGCACCCCCTGCAATCGTTTCAATGTTCCTTGGCGAGGAGCTTACCGAGATTCTTGAATCAATCGAGCGTGGCGAGGACTACGACAACCGCGAGAAGGAAATGCTCAAGGTTGGTGTTCATGTACTTCCCCGTTTCCCCAAGGACACTACAGACAGAAACAGAACCTCTCCCCTTGCATTCACAGGTAACAAGTTCGAGTTCCGTATGCTTGGTTCATCTGCTTCCGTTGCAGGTCCCAACACCACACTCAATACTGCAGTTGCTGAAGTGCTCAAGGGCTTTGCAGACACCCTCGAGGGTTCTCAGGACTTCGAAAATGACCTTCACAAGCTTATCAAGGGCGTTATCAAAAACCACAAGCGCATTATCTTCAACGGCAACGGCTATGATGATGCATGGGTAAAAGAGGCTGAGGGCAGAGGACTTCTTAATCTTAAGACCACACCCGATGCACTCCCCTATATGCTCCACGAAAAGAACGTGAAGCTTTACACCGCCCACAAGGTTTACAGTGAAACAGAAATCAAGGCTCACTATGAAATCAAGAATGAGAAATACTGCAAATACCTTAATATTGAAGTTCTCACAATGATTGATATGGCTAAAAAGGACATCCTTCCTTGCGTTAGCCGTAACATTCACGAGCTTGCAGACACACTCATTGCAAAGCGCACAATCGGTGATTGCATCGACGCAACATATGAAGAAACTCTTGTCAAGAAGCTTTCAAGCCTTTCAAGTGTAGCCTTCAATAAGGTTGCAGATCTTGAAGAGCTTTCAAGGGAAGTAAAGACAATCGAAGAAAGCGATGCAAAAGCAATGTTCTATAAGAACAGAATTATCCCCGTTATGGCAGAGCTTAGAGCTGCTGTTGACGAAATGGAAACACTTTGCTCATCAGAGCATTGGTGCTACCCCTCATACGGCGACTTACTTTTCAGCGTGAAGTAATTAAACATAAAAATCAAGTCCTTTGGATGAATCCAAGGACTTGATTTTTTATTTATATTATATACTCTTTATACTTTTCCAACACAAAAATCTCTGCAGTAATGTCAAGAAGTAAGCCATCTGCGGTATATTCTTCAGAGTGAACAACACCTGTTTTGCGCAGTTCTGCACCTGCACCGCCCATAGCGAAGGGCAACAAAATCTTCACTCTCTTTCGTGTAGGGGGTAAAGCCTTTGCTATGCGTTCAAGGAGTTCCGGTAATCCCTCTCCTGTTTTTGCGGAAACTCTTACACAGTTGTTCATAAGCGGAAGCTCGGTATCATTTGCCACATCGCACTTATTAAGCACCGTTATGACAGGCTTGTCACCGCACTCAAGCTCTTCAAGGAGCTCCATGGTCACACGATAATGCTCGGCACACTCCTCACTTGAAGCATCGCAGATATTAAGAATAACATTTGCACTTACCGCCTCATCAAGTGTTGATTTGAACGCCTCAACAAGCTTATGAGGAAGTCTGCGGATAAATCCAACAGTATCAATAAGCAAAACGTTACTACCATCAGGCAAGGTCAGTGCCCTTGCGGTGGGGTCAAGGGTAGCAAAGAGTTTGTTTTCAGCCAGAACACCCGCATCCGTAAGAGTATTCATAAGTGTTGACTTGCCCGCATTTGTATAACCAACAAGTGCAACCGTAACCACACCATCCTTTTTGCGACGTTCACGGTGACGCGTACGACGCTCATCCAGTGCTTTCAAGTCCTCGGTCAGGGCAGATATTCTGCGGCGGATATGACGACGGTCCGTTTCAAGCTTTGTTTCACCGGGACCACGAGTACCGATGCCACCACCAAGACGGGACATTGATGCACCCTTACCGCCAAGTCGAGGAAGTGCATACTTAAGCTGAGCAAGTTCAACCTGCAGCTTACCCTCACCCGACAATGCCCTTTGGGCAAAAATATCCAGAATAAGGGTTGTTCGGTCAATAACCCTCACGTCTGTTATTGTTTCAATATTTTTCTGTTGTGCAGGTGAAAGCTCACCATCAATTATAACCAGGTCTGGTTTCTCTGCTTCACAGTAATCAGAAAGCTCCTGAAGCTTACCTTTACCAAGGTACGTACCTGCCTCGGGTGCTTCACGCTTCTGTGTCATTTCACAGATAACCTCTGCACCGGCAGTACGGGCAAGCTCCGTAAGCTCTGCAAGGGATGAATCCACATCGAACTCTCCTGTATCCACTGATACAAGCACTGCTTTCTCCTGTTCAACTTTGTTTTCGTAAAAATCCATATAACACCTTTATATTGTTTTTATTATTTTTCGTTCAGATTATATCATTATTCACTAA
>JAZRFZ010000031.1:0-2339 GCA_045643925.1 Acutalibacteraceae bacterium | reverse complement strand
TTATAAGAAGGTTAAAATCATCATCTGATGTGTATTTGTATGAAAGACCGGGTCCTATGCACCAGTTAAAATCGAAGTAATTTTCCTTAGCGTAATCAACAAGGATTTTCAAATCTGCAAGGTCTTTTTCGGGGTAAAGTTGGCGCCATTTCTCACGATGATAAATGTCGTCCTTGGGGGCATAAAAATATGTATTCATACCATATTTTGCCATAAGTGACATTACAGAAAGTCTTTTACTATGCTCCCATGTAGGGCCATAAAAGCCCTCAATATAGCCACGTGTTTCAAATGTGGGGTAATCTTCCACATTGCCCTCACAAAGGGAATTGTCATATATGAGCTTACAAAGTGTGTTAAGCCCTCTGAAAGCACCTTTTTCAGTTGATGCCTTGATAATGGCACCTTCCTTACAAACTTCAATAATATATTTTTCATCGGTAAGTCGTCTGAGTTCTTCGATATATGTTGTTTCACGACTGTCGGTGAACTTAACCTCAACAACATAATCACCATTTGTGTTTATATTGTAGTTGGCAAAAACATCAACAGCAACCTGTGAAAAATCACCATTTATTTTAACACCACTTACGGATATGCACTCGCCCTTAAGGTTATTTTTCTGTAAAACAGGATAAATCATAAATGCTTGAACTCCTTTTTATATTTCTCCACCAATTTATCGTTAATTTCGTCACCGCCGTCAACATTGGCACTGCAAAAGTGAGGCGGATTATAGCCACATTCGGCACAAAGCTCAACACAACGGGCAACTATACTGTTTAATATAAGCGCCCCTGCAACTGTGGACGTAGCACAGATTTTGCCGTCAACACCGCTGACGGATACACAGGCATCACCCACACAACCGCAGTTATCAAGTACAACATCAGTTATCTCACAAAGGCGTTTGCCACTTTTATGCCTTGAGGGACTTGCATTTGTATGGTTCAGGTTTGTAAGTGCGATTGTATTAAGACCCTTTTCTTTACAAAGCAGAGCCATATCCACAATAACACCATTCCTGCCTGAATTAGATATTATCACGATAACGTCATCAGGCTGCATACCATAGCTTTCAAAAAGCTCATCTGCAAGACCTTCCTTACGTTCAAGGACGGTACTCTCGCTTGCGCTTACGTGGAGCATTAAATCGTCATAAAGAACGGGTTGAATCTGTACAAGCCCACCTGCCCTGTAAAAGAGCTCTTCACAAAGCATATGTGAGTGACCTGTACCGAAAAGAAATATTTTTTTATTGTTAACAAGTGCTTCCTTGAACAGAACTGCGGTTTGCTCAATGGAATCTGCACACTCTGTTTTGATTTTTGAAATTATATTTTCAACTTCGTTTATATATTGGAATGCTTTATTCATACAAACCTCTCGCAATATTCAGTGCACCCTGCTCGGGTGAAGCTGTAAGCATTTCTATTTTTATTTCTGGGAAATGGAACACAATGTTCTCGCAGAAACAGTCCTTGAAGGTTTTGCAATTTGCAAAAACACCGCCATAAAGGGCAAGCGTGCCCACATTTCCGGTTTCGTCAAGCAAACTTAAAACGGTGTCAGCAAAACGAAAAGCCTCGCCTTCAATAATATCGACAGCAATCAAATCACCATTGTCTGCAAGCTTGCCAACCTCTGCCCCATACCCTGCAATAAAATCTTTCTTAGTATTTTCAGAATAAACAACATCTATTATCTGTCGGGTTGAAGTAATGTTGAAATATTTGTTAAGGGCACTTGCAAAGATGTCGTCATAACCATGGTCAGCACAATAACAACTATGCTTGATTGCACCCAATGCGATTGAATAAGCAGAGCCTTCATCGCCTAAAATGTGACCCCAACCGCCTTTGACGACAAGCTGACCATCACCGCTTTTGCCCATAGCCATTGAGCCTGTGCCACAAATGGCAATACTGTCACAACCCGATGCGACAAACCCAACATAAACATCACTGTTCATACCAATTTCACGTGCATTGATTATACCACCGCAAAGAGCATTTATTGTTTCTGAATCTGCTTCATTATCAAGCGCAGAGCAACCTATAAACACTTCTTCAAATGTGATTACACCAAGTTCACGGGTAATCAAATCAACAATACTCTGAAGATTTTTTCGTGATTCGTCCATACCAATGGCATAGTAATTTATGGAGCCACCCTCTGCATTACAAAGGACAACGCCCTTTTCATCGGCTACAATGGCTTTTGTATATGTGCCACCGCCGTCAATACCCATATAGTATTTCAATGAAATCACCTCTCATATTTATGGCAAAAAGGGAGTATTGCTACTCCCTTTCAAAAATTATTTTTTAAGTCGAGAC
>JAZRFZ010000030.1:0-7539 GCA_045643925.1 Acutalibacteraceae bacterium | reverse complement strand
TTATATCCAACCAGCTGCGAAAGATTAAGCCTGTCCTGTTCGACCTGACGAGTAACTTCTGCATCGGTCTGCTGAACAAGAAAAGGATGTGTAAGCGTATGTGCCGCAACCTCGTGATTCTTATAGACGTCCTTTACCTGCTCGGGCAAGACCTTGACATGCTTGACTTCCTTACCATTGATGTTAAGACACCCATCCATACCAAGGAGTTCAGAATTGAGATTAAATGTACACTTTATGCCGTATTTATCAAGGAGCTCGATAAATCTTATATCCTGTGTAACGCCATCATCAAAGCTCAATGTAAGTATTTTCTTATAATTCATATTATCACCTCAAAAAAAGACAGGTAAAATGCTTCACCTGTCTATTATACTATTTTTTATTATTTTTTCAATATGTGAATCAAACTGCAGGGATAAACAATATTTTGAGATTGCCGGTAGTGTCGCCATCAAGGCAATTTTCCTCAGCAATAGCGCTTACGGTTGTATTGTACCTGCGGGCAATAGCCCACAAGCTTTCATTTTCCTTTTCGGGGAAATATACCGTTATTGCATTTGTATTTACCACAACAGGTGAATCACTTTGGGTTATATCTGTTATTGCATCAACAGTGATTTCGCACATTACAGTCGCAACAGCATTTATTTCTACACGAACGGAAACGCTACCGGATTTCACGGCACAGTCCACCGAAACAAGTGTCAGTGCAGGGTTACAAAAGATATTTTTACATTCCTTGTCAATATTTCTGTTAAGTTCAAAATCCATCATTTTGCTTACCGAGGAAAGTGTGCCGCTGTTATCCTTAATTATAAAGGAAAGAGCTACGCTACCCTTAAGGTAAAGTTTATCGCCCTCTGCATTTACCGTAACATTGGTGATGTCCCCTGTTACATCAATGACCTCGGAAACACCTTCTGCACACAGTGTAAAGTTGCTTTCATTGACAAAGGTCTCTCTGATTTCATCCACAGCTCCATAAAATTTATATGGTGCTTTTTTCAATTCAATATTTTTACCGATAGCATAAGCATCAGAAATAATCTGAAGCTCTTTTTCTTCCCACATAGTTGCAGTAGCATCAACACCCAAAGAAACATCGAAGCAACTACAAGCGCCACCCGATTCACCCTTTGGAATAACATCAACACCACATACAGAGAGGGAAACATTGCCTGTGTATCGTTCATCCATACCCTCGAATTCGATAATCTGGTTTATGGGAATAAGGTGTTTGATTTTTTGAGTGCGGTTATTACTGTCCACATAGCACACATCAACAATGGAATCGCCCTTTATCATAATCTTATTGTTAATTTTACGGATTTCCGTACACACAGCACTACCGCGTGCACTTACAACAAAAGCGCACGGCATATCGAGAGTCACCGTATCACTCATCGAGAATTGTTTGGTTTGACGGCACCCCAGTGACATCGCCCTTACGAACTCGCACTTTTCCTCTATACCTTGGGTATCACCTAAAGAAATGATGTCCTCTGTCTGTTTCAGATATGACGAAAAGCACAGGGATATACCTGCCTTTAACTCGGCGCGTCGTGTACCTGTAGCGCGGCAATTCACATAGGAAACCCCCGTCTTGACACCAACATCAATACAATCCGCAAACTCACTATTTTCGCAATATCGGGTAAATGTGCGTGACTGAGAAAAGCTATAAATACAGTCATCCTCAGCGGTATAAACCATCCTCAATTCACAAACGCCGTCTACTGTAATACGTTCACCCACAAGACGGCACGAAGTAACTTTTGGTGTGGCAGTTGACTTAATGACCCGTAAAATTTCGGGCATATATTCAGGCAGAGCAAATTCACACTCCACAAGTTCTTCCACAATATTATTAGACAAAGCTTTAAGATATTGGTAATCCGTGTGTTTTAAAGAAATATCCATAAAAAAATAAACTCCCTTCATATATTCTAAAAAAATATATGCGGGAGTTTATTGGTTTATTACGACTTAGTAATTATCTTCTGTTACTTCGTCTGATGTTTCAACTATTTCATAATCATCATAGAGAAGTTCTTGGAGTTGTTCACGGTTTGCTTCCAGGTCAATAGAAATGCTCGAACCATCCCACTGTGAGGAATACCACCACATACCGTCACCATCAAAGGGGATTTTCTGTGTTACAAGCATCTTGTCCATATTGCCGCCTGACTTTGTCATACAAGACATCATACTGAACACAAGTGACCAGAAATCATTTGTGGAAAGTGTTGTTGTTATGTACGGAGCAACATCCTGTGCAGTGGAAACAAGTCCGAAAATGCCCACAGGATTAAGCTGACCCTTGACATCACTCATAATTGCTGAGATAACCTTGCGTTGACGCTCAGTTCTGTCCCAGTCACCATTACCCAGCTTACGGATTCGTGAATACCACAAGGCTTGATAACCTGTAAGGTGGACACTCTCACCAAATGGAACTTCCTCAGGCTTTTCTTCTTTACCATATTTGTGGCGGTTATTTATATAATCTGCCTCGTCTTCAGTGACATCAAGCTCTATACCGCCAAGACCATCAATCAAAGCGGTAAACATTTCAAAGTTCACAACGGCATAATCATCAATTTTAATACCGAAATTCTGTTCAATGGTCTGTACAAGCAGATTTGCTCCACCCCAGGAGAATGCTGCATTAACCTTTGACTCCTGATGACCTGGCACATCGAGATGAGTATCACGGAGAATTGAACAAACTGTGATTCTGCCTGTTTGCTTATTCACGGAAGCAATCATTATACTGTCACTTCGTGATGAGCCTCCGCGGTCTGCATCGGCACCGATAAGGAGAATATTCCTGACGTGACTTTCACTGCGGAGCGAATCCACATCCTCAATATGTTCAATAGGGTCTGCCGCGTTGAACTTGCCCACAACTGAGCCTGCCATTGTGTAGATTATACCGCCAAAGCCGATTATTGCCGCAAGAATAACAAGAAGAGCAACTACTGCAGGTGACTTTTTCTTTGGAGCACCGCCCTTTGGGGAGATTTTTTGGCGACGAGCTTCAAAGTCCGAAATCTCTTCACTGTCAGCCACTCTCACCCTTTGTGTGTCGTACCTACTGTCGCCGCGGCGCATATTTGCCTGTTGCTGAGCTCTTTGTCTGTCTCTCATCTGTTGTTGACGAATCTGCTCCGGAGTAGGTTGCTGTCGTCTTTGCGCAGGTACCTGTTGCCTTTGAACAGGTCTTTGTTGACTTGACTGCGGTCTTTGAACAGGTCTTTGCTGAGGAGCTCTGTGCACAGGTATCTGTTCAGGAGTGCTGCGCTTTGTGAAATAAACATTGTTATCCTGTTCTTGTTTTGTTCGTTTACCAATATAAACGTCCTTTGATGATGAACTGAAAATATCATCAGGTTCAAGCTCAATAACATCAGGAACAGAATTGCTGAAAATGTTATCACCTGAGTCATCTATAATCTCAATATAATCATCATCTACAGAAAATTTACGATTGTCGTTATCATCGAGGAATCTTTTGTCTGCCATAATAACACCTCACTATGCTGAGTATTCTATCACATTTTATCATTATTTGCAACCATACAAAAACCGCCTTGTAAAAGGTCATTTCACAAGACGGTTTATAATTTATACTTCTACCGAATGAAGCTTGAAGCCATCCTCGGTTTCAATAAGGGTAAAGGTATATTCATTCAATGTATCAGCATCAAACTTAAGTTGTTCCTTTACCGTATCAAAGGTATAATGCTCAGGCATTTCACCCTCCGCAAGAGTCAATCTGCCAAGGCTTCTCTGAGTGTTAAACTCACACACACCAACATAACCAGGTGTCGCTGATATTTCCACCGCACTAATAAGATTAACCTTAAGAATAACCTTGTCGCCCTCGTGGGAAACATAGCGGTAATTTACGTAATATGTATAATACCTATTATAATCAGGCTCCTCCTTATACATATAGAAGCCATTGGAGGTAATTCTGTCATCCTCACTGCTACCTAAAAGGTCTTCTGCAGTAAATCTGCCCTTTTCAAAGACCTGGTCAAACAAAGCGTTGATATCTTTGCCGTCAACAAAAAACCAATTGCTGGCAGTTTTGCCGTCGCCCTTAAGCTCTGCAAACTCTTCCTCGTTAACAACGTCAGAATACTTGCGGTCTGAAAGTTCAGGAATAATAACCGCATCAAACTCTGCATCCGCAAAATTCTCATAATACGGAGTCACAAGCCATGTTGCCCTTGCCTTTTCGGGTGCAACAAGCATACTTACAAGGTCAATAAAGCTATTATTATAATTCTTGAGCATTTCTTCAAAATGTGCCTTGCCCGCCTCAGAAACCTCGTCCTCTACAGGTGCTTTCGTGGGCTCGGTGGAAGCTGTGGTATCCGCTGTCACATCTGTAGTTGACGTAACATTACCCTCGTTCCTTGTGTTATCACAGCCGGATGCAAATGCAACAAGACTTATCACACTGACCAAAGCCAGCACTATCGAAATAATTTTATGAAAAAGTCTTTTATTCATAATTACCACCTGATTATTTTGCTTCGAATTCAATGCCGTCCTTGGTTTCCAAGGATGCAATAAGCTCATCTGCCTTATCACGGATATTTGCATAGCCATCCGCCGTGTCCTCGGTATAGCGCACGTCTGTAGCGTGTATTGAAACAACGTTGAATTTTTCCCCGTTAACACTAAGAACACCCACTAATTCAGCACCGGGGATATCTTCAGGGTTATCACCCTCCGTTTGAGGGTAAACCTCAATCTCGAAAACCTTACCGTCAACACCAGCTTTACTGCTGTCGTTATGGGTAAATTCAAGTATAAACGAGCCATCATCATTAGGCTTTTTTGTTTTGCAGGTATATTCACCGTACCACTCGGCAGGAGTGTAAAGATTGAAATAATCTGTACTGATTGTTTCACTCTTAAACTCTTTTTCTGTGGTGCTTACCTCGGTTGTTTCGGTTGTGGTCTCTGTTTCAGTCTCTGTTTCAGTTTCTGTTTCATCATCCACAGGTAAGGTTGTTTCATCCGGAATTTCTACAGGTGATTCAATCAAAGGCAATGTAGTATCCTCTTCCTTACCGCTGTTTTTAGCAACAGCAAAACCTAACACAAAGCCAAGGATAACCACTGCAACTAAAAGAAATACAAAGGTCTTTTTATTCATAACAATACCTCCGTCCAATTTTTATTTGCGTCCAAACTGTTGTTTCATACGTTTTTCTTTGGAAAGAATCTTTTTTCTCAGACGCATACTGTCGGGTGTGATTTCAAGAAGTTCGTCGTCACCGATAAATTCCATCGACTGCTCAAGAGAAAGTGTTGTATGCGGAACAAGGCGCAAAGCGTCATCACTGCCTGAAGCACGTGTGTTTGTCATCTGTTTTTTCTTACAAACGTTGCAAACAATATCCTCACTCTTTGCACACTCACCAACAATCATACCCTCATAAACAGGTACACCGGGTCCAATAAAGAGTCTGCCACGGTCCTGTGTGTTGAAAAGTCCGTATCCTGTGGATTCACCTGACTCGTGAACAACGATTGAACCGCGTTCACGCATCTGTATATCACCCTTATAAGGCTCATAACCTGCAAAAAGGTTATTCATAATACCATTACCGTTAGTGTCTGTCATAAACTCCGAACGATAACCGATAAGACCGCGGGCGGGTATTTTAAACTCGATATGAGTTGAACCACCATCACGAACATCCATATTTTCAAGTTCACCTTTACGAGAGCCTATTTTTTCCATAACTGCACCAACATAAGTTTCAGGCACTTCTACAATAAGGAGCTCCATAGGCTCAAGCAGTTCACCATCAGGTCCTTTTTTATAAATAACCTGAGGACGGGATACCTGGAATTCATACCCCTGACGGCGCATTGTTTCTATGAGAATGGAAAGGTGAAGCTCACCTCTTCCGCTAACCTTGAAGGTATCGGTAGAGTCTGTCTCCTCAACGCGCATACTTACATTGGTTTCAACCTCTTTGAAAAGACGCGCACGAATGTTACGGGATGTAACAAACTTACCCTCTTGTCCTGCAAAGGGACTGTCATTAACCATAAAGTTCATTGAAATGGTGGGCTCATCAATCTTAACAAAGGGCAACGGATCCGGATGCTCCTTATCACAGGCTGTTTCACCGATATTAAGCTCAGCAATACCTGATACTGCAACCAAGTCACCCATTTTTGCTTCGGGACACTCAACTCGAGCAAGTCCCTCGAAGTTATAGAGTTTTACTATCTTAACATTCTGAGTGGACCCATCCTGTCTGCAAAGCACAACCTGCTGACCTTCCTTAACGATACCACGCTCTACTCTGCCTACACCAATTCTACCAAGATAATCGTCATAATCAAGGCTTGAGAAAAGAAGTTGCAGAGGACCATTCATATCACCGCAAGGAGGCTCGATGTTCTCGATGATAGAATCGAGGAGCGGTCTCATATCACCCTCGCGTACATCATGATTGAGTGATGCGTAACCATCCCTTGCAGATGCAAATACAACGGGAAACTCAATCTGTTCGTCATTGGCACCGAGCTCGATAAACAAGTCAAGAACCTCATCAATTACTTCAAGAGGACGAGCGCCGGGACGGTCAATTTTATTGATAACAACAATAGCTTTTTTACCCAAAGCCAATGCCTTTTTAAGCACGAAACGAGTCTGAGGCATACATCCCTCAAAGGCATCAACGAGCAACAGAACGCCGTCGACCATCATCATTATACGCTCAACCTCACCGCCGAAATCAGCGTGACCGGGTGTATCAACAATATTGATTTTAACACCATTATAGTGTATGCCTGTATTTTTAGAAAGAATGGTGATACCACGCTCTTTTTCCAAGTCGTTAGAGTCCATAACTCGGTCATCAACCTGCTCGTTATCACGGAAAATACCGCTTTGATGAAGCAACTGGTCAACAAGAGTTGTTTTGCCGTGGTCAACGTGGGCAATGATTGCTACATTTCTTAAATCTTCTCTTCTATCCACAAAATTCACCTTTCACTTTGGTTATTTAAAATACGATTATTTTTATTACAGTATTATATCATTGCAACACCCCATAATCAAGGTATTTTAAAGTTTTTTAATATAATATACACAAATTAAAGTATTTCAAATTAGGCATAACAACCATATTTGTTTATTGAATTATGAAAAATGCTTTGGTATAATATTTTTGGTGATGATATGAAATTTCAAAATGTTCTCATAGCAAGTGATTTCGATGGCACACTCAAAAATGACCAGGGTGAAATAACTGCCGATGTACGGTCTGCCATTTCAGATTTCATTTCAAATGGCGGCTTGTTTACTGTGTGCACAGGCAGAATCTTTCAAGGCTTTCATCTTTATGACCCCGAGTATATAAATGCACCCGTTTTATTGGGAAATGGTGCAATGGCTTATGATTATGAAAAATGTCAAGTAATATTTAACGATGCCATCGGGGACGAAGGTCTGGACAGTGTAAACGATATTCTTACTCACTTCCCCGATATATG
>JAZRFZ010000029.1:0-17188 GCA_045643925.1 Acutalibacteraceae bacterium | reverse complement strand
TTTCTCCGACAAAGGGCTCACACCAACCGCCCTCTCTCTGGGTGCCGTACCGAAAAATCATTCTTACATCACAGCCGATTTATATATACAATAGTATTATATTGAAATTTGACGTAAAGTCAAGTTTATTTTTATGTTAATAACCACACTATAGCGAAATAACCAACACTATGCACAAAAATCCTTTCATTTATAAGGCAAAGTCAACAAACATACACTTTTTTCAAAAAAACACTTTACTTTATTACGCTAAAGTGCTAAAATGACAACACAAAATTTAATAGTGGTCTGACCACTATGGAGGTATTTATTATGAACAAGAAAATTTTAGCAATCATAATGAGCATCGTTCTCGTTGCAGGTATTGTTTGCGCATTTGCTGCTTGCAATAATGACGCAGGCACAACAGCAGATCCTTCCGAAACAGAAGCTCCCGCATCTGACATCGCTTACATCAAGGACAAGGGCGAAATGATTATCGGTATTACATACTTCGCTCCTATGAACTACCTTGACGAAAACAACGAGCTCATCGGTTTTGAGACAGAGTTCGCAAAAGCAGTTTGCGAAAAACTCGGCGTTGAAGCAAAGTTCCAGGAAATCAACTGGACAGCTAAGGAAACAGAGCTTGCAGCAAAGAACATTGACTGTATCTGGAATGGTATGACAATCACTCCCGAGAGACAGGAAGCAATGGCTATCTCAACTCCTTACATGGCAAACAAACAGGTTCTCGTTGTTAAGGCTGACAGACTTGACGAAATCAAAGCTCTTGCAGATGCAAAGGGTCTCAACATCGTAGCAGAGAAAGAGTCTGCAGGTGAAGGCGTTGCTCTTGAGGATGCTTTCTTCGCAGAGGCAAACTACACAGCAGTTGACACACAGTCAAAGGCTCTCACAGAGGTTATGTCAGGTACTGCAGACGGTTGCGTAGTTGACTATGTTGCATCAATCGGTATGATCGGTGAAGGCACAGACTTCGAAGACCTCGTTGTTGTTGACACACTCGCATTCGCTGACGAGCAGTATGGTATCGCATTCCGTAAGGGTGCTGACACAGTTGACGAAGTTAACAAGGCTATCTCTGAACTTGCAGCAGACGGCACACTTGCAAAAATCGCAGCAAAGTACAAACTTGAGGAGCAGATTATTGCAAAATAATTCTTGGAGGATTTTAAAATGACTTTTGACAAGGTTACAATAGACCTGTTAGAAGGCTTCCTTCAGAACTGTCAAGTTTTTATTCTCACGCTTTTGGCGGCTATACCCTTGGGGCTCGTAATATCATTTGGCTCCATGGCAAAGTTCAGACCAATCAAATATGTAACAAAAGCAATAGTTTGGGTCATCAGGGGTACTCCCCTGATGCTCCAACTTTTTGTTGTTTATTATGTTCCCGGTCTTGTCTTCAATGCCCCCTTTAAGTCCCGTATGACTGCAGCGCTAATTGCTTTTATAATCAACTATGCTTGTTATTTTTCGGAGATTTTCAGAGGCGGTATCGAAAGCATTCCAAAAGGACAGTATGAAGCAGGTCAGGTTTTGGGTATGACCAAAACCCAGGTTTTCTTTAAAGTTATTCTCATGCAGGTTGTAAAGAATATCATTCCCCCTATGAGCAACGAAATTATAACACTTGTCAAGGATACATCCCTTGCACGTGTTATTGCCATTCCCGAAATTCTTATGGCTGCAGAGCGTTTCTCAGGCAGAGGTCTTATATGGCCCTTGTTCTACACAGGTGTATTCTTCCTGTTATTTAACGGTATTCTCACAATTCTCTTCAGCAAAATTGAGAAGAAGTTTGATTATTACAAAAACTAAGGTTTGAAAGGAGCTTTTATATGTCTGTACTTGAAGTAAAGAATCTTAAAAAAAGCTTCGGAAAAACCGAGGTTTTAAAGGGTGTCAGCTTCGACCTTAATGAGGGTGAAGTACTCAGCATTATTGGTTCATCCGGTAGCGGTAAAACAACAATTCTCCGTTGCATAAATCAGCTTGAAACTGCCGATAGTGGTTTTATCAGTGTTGCAGATGAGGTCTTCTTTGACGGTAGCGTGGGTAAGGAAAGCGCCAAGGAAAGACGCAGACAACAGCTTCTTGTCGGTCTTGTTTTTCAGGATTTCCACCTTTTCCCTCAATACACTGTTCTTAAAAATGTAACTCTTGCAGCTGAATTACTCGCAAAGGAAAATCCGGATTACAAACACAGCAAGAAGAGTATTCACGATGAAATTGAGGAGAAAGCAAAGGTTCTCCTGGGCAAGGTTGGTCTTTCCGACAAATTGGATAACTACCCTTGTGAGCTTTCAGGCGGTCAGAAGCAACGCGTTTCAATCGCACGTGCTCTTATGCTTGAACCAAAGGTGCTTTTCTTTGATGAACCTACGTCCGCCCTTGACCCTGAGCTTACAGGCGAAATTCTTAAGGTAATCAAAAGCCTTGCAGAGGAAAATATGACAATGGTAATTGTTACCCACGAAATGTCATTTGCAAGAGCAGTTTCCACAAAGGTTATCTTTATGGACAATGGTGTTATTGCAGAGTCAGGTACTCCCGAGGAAGTATTCGACCACCCCAAATCACAAAGAACAAAAGAATTTATTTCAAAATTTGATGACTAAACAAAAGGCTTGTTTGCTAAAAACAAGCCTTTTTTCTTTCATATAATGACACACTTGTACATACATTTTAGTATGGAGGTGTCATTATGACAGATGATAAAAAAGGGTTGATTCCCCATAACTGTATTTTAGAGGACCGCAAAAGACTTTCCGTATCGGGAGTAAACGATGTTGACAGCTTTGACGAAACGGTTATCATAGCAAAAACCGACTGTGGTGAACTGACCGTCAGCGGTGAAAAACTGCACATTACCAAATTATCTTTGGATGTGGGCGAGCTTGCCATTGAGGGTAATATCAACTCCCTTGCATACACTGATATAGCCGAAAAAAGCGGTGGCTTTTTTGCCAAGGTGTTCAGATAATGTATTCTGTACCCCAAAGCCGTCAGTTAACAATTTTCCTATGTGCTCTCGGAGCAGGATTTTTACTGGGCATACTTTATGACATAATGAGAGCTATGCGCCTGTCATTCACCACGTCAAAGGCGGCAGTGATTATCTTTGATGTAGTGTATTTTCTGCTGTGCGGTATATTGAGTTTTTTATTTATTCTTGCACTGAACAAAGGAGAGGTTCGGTTTTATATCATCGCAGGCGAAATAATCGGTTGGTTATTTTATTACATCTCCCTTGGAGTGGCAGTAATAAAATTAACTGATGCATTTGTAAGTGCTTTCAACAAAGCAAAATCATTTATTTTCAAGGTTATTTCTGCTCCATTCCGCCTTATATATCGGGCAATTAACCGCATTTGCCTGAAAATATCCACCCTTTTCAAAAAAACTGAAAAAAAGTCCGAGAAAATACGAAAAAAACACTTGCCAAAACTACGCCTGTATGTGTATAATTTATTAGGTATAATATCGACAAGGAGAAATGTTTCAAAGAAAGGCGGTCAAGGTTTTGGCAAACGCAAAAGCAAAAAAGAAAAGGAAACAGATTGCACCAGCTAGCATTATTGTTTTCGTTTTGTGCGCTTGTATTGTTTTGTACTTTGTTGTAAGCATTGTGAAAAAACAAATTGAAATCAACAAAAGCACAGAGACCCGCAACGAGCTTGTGTCCGTACTTGAAAGCCAACAGGCTGAGAACAAAGAACTTGAAGTTGCCATTTCACAAGGTGACGAAAGTGCCCTTGCCGAAGAGTATGCCAGAAAAAAGGGTTACGTTATGCCCGACGAGCGTGTATATGTGGACATAACTCCCGGCGAAGAACAATAAAAAATCAATCGAGGTAAACAAAGGATATGGCAGTAGAAATCGGCGCGATTCTTGATGGCAAGGTAACAGGCATCACAAACTTCGGAGCATTTGTAGAGCTCCCCGACAAAACAACAGGTATGGTACATATTTCAGAGGTTTCCGCATCTTTTATAAAAGATATTCACGAGAAGCTTTCTGAGGGTGACCAGGTTAAGGTCAAGGTTATTGATATTAACGAAAAGGGAAAGATTGCTCTTTCTATTAAAAAAGCCCTCCCCAAGGAGGAAGAATCCAAACCGAAGAAACCTGCAGGTGATAAAGGCAGACGCTCACAACCACAGGTATGGACCGGCACACAGAAATCCGAGCCTGAAAATATGTCTTTTGAAGATATGATGGCAAAGTTCAAATCTGTAAGTGACGAGAAAATGAGCGATTTGAAGAAAAACTCTGCCGCAAAGAGAGGCACATCTACACCCCGTCGCGGTGGCGGAAGTCCTCGCGGATTATAATTATACAATTATAAAACCATAACCGTGTCTTGTGGCACGGTTATATATTTAAGTTGACAACAACATTAGGAAGTGTTTTTTTGAGAGAAATAAGTGCAAGGGTTATTGAGGCTGCTGTTGCAGAGCTTTTTGTAAAAGCGAATTCATTTTTACCCTCATCCTTAGAAAACAGGATTTATTCTGCGACAGAAACAGAAACCAATGAAATTGCTAAGGGAATATTCTGTGATATGTGTAAAAACCTTGATTGTGCAAGGGAACTCAACATCCCCATTTGCCAGGATACAGGTATGGCTGTCCTTTTCTGTGAATTAGGTCAGGATGTGCACATCGTTGACGGCGACTTTAACACCGCAATCAATGATGGCGTAAAAAGAGCATACCTTGATGGTAAAATGCGTTGCTCAATAGTTGCCGACCCTATCCGCAGAGGTAATACAGGTGATAACACCCCTGCACTCATTCACCTTTCCATTGTACCCGGTGACAAAATAAAGCTCACCGCCGCACCAAAGGGCTTTGGCAGTGAGAATATGAGTCAGATAAAAATGTTCACACCATCTGCAACTGTTGACGACATCATTTCCTTTGTTGTAAACGTGGTTAAAAACGCAGACGCCAACCCTTGCCCACCTGTGGTACTCGGTGTGGGTATAGGTAGTGATTTCGAGGGTGTGGCGCTTCTTTCAAAAAAAGCATTGTGCAGAGATATTGACACTCCCAACAACGACCCCTTCTATAAGGAATTGGAAGAAAGAATACTCACCGAGGTAAACAAGCTCAACATCGGTGCACAGGGCTTTGGCGGTGATGTAACTGCACTTGCAGTAAATATCGAAACTGCGCCCACCCACATTGCAGGACTTCCTGTGGCGGTAAATGTAGGTTGCCATGTAACACGCCACGCAGAGGTAGTTATTTAAAGTTTTGAATTAGCTCCTCGTAGATTTCTAACAGCTTGAATTTAACTATATACTTACCATTACTGCTGACAATTTCTTCACCACCGGGTGTAAGAATGTCGGCAGTTTTATTTTCGTCTGTTTCTATATCCCCTGCCACAGGAATGCACAAGGGCGGAAACATAACACACCACCAATTCTGTCCTTCACCTTCCCCAAGAACGACTCGCAAGGACATATATTCCCCTGCAGGGAACGTAAGATTTCCGTATTGCCGTGTGGTATAATATTCCGTTCCCAATGTGATTTCGGCATTGTAATTGCATCCGTTTTGCAGTAAGGCTTCATTAGCAGTTTTAAGCAAATCTTCTCTCGAATCCTTAAAATATTCTAAAGCATTTTCCTTGTTCACTTCACCACTTAACATAGCGTTGTTCTTTTCAAGGAGAGCATCTCTGACCTTCAGCTTTATTTGTTGGTCTTCAATGGAATCACTGTTAGCTATGACGTGCAGACGAACAACATTGCTGCGCACGTTCCCTGCCGAAGCATAGAAAAACACCGTAGATGCAGATAAATACAGACTAAGTACAACTAAAATTGAAACCAGAAACAATCTGTCCCTATGAGGATTAAAAACTTTATTTTCAAGCATAACAAAACCGTCCTTTCATTCTGTCTGAATTTTTGGACGGTTTTGGTAATTTTATTCACTTGTTTTATTCGCTTATTTTCACACCGTAGCTTTCGGGTGTGCAAAGATAAACGTTTTTGAACTTGTTTTTCAATTCATCCATAGCTTTTTCTGCATTAGTTTTCTCTTTGAAAATGCCATATACTGCAGAACCTGAGCCTGTCATACAGGAAGCCTCCGCACCGTTTTTATTGCAGATTGCCTTTATATCAACCCTGCCCGGTACCTCAAGTGCCTGTTCAAATACGTTGGAGCAGAGCTTCAGTGCTTCGTCACTCTTACCGTCTGCAAGGAATTCCATCATCTTATAATTCTGTGGATGCTTCATATTTTCCAACGAATCAACTGCATCATAAGCCTCTTTGGTGGAAACTCCATCCTCAGGCTTAACTACAACAATGTAATAATCCCCAAGGTCGGGAAGTGGTGCTACAACCGCGCCTGTATCGAGAGCAAGTGCAGTACCGCCCACAATACAGAAGGGAATATCTGCGCCAACCTTCACACCGATACGACAAAGTATCTTTTCATGGTAATCGGTGCCGAACAATTTATTGAGTGCCACAAGCACAGCAGCGCCGTCTGCACTTCCGCCACCCATACCTGCACAGAATGGAGTTACTTTATCAATATGTATGTGAATACCTTTATTTTCGGTAATACCTGCATATTCAAAAAACTTCACAGCGCATTTGTAAACAATATTTTTGCTGTCTGTTGGTACACCGGGAACGGTGCAGGAGATTGTGATATCCTCACCTTCGGTCTTTTTTACAGTTATTGTATCACCCAGACTGATGGACTGCATAATTGTGAAAAGACTGTGATAGCCGTTTTCCTTTATGCCTGTTATATCTAAAAGTAAATTGATTTTAGCATTTGCTTTAACGGTGAGTTCCATATTTTCACTCCTCTCAAAGCATATTTTACCATATTAAAATCAGAAATTAAAGGATAATATATCCATTTTTATAACATAATTTTTGATTTTACTCTGTTATTTTGTAGTTTTTTGTGTTAATATATGTGGTTGGAAGATTTAATTTTAAGGAAGAAATAACTTCAAGGAAGGATATAATATGAGCGATATTAAAATTATTGACTTACACACACATACAGATAACTCTCCCGACGGTAATCATTCTGCAACATATATGTCAGAAATTGCAGAGTCAAACGGCATACATACAGTTGCTTTCACAGACCATTGCGAGGTTGACTACTTCTACAAGGACGAGTATGACCGCAGAACAATCCAGAGCTATCTTGAGGTTTCAAAGGCAAAGGTTTCATTCGAAGGCAGACTTGAAGTGCTCCGCGGTATCGAGTTGGCACAGCCTCACTACATTCCCGAGCTTGCAGAAAAAATTATAAATATGCAAAAATACGATGTGGTTATCGGCTCCATTCACAACCTCCGCGATATGGAAGATTTCTACTATTTCAAGTCCTTTGACGGATATGTTGTTGAGGATTTGATGAATGAATATTTCGACGAGCTTCTCAATATGTTACAGTGGGGTAACTTCGACATTCTTGCTCACATCACATATCCCTTCCGCTATATTTTCAACCTCTGCGGTTACGTTGAGGACATCAACAAATACAAAAACAAAGTGGACGAAATTCTCAAGCTCTGTGCTGAAAAGGATAAAGCGCTCGAGATAAATATGGGCGGTCTCAAGTACCCCATCAATATGCCTGCACCCACACTTGAAACAGTAAAAAGATACAAAGAATTGGGTGGCAGACTTGTCAGCGTAGGCTCAGATTCACACTATGCTGAGCGCATCGGTTTTGGTATTCCTCAGGCTTATGAAATTGCCCGCGAGGCAGGTTTTGACTTCGTAGCAAAGTTCAATGAGCGTAAGGTTTCCGAGTTCCCCATCAAGTAATTTTTATACTGTATATTACACTTTTTTACAGTATATTTTAATTTTATACATTCCATTCAGGGTTTTGAACAATGTAAATTTTGTAAAGCACTAAGCTTGTCATTGTTCAAAACTCTGTTTAAAATGTTTACAACTTTACAGTATTTTCGTTTTTGGAATTTTAAGGCCTCAAAAGGCGTAAAGCAACTAACTTTACTTCTACAGTTTTATGAACATTAGACATCAATCGACGAAAATGTATATACATCTTGCCACAGATTTCACATAGTTGGAAAATTTTTCTACAACAGAAGAAAGGAGTGTTTTTTTGAGAGTAATTGAATACACAATTCCACCTGAATATGATGGTTTTCCTCTCGTTCATTATCTACGTGAGAAGTTAAAATTATCTGCATTTATTGTTCGTATTTTCAGAAACACTCCCGAAACGATTTTCATAAATGGTGAGCACATCCGTGTCATTGATAAAGTTAAAAGCGGTGACCGCCTCACACTAAAAATTCCTGAAAAATCCACTCCCCCTTTGCTGTGGGAAAAGGAGCTTGACATCATCTTTGAGGACGAGGATATTCTCATCATAAACAAGCCGTCGGGTATATCCGTGCACCCCACATTCAACCACCCCAACTTTACACTTTGCAATGCAGTTGCAAATTACCTTATAAAGACACAAAATGAACCTGCCGCAGGCAGAGCAATCGGCAGACTTGATAAAGTGACATCAGGTGTAATGGTCTTCGCAAAGAACACCTTGGCCTCATCAAAGCTTAATGGAAATATGCAAAAAATATACAATGCGCTTGTATGGGGCATTACAGAAAATGAGGGCACAATAAATGCGCCCATATTCCGTCCCGATAAGGGTAAGACATCACGATGTGTTGACGAGCGCGGTGACGAAGCAATAACCCATTACAAAACACTTGCACAATCCGAGGACAAATCATTTGTTGAGGTAACAACCGAAACAGGCAGAACTCATCAGATAAGAGTTCACTTCAACCACATCGGTCACACACTCCTGGGTGACGATATGTACGGCGGTGAACATACACATTATATAAAGCGTGCCGCACTTCATTGCAGACAGGTGAGCTTCGCCCACCCTGTCACAGATGAACAACTCACCTTCGTTGCACCTTACCCTGAGGATATGGAAAACGAATTGAAAAAAATGGTTGACAAGTGTGACAATTTCTGTTAAAATACCATTTGCCGCATATTAAGGGCGGGTGCTTTGTTGTGCCCTCAAACATAATATTTCAATTATGTGCCTTGTTAGCGAGACTGAAAGAAAGCAGGTAAAAATCTATGTACGCAATCATCGAAACAGGCGGAAAACAGTACAAAGTTGAGAACGGCGATGTTATCTTCATCGAGAAGCTCGAAGTTGAAGCTGATTCCACTATAACCTTCGATAAGGTTATCGCAGTCGGTGCAGACGACGGCATCAAGGTTGGTGCTCCCTATGTTGACGGCGCTTCAGTTAGCGCTAAGGTTATCAAGAACGGCAAGGGTAAAAAGATCGTTGTTGCAACCTACAAACCCAAGAAGAATGAAACGCGCAAAATGGGTCACAAACAGCCCTACACAAAGGTTGAGATTGCAGCTATCAATGCTTAATCAATGATTAAAGCAAAGTTTTTTCATTCAAACGGCGTTCCCACAGGGTTCAATATAAGCGGTCATGCAGGCTACAGTACAAGCGGTGAAGACATTGTTTGTGCATCGGTTTCATCAGCAGCCTATATGGTTGCCAACACCATTACAGAAATAATGGGAGTAGAGGCAGACATTTCTGTTGACGATAACGGCTCAATGGCACTTAAGGTCCCCGAGGCAGACGCACACACAACAAAAGATATATTGCTAGGTCTTGAGCTTCATATATCAGAGCTCAGTAAGCAATATTCCAAAAATGTTACGATAACTACTACGGAGGTGTAACGAATGCTTAAAATCAACATCCAGTTATTTGCTCATAAAAAAGGTATGGGTTCAACCCGTAACGGCCGTGATTCAGAGTCAAAAAGACTCGGCGCTAAGAGAGCAGACGGCCAGCACGTTCTTGCAGGTAACATCCTTGTAAGACAGAGAGGCACAAAGATTCATCCCGGCACAAACGTAGGCAAGGGTAAAGACGATACTCTCTTTGCACTTGTTGACGGTCAGGTTCGTTTCGAGCGCCTTGGTAAAGACAGAAAGAAAGTTTCTGTTTACCCCGTTGAGCAGTAATTAATGCTGAACATTCAGTCACTCCCCACCTAATCAGGTGGGGAGTTTTTTTGTTTGTATAAAACAAATCCCCTATACCATAATATATATATATCAATTACAAAAGCTGTAAAAGAAACCACCCAAATTAACAAAGTATTAACAAATAATTTTGCACAAACAGTTGACAAATTCCAATTTGTGGGGTATATTATTAACAGAGTTAGCACTCACCACAACAGAGTGCTAACGGGTGCTAAAACCAAAGAAAGGTGTGAGGCGCGTGTCAGCACTTACAGAGCGCAAGAAACAAATACTTGCAATCATCATAGAGCGCTACATTGCTACCGCAGAGCCTGTTGGCTCAAAAGCAATCTGTGCGTACATGGGCAACGCCGTTTCCTCTGCCACCATTCGTAACGATATGGCAGACCTTGTTGAACTTGGTTTATTAGAGCAACCACACACTTCCGCAGGTAGAGTCCCCTCTCAGGCAGGCTACAGATACTACGTTGACAACCTTATGACAAGCTACGAGCTAGGAGTCGACGAACAGGAACGCATCAAGATATGGCTTCAGTCATTTTCAGGTGAACCCGACAAGCTTCTGGAAAAAGCAGGTAACATCCTGGCAGAGCTTACAAACTGCGTTGCAGTTTCCTCATCACCCTCCGACGACGAGGCTTTTATAAGAAGGATTGAGCTTGTCCCCTTGAGTGACCACACAGCAATGATTGTTCTTCTTGCAACCTCGGGTATCTTAAAAAGTGCGGTTGTAAGGTGCGAAGCAGAGATCAATGTAGAAATTGCAGAAATCTTCTACAACATCTGCCAGACCTACTTTACAGGCAGAAACGTGTCTGACATAACACTTACATTCATACAGACTTTGGTTGCTTCACTTGGTGATAAGGTTTTCATTATGTCCCCTTTCCTTTGTGCAATATCCGACCTCTGCGGTGCGGTAAAGACAACGGAAATTCATCTCAAGGGGCAGAACAACATCCTCAACCACACAGAGCTTTCCGAGGACGCGTTCAGACTTATGGATTTTATGCACAGAGGTACACCCCTTGAGTCTATAATCAATTCACAGAAGAAGCCTCTTAATATTTCAATAGGCACAGAGAACCCTTACAGAGAGCTTCGCAACAGTACAACAATTTTTTCAAAGTATTCAGTAGGCGAAAGAGATAGCGGTGCAATCGGCATTATCGGTCCCACAAGACTTGATTACGCAAGGCTGATTTCCACAATACGCTACCTTGCAGGTGTTATCGGCACCATGCTTACGGAAACCTTGGATGAATAGGAGATAAGAAATGGCAACAGAAAATCAGAATCCTGAAATTCAGGAGGAAGCAGTTGAGAAAGAAGCTGCTCCAAAAAAAGAAAAGAAAAAACGTTCCGATAAAAAGAACGAGATTGAGGCACTCACAAACGAGCTTGCCGCACTTAAGGATTCACACCTGAGAACACTTGCAGAGTACGACAACTTCCGCAAACGCTCTCAGCGTGAGAAAGAGGCAACCTACACAGATGCCAAAGCAAACACGTTAAAATTGCTGTTACCTGTCCTTGATAATTTCGACAGAGCAGCTGAAAATAAAACCGATGACATCGAGGTTTACCGCAAGGGTATTGAGATGACACTCACACAGCTTGGTGACATTCTCAAAAATCTTGAGGTTGAAGCATTCGGTGAAGTCGGTGACGAATTCGACCCCAACATTCACAGTGCAGTAATGACTGTTGAAAATCCTGACCTTCCCGAAAATTCCGTTGCAGGTGTTTTTGAAAAGGGATATAAAATGGGTGACAGAATTCTCAGATTTGCAACCGTACAGGTTACAAACTAAAAAAGCAAAACAATACTTAATTATACACGGAGGTAATTTATCATGGCAAAAACAATTGGTATTGACTTAGGTACAACAAACTCATGCGTAGCAGTTATCGAAGGCGGCGAGCCCGTAGTTATCGCTAACGTAGAAGGCAACAGAACAACTCCCTCAGTAGTAGGTTTCTCAAAATCAGGCGAAAGACTTGTTGGTCAGGTTGCAAAGCGTCAGGCAGTTCAGAACCCCACCAGAACAATTTCCTCAATCAAGAGAGAAATGGGTACAAACTACAAGGTAACAATCGACGACAAATCATATACACCTCAGGAAATTTCTGCAATGATTCTTTCAAAGCTTAAAGCAGACGCAGAAAGCTACCTTGGTGACAAGGTTACAGAGGCAGTTATCACAGTTCCCGCATACTTCACAGATGCTCAGCGTCAGGCTACAAAGGACGCAGGTAAAATCGCAGGTCTTGAAGTAAAGCGTATCGTTAACGAGCCCACAGCAGCTGCCCTTGCATACGGTATTGATAAGGAAGCTGACCAGAAGGTTATGGTTTACGACCTTGGTGGCGGTACTTTCGACGTTTCAATCATCGAAATGGGTGACGGTGTTCAGGAAGTTAAGGCTACTGCAGGTAACAACCGTCTCGGTGGTGACGACTTCGACCAGCGCATCATCAACTGGCTTGTTCAGGAATTCAAGAAAGAAACAGGCACAGACCTTTCAACTGACAAGATGGCAATGCAGAGACTTAAGGAAGCTGCAGAAAAGGCAAAAATCGAGCTTTCAGGTGTTACATCATCTGCAATCAACCTCCCCTTCATCACTATGACTGAAGCAGGCGGCCCCCTCCACCTCGACACAACTCTCACAAGAGCAAAGTTCAACGAGCTTACAGCAGACCTCGTTGAGGCTACAATGGGTCCCGTACGTCAGGCAATCGCAGACTCAGGCTTCAGCGTAAATGAAATAAGCAAGGTTCTTATGGTGGGTGGTTCTTCAAGAATTCCCGCTGTACAGGATGCAGTTAAATCATACACAGGCAAAGAGCCCTTCAAGGGCATCAACCCCGACGAGTGCGTTGCTATCGGTGCCGCACTTCAGGCAGGTGTTCTCGGCGGTGACGTAGAAGGCCTTCTCCTTCTTGACGTTACTCCCCTTTCACTCGGTATCGAAACACTCGGTAACGTTTGCACAAAGATTATCGAGAGAAATACAACTATCCCCACAAAGAAGAGCCAGATCTTCTCAACTGCAGCAGATAATCAGACATCAGTTGAGGTTCACGTTCTTCAGGGTGAAAGAGAGTTTGCAAAGGACAACAAGACTCTCGGACTCTTCCACCTTGATGGCATCCTCCCCGCACGTCGCGGTACTCCTCAGATTGAAGTAACATTTGACATTGACGCTAACGGTATCGTTCACGTTTCTGCAAAGGACCTTGGCACAGGCAAGGAGCAGTCAATTTCAATCACATCTTCAACAAACATGAGCAAGGACGACATCGAACGCGCAGTTAAGGAAGCTGAGCAGTTTGCTGAAGAAGACAGAAAGCGCAAAGAGGAAGTTGACACACGTAATGCCGCAGATCAGATGGTATTCCAGTGCGAAAAGCTCCTTGCAGACAACGGCGACAAGTTCGACGAAGCAGATAAGACTGAAATCAACGCTAAGATTGACGACCTCAAGGAAGCACTTAAGGGTGACAATATCGACGCTATCAAGGAGAAGCAGGAAGCTCTCACAAAGAAATTCTACGAGATTTCCGAAAAGCTTTATCAGGCAGCAGGTGGCGCACAGGGATTTGACCCCTCAGCAGCAGGCTTTGACCCCAACGCTGCAGCAGGTGCACAGGATGGCTACACAGAAGCCCCCTTCACAGATGTTGAATAATTATTAAACCACAAATTGCTAAAGACGGTACCCATAGGGCGCCGTCTTTAGACCGATTATTCCAACAGGAAAGGATCAAAAATGGCAGATAAACGCGATTATTACGAGGTGTTAGGCGTTGACAGAAGCGCCTCCCCCGATGAATTAAAAAAGGCATACCGTCAACTTGCCAAGAAATATCATCCCGACCTTAACCCGGACAACAAAGAAGCAGAAGCAAAGTTCAAAGAGGCTAACGAGGCTTACGAAATCCTTTCAAACCCCGAGAAGAAGGAAAAATATGACCGTTTCGGCTTTGCAGGTGTTGACCCCAGCTATGGTGCAGGTCAGGGCGCAGGATTCGGCGGATTCGGTGACGGTATGGAATTTGACCTTGGCGACATATTCGGCTCCATTTTCGGTGGTGGCGGTTTTGGTGGCTTCGGAGGTTTTGGCGGCGGCTCACGCGCTAACCCCAATGCTCCACGTCGAGGAAGCGACATACAGACCTCAGTTGTACTTACATTTGAAGAGGCGGCAAAGGGTTGCACCAAAAAGGTTGATTTCCAGAAAATCGAGCTTTGTGATGAGTGTGGCGGAAGCGGTGCAGCAAAAGGCACCACACCACAGACCTGTCCCGACTGTAACGGCAGAGGTCAGGTAAATGTGCAGCAGCGCACTCCCTTCGGTACAATAAGCACACAGAAAACCTGTCAGCGTTGTGGTGGTAAGGGTACCTTTAATCCCACCCCCTGCACACGCTGTAAGGGTGCAGGCAGAATCAGAAAAACCTACACCAAGGACATTACTATACCCGCAGGTGTTGACGACGGTCAGATTTACCCCGCACGCGGTGAAGGTAACCACGGCGTAAACGGTGGCCCTCCCGGTGACCTTAAGATTATCATTAACGTTAAGCCTCACCCCTTCTTTGAGCGTGACGGCTACAACGTATGGTACGAAATGAAGGTTTCCTATATGCAGGCAGCATTAGGTGACAAGCTGAGAGTTCCTACACTTGATGGTCAGGTTGAATACGAGCTTCCCGCAGGTACACAGCCCGACACAGTATTCAAGCTTAAGGGCAGAGGTATCCCCGTGCTCAACTCCACACGTCGCGGAGACCAGCTTGTTAAAATTACTATTGAAGTACCCAAAAACCTTACTGAAGAGCAAAAAGCCGCATTACTTAAATTCAACGAGGCTATGGGAAATAACCCCATCCAACCTGAGGAAAAACGCGGTTTCTTCGGCGGTAAAAAGAAAAAATAATCACAAAATAACAGTAGCAATATCAATTTGCTACTGTTTCTTTTTCTTTTTATGTGCTATAATCTCTCATAGAAAGGCGGTGGATTATGGCTGACGAAACACAGATATTAAAAAACAGATTCAAGGAGCTTTCAAACCGCTCACACAATCGTGGAATATACACCTACAGTGACTTTCTCAATATGCATGAGCAGACCTTACTCCACCAGGAAATCAAGTATGGCTTCACCCTCTACGGCGGATACGAGGATGCTGAGCGTAAAATCGTCTGCTTCGGTGACGAGGATGATTTCGGTTATTCTCCGCAACCTCCTGTTGCAATTATTCTTGTGGCACCTTTATCCGAAAAATTCTCTGACGATTTAACTCATCGTGATTTTTTAGGTTCAATTCTGGGTCTTGGTATAAAAAGAGAAACCTTGGGTGATATAATAATAAGCAATAATAAAGGCTATGTTGTCTGCCTTGAGAGCATTGCACCTTATATTATTGATAACCTCACAAAGGTGCGCCACACAAGTGTTTACTGCGAAATATGTGACACCTTACCAACAGATGCGCTCCCCCAACCCACGGAGAAAATGGTTATTGTTTCCTCTCTCCGCTTGGACGGAATTATATCTGCAGTATATAATATTTCACGTAGTAAAAGCTCTGCACTCATTGACGGAGAGCGTGTTTTTATAAACGGCAAGCTGACAACCAATAACTCTATCCCCCTTAAAGAAAATGACATTATCTCTGTAAGAGGACAGGGCAGATTCAGATTCAAAGAGATTTCAGGTGACACCCGCAAGGGTCGAATCAGAATTTTATGCGAAGTGTATTAGAGTGGGTTAAGTGTATTCGAAACAGATATAGTTTAACACACTCACTCTAGAAAGGATGATTTTATGAGAACAATGAAACTTGGCAAAAGCGGTGTAGATGTACCCGTTATTGCAGTTGGATGTATGCGAATGGCGGATAAATCCGTTGAGGAAGCAAAAGCATTCCTTGACACCGCTATGGGTGCAGGGCTCAACTTCTTTGACCACGCAGACCTTTACGGCGGTGGCAAAAGCGAAGAAGTTTTCTCTAACGCTATCGGTATGAACGACGATGTCCGTGAAAAAATTATTTTACAGTCAAAGTGCGGCATCTGTCCCGGCAAGGTAATGTTTGACTTCTCCAAGGAGCACATCATTGAATCCACAGAGGGTTGTCTTAAAAGATTAAAAACAGATTATCTTGACTTCCTTCTCCTTCACCGCCCTGACACACTTTACGAGCCCGAGGAGGTTGCAGAGGCTTTTGCAATCCTTAAGGAAAGCGGAAAAGTAAAGCACTTCGGCGTTTCCAATCAGAACCCCATGCAGATTCGTCTTTTGCAGAAATATCTTGGTGATGAGCCAATTTGCGCAGACCAGTTACAGTTCAGCATTACTGACTGTCACATCGTAAAGCAGGGTCTTTACGTTAATATGCGCGAGGATAACGCCATTGATCGCGACGGCGGTATTCTTGAGTTCTGTCGCTACGAGGACATCACAATTCAAGCTTGGTCACCCTTCCAGTACGGCTTCTTCGAGGGTGTTTACGTTGATAACCCTGACTTCCCCGAAATCAATGCAAAATTGCAAGAATTAGCGGATAAATACGGTGTAACGAAGAACACAATCGTTATGGCGTGGATTCTCCGTCACCCCGCTAAAATGCAACCCCTTACAGGCACAATGAATCCCGACAGGCTTTTGGAATGTGCCGCCGCAGCAGATATCACCATTACAAAACAGGAATGGTACGAAATCTTTTCAAGCGCAGGTAATGTTATTCCGTAAATGTAAAATGTAAAATGTAAAATGCAAAATGCAGAATGCAAAATTAAAGGAACGCTTCGCGTTGATTATAATCCGCGCTTGCGCCCTTAATTTTTAATTTTAAATTTTTAATTTAAAATTAAAAATGCAGTGCTAACGGACTGCATTTTTGTTATATCTTTCTTACTTTAATAACATCTTCATTACCATTGAGAGCGTTCACAACTGCTTCGGGGATTGAGTCTGCTACAACAAGTGTGTAAGCATAATCACCCTTTGCCTTTGAGTTAAAGCCCTTTGTTTCAATGCCGTTTTTCATAAATGCACCAAGGATGTCATTCATAACATTGAG
>JAZRFZ010000028.1:0-2409 GCA_045643925.1 Acutalibacteraceae bacterium | reverse complement strand
AGGCACTCCAAGGCTCTGCGATTAAGCTCTGTACCGCTTATCCTCTTACAGAAATCCCAATAGCTTTTGAATTCTCCATCCTCATTGAAATTACGCCTGATTTTATCAATTAGGGCTCTACCGATATTTTTGATACCAAGCAAAGGAAAGACAATATCATCGCCACTGACAGAAAATCGTTTACCACTGTAATTTACGTGAGGTGGCAGCACATTTATGCCAAGTCTGTTACATTCATTTATATAAATAACAGTTTTGGTAACATCACCGATAACACTTGTGAGAAGTGCCGCCATAAAGGCTTTGGGATATTTAACCTTAAGGTATGCTGTTTGATATGCAATAAGACCATAGGCTGCAGTATGGCTTTTGTTGAAGCCATAGGATGCAAATGAAATCATATCCGAGAAAACATCGTCAGCTGTTTTAGCATCTATGCCGTTATTTACTGCACCCTTAATGATAACGTTACCATTTTCATCCTTAAGACCATTGACAAAAATCTCTCTTTCACTTTCCATAACATCGCGTTTTTTCTTACTCATTGCACGGCGCACAACATCGGCTCTGCCGTAGGAGTAACCCGCAAGTGTACGGAAGACCTGCATTACCTGTTCCTGATAAACCATACAGCCGTTTGTTTCATCAAGAATATCCTTCAAAAGCGGTGTTCTGTAAGAAATCTTGTCGAAGTCCTTGCGATTTTCCAGGTATGTATCAATAAAATACATAGGACCCGGTCTGTACAATGCGATTGCAGCAGCAATATCCGCAAAATTGCGAGGCTTCATATTTACGATAAGGTTTGTCATACCTGCCGATTCACATTGGAACACACCTATGGTATTACCCTTGGACATTTCGCGAAAAACCTCGGGACAATCAAGGGGTATTTTTGATATATCGAATTGAGGTTCCGTCTCTTTTATAAGAGCAACCGCATCATTTATAACGGTAAGCGTACGAAGACCGAGGAAGTCCATTTTAAGAAGTCCCAGTTGTTCAATCTCCGTCATAGTAAACTGCGTAACCGTCTGCTCACCATTACGCGCAAGAGGCACATAAGATGAAACCTCATCCCTCGTAATAACAACACCTGCAGCGTGGGTTGAAGCATGACGAGGCATACCCTCTACCCTTGCAGCGGTATCAATAAGCTTCTTTATATTTTCATCGGAATTATAGAGGGTTTTTAAGTCGTTATTTTTATCAAGAGCATCCTTAATATCCTTATAATCGCGGGTAATCTGTTTTGCGACTATATCACCTGTACTGTAAGACAGACCCAAAGCCCTTGCAACATCTCTAACGGCCTGTTTTGCCTGCATAGTACCGAAGGTTACAATCTGCGCCACACGGTCAGAGCCATATTTGGCAGTTACATAGTCAATAACCTCACCACGACGCTCATAGCAGAAGTCGATGTCTATATCAGGCATACTGACTCTTTCGGGATTCAGGAAGCGTTCAAAAAGCAGCCTGTTTTGTATTGGGTCAATACCTGTAATACCAAGAGCGTATGCCGCAAGACTACCTGCAGCCGACCCTCTGCCGGGACCCACGGGAATGTCATTTGATTTTGCAAATTTTATAAAGTCGGCAACAATGAGGAAGTAATCATTGAAGCCCATTTCATCAATAACGGAAAGTTCATAATCGAGTCTGGCAAGATAATCCTCAGGAATAGTGCCGAAGATACGTTCAAGACCCAATACACATTCTTCTCTTAAGAAAACCTTATGGTCAGGGTGTGGTGCATCAAACAAAGGCAACTTTGTAACACCGAATTCAAAATCGAAGTTACATTTTTGCGCAATAATTTGTGTATTGGAAATGGCTTCGGGATAATCAACAAAAGTTTGTGCCATCTCGTCACCGCTTTTAAGGTAAAACTCATCATTGCCAAATTCAAGAGCATTCTCGGAACCAACAACCTTGTTTGTCTGTACCGCTATAAGCACCCTCTGAATATCTGCATCAGCTTTTGTACAATAGTGCACGTCGTTGGTTGCTACAATAGGAATATTATATTTACGGCTTATGGACAAAACGCCCTCTAAAACCTCTTTTTCCTCAACCATATCGTGATTCTGCACTTCAAGGTAATAATCATCACCGAAAACGGATTTGTACCATTTAGCAACACTCTCCGCTTCGGTCATATTGCGCTGAACGATACGTTGTGCAACCTCACCGAAAAGACAACCCGAAAGAGCAACAAGACCTTCGCTGTATTTTTCAAGAATATCTCGGTCAACACGTGGTTTTGTATAAAAGCCGTCAACCCAAGCAGAGGAAACAAGCTTAATAAGATTTTTGTAGCCTGTTTCATTTTTACAAAGAAGGATAAGGTGATAACGGTCACTGTCAATGCCGTGCACCTTATCAAACCTGCTACGAGGTGCAACA
>JAZRFZ010000027.1:0-2527 GCA_045643925.1 Acutalibacteraceae bacterium | reverse complement strand
GGCACATTTACCGCAACCGATACAACCCCTCACCTGCTTATTACCAAGCCAGAATATTTCTGTATCAATGCCTGCATTATTTAATTCTTTTTCAACCTCGCAAAGGGCGGTATAAGTGCATCCTTTTTCGTGAGGTGCACCATTAACAAGTAATACTTTCATTTAATTTACCTCTGTTATTTAAGAATATCCATCAACTGAGATGGTTTGTCTATAATATATTCGGGACAAAGGCTTTCTAACACACCTTTATCTCTAAAGCCCCAAGTTACCGCAATGCACGGAATACCCGAATTACGGGCGGTCTCAACATCAACCTCAGAGTCACCCACATAGATTGCATTACCTTTATCTGAACCAAGATACTCTAAAGCCGAGTTCACAGAGTCAGGATAGGGCTTGCGACGGATTCCGTCACGCTCACCTACTGCGTAGTGAAAAATGCCATCAAAATAATCTGCAACAAGTGTCTGTACCGCAAAATCCGCCTTGTTTGAAACAACTGCTAGCTTATAGCCTTTAGCTTTTAAATCTGTTAAAAGTTTAATTATGCCGTCATAGGGCTTGGTATCGTTTGCAGAATTTTCTTTATAATGCTCTTTGAAATCTACAAAGCACTTATCAAACGTATCATTATCTGTACCATTGGGCACAGAGCGTTCCATAAGGAGCCTTATGCCATTCCCCACAAACGCCCTTACCTCTGCAAGGCTTCTTTCGGGGAGATTGTTGTTTGACAGGGCGTAATTTACACTATTTTTTAAATCCTCGAGGGTATCAAGGATTGTGCCGTCAAGGTCAAAAATTATTGTGTTAACCTTCATCTTCGGGGCACTCCAAATCTACTATTGTATATTCGTGAAGGAGCTTGGGCAGAACCTTGTCCTTTAAATCTACTGTGCTGAATTTAACTGTAGCAGTATTTATGCAAGGGTGACAAGCAAAAAACTCGTCGTTGAACACATTCTTTTCAATAAGTAATTTTACTTTTTGCTCTTTATCATACATAAGTGAAAGCACAGTAAGTGAGCCCGGTGTAACATTAAGAAGCTCTGTCATTTGTTCACCACTTGCAAAAGAAAGACGAGCAGAGCCAATTTGCTTTGACAGATACTTTGTCTTAAAGGGCATATCACCCGGGATAAGGAGCATATAAAAATCAGTCTGCTGACGATTACAGAGAAGAAGATTTTTACAAATTTTTGCATCAATTACCTTCTCTATATTTTCGCACAATTCGATTGTTGCCGCCTCATCGTGCTCGGCACGGATATATTCTACCCCATTTTCTTCAAGAAAAAGATAGCTTGCCATCTCTTTCTCGGTAGCGGTGGTTTCGGGGTGTGTGTTAAAAGTCTGTGTGTTTATGTACATAGATATCATCCTTAATATAATTTCAAAGTCTTTTCAGCCGCTTCGCGCAGGCAGAAGCCTGTGAGAGATACACCGTTCATATTATATTCTTCAGTAAGCCTTGCAAGTTTTGTGGTGTTTTCTGCGGTGGGGTTTACCCATACTGCGAGAATAGCATCGAGCACATCACAACACATTGAGAATTTCTTTACCCACTTTTTCATTTCTGCAAACATTGGTACAGATTCATCACTTATAAGTGCAAGACACTCCCTCATTTTGGTGTTGTACTCCGCAAACTCTTTTACTGCCTTTTCCTGCTCCCCTGTTGAAACAAGGAAATTGAGTCTTGCAAGAGTATTGCTCATAAAAGCAGAACTATATTTTGTAAGGCAAGAAACACCAAGATGGTCGGCAAAGTATGAGAAAAGCTCTGCATCACACCCAAGCATCTCTTTGTGGGCGTTTTCAAGTGAGGCATCAGGGTTGTAGCTTTCAGGATTCCAAAGGTAATCCGCGATTGTCATAAGCGGAATTTTTGAGCACTCGGCATATTCCATAACATTCGAAATAAGGCCTTCGCAAGCTTTGTAAAGCTCCTTATCTCTGCCCTGGATTGCGCCCAAGTGCATTTCCTGGAACATTTCGCAGTCATTTACAGGGTAATTATCCCAGAAAAGGGGCTTGTGGTCAGTTGAACGGAAAAGCTCCTGACTTTCACGGACGGTAAGCACACGTGAACAAATCTCCTGCCCTGTCCAGAACATCGAAACATCAGAGGGAATACCCTTGCCGAACTTTGTGATGTAATAGCCGTTTTCATCACCGCTGTACTGTGTGGGGCAAACTGTGAGCTTAATGCTGTTATCAAAGGCTTTGAGTTCATCATAAACCTTGTTTATTAAATCAATATGGGCATCTACAATGCCGTCATATTTCTCCGCATCCTCAGGATACTGAAAATCCCAGGGAATATCATCAAGAAGAAGACCAAAACCGCGAACACCGATATAATATATGCTTTTGATTTTGTTTATAAGAAGGTTAAAATCATCATCTGATGTGTATTTGTATGAAAGACCGGGTCCTATGCACCAGTTAAAATCGAAGTAATTTTCCTTAGCGTAATCAACAAGGATTTTCAAATCTGCAAGGTCTTTTTCGGGGTAAAGTT
>JAZRFZ010000026.1:0-2320 GCA_045643925.1 Acutalibacteraceae bacterium | reverse complement strand
CACACAGCAACATCACTTGAAACCTGCGGTGCAGAAGTTCAGAAGGGTAATGCCCCCGAAGAAAGAAAGCTTCAGCGCTTGTTCAGAAATAAGGAAGCAACACTTATGATTAAGCGTTGTAACGACTTCGGTGCAGGTGGCGTATCAGTTGCTATCGGTGAGCTTGCAGACGGTCTTAAGATTGACCTTAACGCAGTTCCCAAGAAATATGAAGGTCTTGACGGCACAGAGCTTGCTATCTCTGAGTCACAGGAAAGAATGGCAGTTGTTGTTGAGAAAGAAAACGTTGAGCGTTTCCTTGAACTCGCTGCAACAGAGAACCTTCAGGCTTGTCCCGTTGCTCAGGTTACTGAGGAAGCAAGACTTGTTATGACATGGAATGACAAGGTTATCTGTGACATCAGCAGAGAGTTCCTTAACTCAAACGGTGCAGACAAGCACGTTAACGTTTCTGCCGCAAAGCCCGAAAGCTATGACAAGGCAGTTGACGGCACATTTACAGACAATATGAAGGCTATGGCGGATGACCTTAACATCTGTTCAAAGCGTGGCCTTTCAGAGCGTTTCGACTCAACAATCGGTGCAGGTACAGTTCTTATGCCCTTCGGCGGTAAGTATCAGCTTACTCCCATTCAGGCTATGGTACAGAAGATTTCTGTTGAGAAAAAGCACACAGATGATTGCTCACTTATGTCTTGGGGCTACAACCCCTTCATTACAGAAAAGAGCCCCTACCACGGTGCATATTACGCTGTAGTAGAGTCAATCTGTAAGCTTATTGCAACAGGTGCAAAGTTTGAGGATGTTTACCTTACATTCCAGGAATACTTTGAGCGTGTTAATAAAGAGCCTAAGCGTTGGGGCAAACCCCTTGCAGCACTCCTCGGTGCATTCAAGGCACAGAAGGAACTTGGTGTTGGCTCAATCGGTGGTAAGGACTCAATGAGTGGTACATTTGAGGATATTGATGTTCCTCCCACACTTGTTTCATTTGCAGTTACAACTGAAAAGGTTAAAGATATTGTTTCACCTGAATTCAAGAAGGCAGGTAACAAGGTTTATATCATTAAGCCTGAGCTTGATGAAAACGGACTTCCTGTTACTGCATCACTCCTTAGCGTGTTTGATAAGGTTTGTGCACTCCTTCGTGAGGGCAAGGCTGTATCTTGCTACACACCCGGTATGGGCGGTATTGCCGAGGCTGTTATGAAGATGGCTTTCGGTAACGGATTTGGCTTCCAGTTCAACGATAGCCTTACAATGACTGACCTCTTTGGTTACAACTACGCTTCATTCATCCTTGAGGCAACTGAGGAGCTTGATGCTGAATTTATCGGTACTGTTACTGATAAGGCAGTATTTACACTCGGTAACGAGAGCCTTGATTTAACAGATGTTCTCGGTATATATGAAGATAAGCTTGAGAGCGTTTATAGCTGTAACATTGCAGACACAGGCACAAAGGTTGAGAATTTCTCGTTCTCTGCTACAGAGCGTAAGGCTCCTGCAATCAAGGTTGCAAAACCCAAGATTCTTATCCCCGCATTCCCCGGCACAAACTGTGAATTCGACAGTGCAAAGGCAGTTCGTGATGCAGGTGCAGAGCCCGAAATCATTGTTATCAAGAACCGCACATCTGCAGGTATTACTGCAAGTGTTGAGGAATTCTCACAGAAGCTCAAAGATGCACAGATGATTTTCATCCCCGGTGGTTTCTCAGGTGGTGACGAGCCCGATGGTTCAGGTAAGTTCATTACTGCATTCTTCCGTAATGCGGCTGTTAAAGAGGGTGTTACAGCCCTCCTTGAAAACCGTGACGGTCTTATGTGCGGTATCTGTAACGGTTTCCAGGCACTTATTAAGCTTGGTCTTGTACCTTACGGCAAAATCATTGATACTGATGAAAATTGCCCCACACTTACTTACAACACAATCGCACGTCACCAGTCAAGAATTGTAAGAACACGTGTTGCATCTAACAAGTCACCTTGGCTTGCACTTACAGAGGTTGGCGATGTTTACAACGTGCCGATTTCACACGGTGAGGGTCGTTTCCTTGCAAGTGAAGAGCTTATCAGAAAGCTTGCAGAAAACGGACAGATTGCTACACAGTACGTTGACCTTGACGGCAATGCTACAAGTGATGTTCACTTCAACCCCAATGACTCAATGTTCGCTATTGAGGGTATTACATCACCTGACGGCAGAGTATTCGGTAAAATGGGTCACAGTGAGCGTATTGGCGACGGTCTTTACAAGAACGTTCCCGGCAACTACGATATTCGTATGTTTGAAGCTGCTGTTAAGTACTTTAAATAAT
>JAZRFZ010000025.1:0-27140 GCA_045643925.1 Acutalibacteraceae bacterium | reverse complement strand
ACCTTGAAGTAACTGAAGAGGTTTGCTTTGTCATAAGCTCTTACTGTGTATGTGAGCTTATCACCGCTTGCTTTTTTGCATGAATCGTAGAAAACAGTTGTTTTCGCATCCTTAATATCCTGTACTGCTGTCCAGGACTTTGCGTTGTTGATTTTTCTGTAAACAATGTAACCCTGTGCACCCTCTACTGCATTCCATTTAACTATTGAACGGTAGTTTGCATCGAATGTTACCTTTGATGCCAGAACAGGTGCGGCAAGGTATTTTGCGGTAATACCTTTTGAATTGTAACCGCCTACATTTGTATCGGAGAAAGCTTTTACTGTGTAAGTGTAGCTTTTTGTTGATTCGGCAGTTGTATCAACATAGGATTTTGATTTTGTCTGACCAAGGTATTTCCATGTTTTACCGTTAAGGCGGTAAACATAATAGCCTGTAACATTTTCGTTGGTGTTTGTCCATTCAATAAGCATACCACCATCGTAAGATGAAGCTCTCTTGAGGGTGGGTGCCTTGATATAGTCAAAGTCAACACCATTGTAGTTGTAAGCACTTACAGTTTTGCCGTTGTATGCCTTTACTGTGTATGTGTAGTTCCAGTCTGTGCTTGTAGCGGTTGTGTCTGTGTAGGAAACTGTTTTACCATTCTTTATTGTGGCAACAAGCTTCCAGTTGTAGTTGCTAAGGTTACCGCCCTTGCGGTAAACATAGTAACCCTGTGCGCCCGTAACAGCGTTCCACTTAACGACTGCAGTGCCTGTTGTTCCTGAACCGTTAACGGAGATTTTGGGCATTGAAAGGTACTTGATTGTAAGACCCTTTGTGTCATACTTGCTTGTATACTTACCGTCACTGCACTTAACTGTATAGGTGTAGTTTGTACCGCTTTTTGCAGTTGTGTCAACATAGGACGATGCTGCACCTGCAAGAGTTGTAAGGTAAGTCCAGCTCTTGTCACCTGCTGCTTTTCTGTAAACATTGTACTTTGTGCCAGTGGGCAAGGGCTCCCATGTAAGCTTGGGGCCGGTTGCAGAGTTTACAAGCGATTTGAGCTTAACTGTCTTGGATGACATACGGTTGATGTTGATTTTGAATGTGCTGAGTGATGATGCGTCAGCGGTTTGTACGACTGAACCATCCGCGCCCTTTGTTTCAACATAAGTGTAGCATCTGCCGTAATATGTTCCGCTGACTGTGGTTTTGAACTCCCATTTGATTTTGAGGGGAGTGTTACCTGCAGTTTCAGCGAATTGCTTTGAAAAGCTTCTGATTTTTGTTGAATAGCTTGAATCAGAGAAAATTTCAACTGCATAGTATGAGTTGGGTTTACCCTTGCTGATTTGCATAAAGTAAAGGGTGCCTTCGTCACCATTGAAATTATACTGCGAAACCTTTGCGTTGAGCTTGTCATCTGTGGGGACTGCCTGTCCATAAGAGCAGTTATATTTTCCTTTAGCCATATCTTCAAATGAAGCAGCAAGGGTAACTGTGCTCAATGTGCAGATGATTAACAGAGTCGCAATGATTGAAAGAACAATCTTCGCAGAAAAACGCTTCTGTGTCATATAAAAACCTCCTGAGTTAGGGTGAAAGGAATTATCCGAACCGTGTTTTCTACAGGCGGATTCCTGTTCATCCTGTGTTAAAATACTCGCCAATCCGAAAGGATTAGCTGCGTTTTTGCGTGCCTTACCAAAAATCCGCACTGTATAAAATCTTCGACCCAAAAGCGAAAGATTTTTATTGGATTTTTGGTGTTGAGGGCGAAGATAGGCTGGCGCCTTTCAAGACCGAAACACCGAAAAGACTTAAAAGATTTGCTTTTAGGCAGGTTCGAATAATTCCTTTCACCCTAAATATGCGTATACAAGTACATTATAATATAAAAGATAGTATAATTCAATAACAAATTATGAATTGTTTGAGTCGAATACTTGAAAGAAAAGTAAATTTTTGATGAACTGCATTGACAGTTGAACGGCTGTTCAACTATAATAAAGAAAAAACTAATGGGTGATATAATGGCTAAAGCGAAATGTGATTGTTGTGAGCTTCATAAGGATGCGGTTGAAAATGCGAGAAAAAATCAGCTCAATGAAACTGATTTTTTTGAGATTTCAGATTTTTTTGGGATATTTGGTGATAGTACGCGCATAAAAATATTGTGGACCTTAGACAACGGCGAATTGTGCGTAGGTGATATTGCGGTTGTTATATCAATGACAAAATCGGCGGTGTCGCATCAACTGAGAATTCTTAAAGAAAATAGGCTTGTGAAATGTCGTAGGCAGGGTAAAAATGTTTATTATTCACTTGCAGATACTTGTGTGAAAGATATTATTGAAAGGGCGGTTGAGCACATAAATGAAAAGTGAACATCATGAGCATGGTCACGCACATCATCACGAATATGGCTCTGACAAAAAAATTCTGATAGCTTTCTTTTTAAATTTGTTTTTTGTTTTTGTTGAAATAATTGGCGGTTTTTTTACAAACAGCTTTGCAATCCTGTCAGATGCCATACATGATTTAGGGGATTGCGTAGCTATAGGCTTTGCCTATGTTATGGAGAAATTGTCCAAAAAAGCCCCCAATGAAAAATACACCTACGGATACAGACGATATAGTCTTTTGTCTGCAATGGCAACCTCTATGCTGCTTGTGGTAAGTAGCGTTTTTGTTGTTTGCGGTGCGATTATCCGCCTCGATGAGCCTCAAGAGATACGGGGCGGTGTAATGCTTGTTGTGGCGGTGTTTGGCGTTATTATCAATGGGGTAGCGGTGATAATTACTCACAAGGGAACAGGTGCAAACGAAAAAGCTGTAAGTGTTCATATGCTTGAAGATGTCCTGGGCTGGGCTGCGGTGCTTGTGGGCAGTGCACTCATTTGCGCGTTCGAATGGTACTTCATTGACGGAATATTGTCCCTTTGTATAGCACTGTTTCTTATAGTACATTCGGTTGTTACCATAAAAAATGTGCTTGCCATTCTTCTGGAGAAATCCCCCAAGGGCTTTGATGTGCAAGGGTATAAGGAAAAATTGACACAGATTGAAGGAGTAGAAAATGTTCATCACCTCCATATATGGAGCCTTGATGGTGAGGGTGTTATGGCAACTCTGCATTTAAGAATAGATAGTGAAACCGATATGCAAAGCTATACTAAAATCAAAAAGCAGGTTGAAGAGTTAAGCAGTGAAGCAGGTATAGGACACCTTACTGTACAGTTAGATGTTAAAAGCAGCTGCGATAAATGTTGTGATGATGCCTGTGGAGCCTGATTTTTTATAAAGACTTACCAAAAAATGCTGCCTATTTTTGGGTGGCGTTTTTTTCGTTTTTCGTTGCATTTTGGTATAAATAGTGTTATTATAAAATACAGTATGGATTACTATGACGAGAGGTGAGCTCAAACGGAAACAAACAATCAATTATGTAAGACGGCTTTCGGTAATCTGCCGGAGGAAAAACGCCAACGTATTTTATGTGTCGCCCGTCAGGAGTTCGCCGAAAACGGCTTTGAAAACACCTCGATTATGCAGATTGCAAAGAAATCGGGCATCAGTGTGGGTGCGGTGTACAAGTACTTTGACAACAAAGAACAGCTTTTCAGTTACATAATGCACGATGGACTTTCCACCCTCGAGGATATGCTTATGGAGCTGGCTCCGTCTGAGGAGGATATCCTCATCAAGGCGGAGAAAATAATCCGCACACTTCTCGCTTTTTCAAAGGAGCAACCGGAGCTTATACAGCTTTATTGTTCACTTACCACAGGCGGAAGTACAGAGTTCCTCAATCAACTCTCGCAGCGTATTGAGGCAGTTACGGCATCGATTTACACCCGTACAATAGCCATTGCACAGGAAACGGGTGAGGTCCGTAAGGATATTAACCCCGCATTCTTTGCCTATCTTCTGGACAATGTGTTTATGATGTTGCAGTTTTCTAGTGCCTGTCCTTACTACAAGGAACGCTTCTTTATCTACACAGGCAAACAGGTGGAGGACAGCGACGAGCTTATTGTGGAGCAGACTTTATTGTTCCTGAAAGCGGCATTTAACTTTAAATAATCCAAAAAGAGTCAAAAAAAGAAAGGTGATATTATGAAGAAATTGTTATCAATAGTGCTTGTTATAGGTATATTGATGTCTGTAATGAGCTTGTCTGTATCAGCCACAGGCGAAGAAACATCTGATATTATGCTTATGATGACCAGAGCCGATATTGACGGTGACGGTACATATTCCACACAGGATGCGTCAAAGCTTTTGCGTGCAGCGGCAGGTATCGAACCCTCTAGCGAAGAGTACGACATTGACCTTGATGGTCAGGTTTCACTCCTTGATGCTCAGAAGATGCTCCGTGTTGCGGCAAATCTTGAAAATGTTATTGAGGATGCAGAGCTGTTGACTCTTTTCAAAAATACGCTTGATGGTGTAAAGGCAAAGAAGCCCGGCTTTGACAAAACAACAACCATGCTTTGCCCCTCAATCAAGGTAACAACAACAGGCGCACCTGATTCACAGCTTAACGTTAACAACATGGAGTACAGAGATTACGTTAACACTCTCGTTAAGGTTATGAATTCATTCCCCTACAACACAATGCTTGATGCGGAAATGAAGAAAGAGCTTGAGCTTATGAAACAGTCTGCTGTTGACGTTTACAAGCCTCAGACAGAAACTAAAACTGTTGCTGCTACATCAAACAGTCATTACACTTATTTCCCTGTTAATAATCTCGGCTGGTCCTGTAAGCTTGATTTGAGTGATATCAAATCAATCAGACAGACGGTTGCTGATGGAAATATTGTAATTACAGTTACACTTGATGATTACACATACGGCAAGGGTGGGTATCCCACAGGCTCTTCGGGCTTCACTGAAAGACAGAAGCTTCCTTATGGTAAAGTGTTCAACCTTCCTGCTTTGAATGAAAATGACGGCTCAGTTGTTAACTCAATGGCACTCAAGAACGGTGTTGTTGTTCTTAAGCTTAATGCTGAAACAGGTAAGGCTGTTGAGGTTGATTACAGCTACTCTTACACATCAAATATTACATCACCCAAGGCAGAGGGCTCAAATCTCGTTATGAAAACTGTTACAACAGCAAACACCAACGAGCACTATGTAATGAAATAAGGAGATATTTATGGAAAAAGTAAAGGTTACTATGGAAAACGGCGGAGAGTTCATTATTGAGCTTTGCCCCGAGCAGGCACCCATTACCTGCGAAAATTTTCTTAAGCTTGTAAAGAGCGGTTTTTATAATGGACTTACATTCCACAGAGTTATTGACGGCTTTATGGCACAGGGCGGTGACCCCGAAGGCACAGGCTGTGGCGGTAGCGATGAAAACATCAAGGGTGAGTTCAGAATCAACGGTGTAAACAATACACTTTCACATACCCGTGGTGTTATCTCTATGGCTCGTTCATCAAACCCCAACTCAGCAAGCAGTCAGTTCTTCATCTGCTATGGTGATTGCACATTCCTTGATGGTCAGTATGCTGCGTTCGGTAAGGTTACCGAAGGTATGGAGGTTGTTGATGACTTCCTTAAAATTGACCGCAGAATGAGCTTCGGCGGAGAACGCTCTGTACCGGTTGAACCTATTGTTATGAAAACTGTTGAGATTATAGAATAAAGGAGAATAGAAATGAGCAAACTCAATGACACTTTGCACAAGCTCTATGGTACCAATCCTAAGGATACCGAGAGCCTTCAGCCCAAGGAAGCTCTTGCTTACGGTATTGCTGGTTTCGGTCAGAACTTTATCTGTACTATTATTGGTTCATACCTTACAATCTTCCTTACAGACGCACTTCTTTTTGGTGCAGAGGGCGTAACTGTTGGCGGCGTTGCAGGTTCTATGGCTGTTGCATGGCTTATGTTAGGTACTCGTATCTTTGACGCATTCAATGACCCGATTATGGGTAGCGTTGTTGACAAAACAAGAACAAAATGGGGTAAATGCAGACCTTACCTTAAATGGATGGCTATCCCCATTGCAATTATGACAATTGCTTGCTTCCTTCCCATGTTCCAGGAGAAGGCAACATCAACATTCATCATTGTTGGTATCATTTACGTTATCTGGTCTGTTGCATACACAATTGCTGACGTTCCCTATTGGGGTCTTTCAACATGTATGACAAACGACACAGTTGTTCGTGGTAATCTTCTTACAGTTACACGTCTTCTTTGCACATTGGGTGCAGGTATTGTTACTGTTTTTGTTCCCATTATCACAGGTGCTGTTACAGCAAAGTACAAATATACAGATGCTGATATTGCACAGATTATGGCAGACAAGGGTGTTGATGCAGAAACTGCAAAGAACTTCATTAACACAGTTATCGTAGGTCAGGAAAGTGCAAATGCAGAAACACTCAGATGGACATACTTTATTGCAGCGGTTGTTCTTGTTGTTGCTGCAATTCCCATGTTCTTCTATGGCTTCAAGCACACTAAAGAGCGTTTCACAGCGGATGATAATCCCCCCAGCTTTGGCCACAACCTTAAGCTCCTTTTCAAGAATGACCAGCTTCTTCTTATCGTTCTTTCAGGTGTATTCGGCGGCGCAAGAATGGTTTATTCATACACAGGTGGTCTTTACTTTGCAAAGTATGTTCTTCAGAATGAAGGTATGTACAGCCTTATCACACTTCTTGTTGTTCCCGGTGGTCTTGTGGCTTCTGTCCTTGTTCCCTGGATGTCAAAGAAATTCACAAAGAAGTGGGCTTACGTTGCAGTTCACCTCTTCGGTGGTGTTGTAATGGCTATTATGTACTTCGTTGGTTACGATGCTCCCTGGAAGCTCGTTATCGCTGCTATCGGTCTTGTTCTCCTCGGTATTCCCCAGGGTGTTAACAACATCATTACATACGCTATGATTGGTGATACTGTTGACTATCTCGAGTGGAAAACAGGCGAGCGTGGTGAGGGTATCTGCTTTGCTATGCAGACTCTTATCAACAAAATCGGTATGGCTGTTGGTGCTTTCATCGGCGTTATTTCATTCGCAGCAGCAGGTATCAACTCTGAAACAGGTTATATCTCTGCAGAGGGTGCACAGACACTCTGGAATATGCTTGTTCTTTCAGGTGTTATCAGTATGTTTGCTTGCGCAGTTCCCATGTTCTTCTACAAGGTTACTGAGAAACGTCAGGCAGAAATGGTTACTGAAATCGCTGCAAGAAAGTCAAAATAATTTAAAGCAATATAACAAAAGATGCTTAACTCAATGAGTTAAGCATCTTTTTTAATGTTTTGTTTAATTCAATTTTGCAAATTAAAGATTAAGGAAATCTTTTCTGCACTGCTCCTGAAGTGAGAATCTCTCAACGATTGCCCAAAGGTTTTCGTCTGTGATTGTGTTGATTCTCTTACCGCTTGCAGTAGCAAGCATATAAAGCTGAGCAGCCTTTTCAACTGTTTCGATAAGACCGAAAGCCTCGTCCATATCCTTACCTACACCGTAAATACCATGGAGACCCCAGATAACAAGACGGAAGTCCTTCATCTTCTCTGCAGTTGCAATACCGATTTCGTTGTTACCGCAAACCATCCAGGGAAGAACACCGATGCCTTCGGGGAAAACAACGATACACTCTGTGCACATCTCCCAGAGAGTGTGAGTGAGCTTCTGCTCATCAAGCTCGTGGATGTGATTCATTGCAAGTGTGTATGTGGGGTGTGAGTGCATAACAACTCTGTTCTGGGGGTCAACCTTAAGTCTTGCCATGTGGCTCATAAGGTGTGCGGGAAGCTCACTTGTGAACTTGCCACCGTCAGCATAGCCCCAAAGGAGCTCTGCAGTTGTGCCGTCCTTCGCAATACGGATAATGCCAAGGTTTGTTTCGGGGTCAACCTCAACGTTCTTGAAGTATTTGCCTGTACCTGTCACGATGAAGATTTTGCCGATAAGGTCAGTTGCATCGAAGCCTGTGGGAATTTCACGGATAACATTGTTAAGGTCAAGGTATTCTGCAACCTGTTCCTCCTCAAGCATAAAGCTGATGTTACCACCGTTTCTTTCGTCCCAGCCCTGACGGTACATATTGGCTGTTGCCCTTTTCATATCCTCAACGAAGGGTGCTGTTAAAATGTTTTTCATACTCTGTTCACCAAAACCTTTTCTTCATATTCTTTAATTTCTGCAATATAGTCTGCTTTTATACCTTCTCTTAAAAGATATTCTGCCCAGATATCGCCGAAAGGTGCAGTTTTTATTTCTTCCTGCATTACCATAAGGTCGGTGAATTTGCCGTCCTTCTGTAATTCTTTCATTTTATCGTGGGGAGTGAGCAGAGCGTTGAGAAGTGCTTTTTGCACATTTCTGAGACCTGTCACCCAGGCAGAAATTCTGTTAATAGAAGCATCAAAGTAGTCTGTTGCAATGAACACTCTGTCAAGAGCGTCGTGTGCAACGATTTCCTTTGCAATTTCCTTTGTTTCGTCGTCAAAGAGAACAACGTGGTCAGAGTCCCAACGGACACCGCGTGTTACGTGGAGAGCAATCTTCTCGTTGAAAAGGAGAAGCGAAGCAATCTTGTCGGAAACAAGCTCTGTGGGGTGGTAATGACCATTATCCATAAGGGGAGTGATGTTGTTCTTTGTGGAGTAGGAGAGTGTAAACTCTGCTGAGCCTACTGTGTAGCTTTCAAGACCGATGCCGAAAACCTTGCTCTCAAGGGTTACGTAAACCTTTGATTTATCGTAGGGTGTGCTGAGGATTTCATCAAGTGACTTTTTGAAACGTGCACGGGGAGAATATCTGTCAGCAGGAATATCCTTGTAGCCATCGGGAATCCAGATGTTCATAACACAGGGAACGCCTGTTTCGTTTGCAAAATATTCTGAAATCTTAAGGCACCGAATACCGTGCTTAACCCAGAATGCACGAACCTCTTCGTCGGGTGATGAAAGTGTAAGACCGTCCTTCACCATAGGGTGTGAGAAATATGTGGGGTTAAAGTCGATACCCATACCGCGCTCTTTTGCATAGTCAACCCACTTTTTGAAGTGGTTGGGCTGGAGGGCATCTCTGTCAGCAAAATTACCGTCAAAGATAGCGTAGCAAGCGTGGAGGTTCAGTTTCTTTTTACCGGGAACAAGTGAAAATGCCTTGTCCAGGTCTGCCATAAGCTCCGCAGGAGTTGACGCCTTACCGGGGTAGTTACCTGTGGTCTGAATACCGCCCGAAAGACTCTCCTTACTGTCGAAGCCTACAACGTCGTCACCCTGCCAGCAATGAACTGAAATTGTAACGTCCTTAAGTGTGTTAAGTGCTTTTTCAGTATCTACGCCAAGGTCGGCATAAATCTTCTTAGCCTCATCATATCGTGACATATAACAACCTCTTTTCTGAAGTTTATGATAATTTGTTCAATTACACATACAAAATAAGTATATCTTTGATTTACTTAAAAGTCAATGATTTACACTCTCCAAAGTAACAAATTTTTTGTTTTCACATAATATGCCTTGTAACATAATATTGCGGAGGGTATTGTATGACAAAAACAGTTTTACCTGTATCATTTTACTTTGGCGCAAACAACAAGCAAGGGTATTGTTCCTTGTTTCAGAATACTTATAATCCTTACACTGAGGGTAATCACCTTATATTAAAGGGTGGTCCCGGTACGGGCAAATCAACCATAATGAAGCGTATTGCAGAAAAAATGGAAAAACGTGGCTACTACGTTGAGCGTGGCTATTGTAGTGCAGACCCGGAGTCACTTGATATTGTCCTTGTGCCGGAAATCAATTTCTCCATAGTAGATGGCACGTCACCCCACACAATGGACCCCACTCTGCCCGGTGTGACAGAGCACATTGTTGACCTTAGCGTTGCCTGGGATAAAAGTTATCTTAAGGGTCACCTTGACGAGATTAGCGAATTGACACTTGCCAACAAAACTCAGCACAAAAAGGCTGCAGATTATCTGATGCTTGCCTCCACTATCGAAACACAAAACGTGCTTTTGTGCAGCAGCTATATTGATAAGGAAAAGGTTGACCGATACGTGAAACGTCTGAAAAGCCGAATAATTCCCGAAAGGGCAGACTATAAGCCGGGAAAGGTGCACAAGCGGTTCTTGTCAGCAATAACACCCGACGGCGTTGATGTGCGCCACGAGTCCGTAGTGGCACTTTCAGAGAAAGTTGTGACAATCGAGGATGAATACAGCGTGATTTCCCCCTTTGTTATTGACAAGATAGGGGATTATGCGGTAGAAATGGGCTATGATATTTTCAAGTGTTATTGCCCCTTGTTCCCTGAATTCAAATCAGAGCACATTATTATACCTGAACTGAAAACTGCAGTCGTAACTGAAAACTCTTACCACTATTCCATAGACGATGAGTCAAAGCACGTTCACGCTCAAAGATTTATGAACAAAGAGGGACTTGATTCCGTAAGAGAAAAGCTCCTTTTCGGCAAAAAAGCTAAAAAGGAGCTTATAAACGAAGCGGTCAAAAAAATGTCCCTTGCCAAAGACCTCCACGATAGACTTGAGGAGTATTACATCAAAGCAACAGACTTTGACACTATAAACGAGATTAGTGAGAGGATAATATCTAAAATTTAAAATTATAAATTTAAAATTTTAAATTTCGGGCGCAAGCGCGGATTATATTTGAGCTGTTAGCAAAAGATAGCGAAGCTATGCCCTCCTGCTTTGGAGGAGGGGGGACCATTCCTGAATTTAATAGTTATTTTGAGTGAGTATATTCGGGTGAATATACTCACTTTTTTCTATTAGTTCGGGCGGAATGGTGGGAGGTCCCTGAAAGTTATTTCTTGAGTAAACTTACTAAAATGAAACATAAAGTCTAAGGGACCTTCCACCACTCCGATAGAAGTATATTGTTTATTGAAGCAATACCACGCTTACTACCTTATTGAAAAATAAAGTTATAATAAGGTGGTCCCCCTTCCTGCAAAGCAGGACGGTATGGGCTATCGCATTTATTTGGGTTCAGCGATAGCATTATAATGTTCGGAAGCGTAGCTTGCCCGATAATTTTGCATTCTGCATTTTGCATTTTGCATTTAAAAAACTGCTCGGTTATATACCGAACAGCTTTTTAACATTCTCTGTCGCATTGTTGGTGATTATCTGTGGGTCAATACCCTTGATTTCACCGATTTTTTCTGCCACATACTGAATATATGCAGAGTTGTTCCGTTTGCCGCGCATGGGCACGGGTGCCATATAGGGGCAATCGGTTTCAAGAAGAAGTCTGTCAAGTGGAAGCATTTCTGCAACCTCAACAGGCTTTTTTGCGTTTTTAAAGGTTACCGCACCACCGAGACCGATGTACATACCTAGCTTTAACACTTCTTTGGCAATTTCTACACTACCTGAAAAGCAATGAAGCACGCCCTTGGGCTTGTGCTTTTTCAGTATATTGAGTGTGTCCTCGTGGGCTTCTCTGTCGTGAATTATTACAGGTAACTGAAGCTCTTTTGCCAACAAAAGTTGTTCCTCAAAAACCTTCTTCTGCAGCTCCTTGTTATCCTGTCGCCAGTAATAATCAAGACCGATTTCACCAATGGCAACACACTTTTTATCCTGTGCCATTTGGCGGAGAATATCAATGTAATTGTCGGGAAGATTGTCAACCTCTTCGGGGTGAACACCGCAGGCAAAGTAAATGTAATCATATTTCTCGGAAAGAGCCAAGGATTCTCGCGAGCTTTCAAGGTCTGCACCACAGTTGATAACACCGCAAATGCCCGATTCCTTAAGGGAACCGAGCATATCGTTGCGGTCATCATTGAACGCTTTGTCTGTGTAATGTGCGTGTGAATCAAAAATGTTAATCATAAATTATGCTAACTGTGTACCTGCAGGAAGACCGTCGACGAAAACAACCTTTACGTCTTCCTCGCTGATTTCACCTGCAAGAATCATACCGTGGCTTTCCACACCGCAGAGTGTACGTGGCGCAAGGTTTGCCACAACAATAACGCTCTTGCCGATAAGGTCCTCAGGCTTATACCATTTTGCAATACCTGATGCTACTGTACGGGGTGTCTTTGTGCCGTCATCAAGTGTAAGCTGAAGGAGCTTCTTTGCTTTTTTGATTGGCTGACAATCTGTGATTTTGCAAACACGGAGTTCAATCTTTGCAAAGTCATCGTACTGAATTTCTGCAAGGCCTTCGATTTCGGGTTTTTCTTCCTCAACTGCGGGGAGTGAAGCCTCAATCTCTGCAAGAACCTTTTCTGCATCAAGACGTGAGAAAAGGGGAGTTGCAGTGCCAACCTTGTCACCTGTCTTCATTGCACCGAATGCTGCAAGAGAATCGAGTGTGTTAACGTCTGTGCCAATCTGCTCAAGGATTTTGTCACTTGTTTCGGGCATAAAGGGCTTGAGAAGAACTGCAATAAAGCGGATACCTTCAAGAAGATTATAAAGTACAGTACCAAGTCTGCCTTTCTTTTCCTCGTCCTTTGCAAGTGCCCAGGGCATTGTTTCATCGATATATTTGTTGCAACGCTTTGCAAGGTCAAGTACAACTGAGAGCGCGTCACTTACCTTGTATGTGTCAAGGAGTGCTGCAACCTTATCGAGTGAGCCGAGAGCCATTTCTTTAAGCTCGTTGTCAAGCTCCTCGGTGCAGTCTGCTGACTGGATAACACCGTCAAAGTACTTGTTACTCATAGCAACTGTACGGTTAACAAGGTTGCCGAGAGTGTTTGCAAGGTCTGAGTTGAAACGCTCGATTATTGTTTCATAAGTGATTGTGCCGTCCTGTGCGTGAGGCATTTCAGAAAGAAGGTAATATCTTACCGCATCAACACCAAAGCGGTTGCAAAGGTCGTCGGCATAAATAACATTACCGCGTGACTTGCTCATCTTGTCATTGCCTGAAAGGAGCCAGGGGTGACCGAATACCTGCTTGGGAAGGGGCTCACCAAGTGCCATAAGCATAATGGGCCAGTAAATGGTGTGGAATCTTAAGATGTCCTTGCCGATAATGTGCACATTTGCAGGCCAGTATTTCTTGTACATCTCGGACTGATTGTCAGGGTCATAGCCAAGACCGGTGATGTAGTTTGAAAGTGCATCTATCCAAACGTAAATAACGTGCTTGTCATCAAAGGGAACGGGAACGCCCCATTTGAATGATGAACGAGAAACGCACAAATCCTGAAGACCGGGCTTGATGAAGTTGTTAATCATCTCTTTCTTACGGCTTTCGGGGTAAATGAAATCAGGGTTGCTTTCGATATATTCTTCAAGCTGCTTCTGATACTTGCTTAATTTGAAGAAATATGTTTCTTCCTTTTCTTTCTTAACCTCTCTGCCACAGTCAGGGCATTTGCCATCAACAAGCTGACTGTCTGTGAAAAAGCTTTCGCAGGGTACACAGTACCAGCCCTCGTATTCACTTTTGTATATATCGCCTTTGTCATAAAGCTTTTTAAAGATTTTCTGTACAGCTTCTTCGTGGTAGTCATCTGTTGTACGAATAAATTTGTCGTAGGTTGTGTTGAGGCAATCACAAATATCCTTGATTTCACCTGCAACCTTATCAACGTATTCCTTGGGTGAAATACCTGCCGCAGCAGCATATTCCTCAATTTTCTGACCGTGCTCGTCAGTACCTGTCTGGAAAAATACATCATAACCCTGCATTCTTTTGAATCGTGCAAGTGCATCGGACAAAACAATCTCGTAAGAGTTGCCGATGTGGGGCTTGCGTGATGTGTATGCAATAGCCGTTGTGATGTAATAAGGTTTGTTGTTCATATTTATTATCTCCTTTAACAGTTCCTCGAATGGGAGGAGCTGTTTATTATGTGTAATTATTCACTCTTGAGTTCAATTTTTTTCTTGCCGATACCCTTAGCATCAATGGTAACTGTAATGTCACCCTTTTCACCTGTTGTGCGAATCCAGAATGCTCTGTCACCGCCAATAAGGGGGAATTCAGTTGGGCCGATTACCTTTGCGGGGCCTTTTACAGTAACCTTAACTGTGCTGTCGGCAAAGGGTACTCTGTTGCCGTTCTGGTCAAGGGTTACCATCTGAATACGTGTTGCATCGTAGGTGTCACCCTCTTTAAGTACAAGTGAATCTGCCTTAACGTCAAGTGAGAGTGATGTAACTGCAGTTCTCATAACAGTTGCAACACATTCGTCGTTTTTATAACCCTCGAATTTGTAGGTGATCTGCTCGTTACCCCAACCGCCGATATATTTTGTAACAATGTCAAACATTCGGTTGAATGGAATCTTGCCTACTACCATAGCGGCGCCCGCCTTGATAAACTTTGTGGGGGGCATCTTCCATTGCTGGGTCTGTGCGGCAATGAGAGTGTCTGTAAGTAAAGCCGCCGCTTTGGGGTCAAGTCCGTCATCTGTTACAAGTGCATCACCGATAAAGTCCTTTGCAATCATAGGGGGATGGGGAAGATTCTTGAATTTTGAAGAATCGGGGTAAATTGTACTTGTGTATTTGCCGTTTTTGTAAAGCTTTACATAGTCACAGTTTGTGAATACCCAAACATCACCGATTGTTCCGCCGGGGTGCTCACCAATATCCATTGCAGATGTAACCTCAAGGTAAGGCTTTTCCTCCTGCTGTGAGCGGTAAACTGCCGCGCCCATCTTGGGCACACGGAACATATCTGTAACACCGTGGTAGCAAATTCTGTCACCGCTGCCAAAGTCCTTGTGGGTGTTGTAGTCTGCCATACACCAACCGATAGCACCGCTTGTACGCTTGTTGCCGTAGGCAGAGTTAAGAACTCTTGTGTGACGGAGGGCGTGCTCTGCACGGACACCCTCTTTGTCAAAGCTCTTTGTGGGGAACATGTGACCGTTGTGCTCTGTTACAAGGTAAGGAGCCTTAAGTGACTTTGTAACAAGTGCAGGGGGTAAAAGGTTTATTGCACCGCCTGAGTGAATGAAGTCATTCATTGTATAAACGTCCTCAAGCAGGTGGCTGAAGGGCATATTTCTTACACCGCCTGTCTGACGGGTATTGTCAAGCTCTCTTGCAAGGGCGTTTGTCTGTGTGTAAAATTCATCACAGTCAAGACCCTCGTTAACACGAACACCCCAAAGGATAACTGATGGGTGATTTCTGTCACGGAGAACCATTCTGCGAACGTTATCAAGACAGATGTCACGCCATTCACCCTCACCAAGGTACTGCCATGAGGGCATCTCAGTGAACACAAGAAGACCGATTTCGTCACAGCGGTCAAGGAAGTGAACACTGTTGGGGTAGTGTGATGTTCTTACAAGATTTACGCCCAATTCGTATTTGAGAAGGTCAGCGTCTGCCTTCTGTACATTAGCAGGCATAGCGTAACCAACGTATGGGAAGCTCTGATGTCTGTTAAGACCGCGGATTTTGATTTTCTTGCCGTTAAGGTAGAAGCCATCTTTTTTGAAACGGCACTCTCTGAAACCGAAGCGTACGGAGATTTCGTCAGAATCGTTAAGCTTAACTGTAAGTGTATATAAATTGGGGTCTTCGATGTCCCACAATTTAATGTCCTCTAAAGACCATTTGGCATTTATAACTCTGCCCTTAAAGGCGGTTGATTTTTCACCGATTTTGTTGTCACCGTCGAAAAGAGCAAAGGTGAGTGTACCCTCTGTGCTTTCGGAGAGGGTAACATCAATATCCATTACCTTTTTGGGCTCAAGCACATTGAGTGTTCTTACAAAAGCATTGTCAATGTAAATGTCCGCAACCTCTTCAAGCCAAACCTCACGGTAGATACCGCCGTAAACAAGGTAGTCAACAACGTTGCCGAAGGGTGGGATTTCATTACGCTCGGTGGAGTCAAGCTCAACAACAAGCAGATTGTCCTTGGCTTTTACCTTGTCGGTAATGTCAAATGTAAAGGCATTATAAGCGCCTTTATATTCACCGATAAATTCACCGTTAAGGTAAACCCTTGAGTAAACAGCGGCACCCTCAAAGTGGAGGATGTAGCGCATATCCTTGTTCTTTTTAACATCAAAGCGTTTACGGTAACAGCTTATGAACTGATATGATTTTTCATCAAAATAGTTAAGGGGCAGCTCTTTGTTGGCGTGGGGAATGTCAACAGTCTGGAATTTACTGTCGTCATAGTCCTTTTCTACCATTTCTGCCGAGAAAGTAGGGTTGTACTTCCAATTAAAGTTGAGAGAATATTTACTTCTCATTTGTAACACCCTTTCAAAATTGGTTATCATTTCTATTCTATACTATTATAATAAGTATGTCAATAAAGCACCTTTGTCATTGGGAACTTTTTCTTCAATAACTGCATCTAACAGTTTGTTAAGGGCTTCACCCACGTTTTCACCTGTGATTCCCTGCGCGATAAGGTCGTTTCCGTTGACATCAAGCTGATTTATGGTGCAACATTCATCGTTCTGCTCAATTTCCTCTAACCATTTAAGGGTCTGTGCTGTACCTTCACTTATATCGCGGTAGCTTTCCGAGAGTGCTCCTCTGTCACTCTTCTTGATTACAAGCAGAGTGCGTATATCATAAGGTGTCTTTGTTTTAAGGTGATGCTTTAGCTCGATTTTACTTTCAACCGGCTCAAAGTCGTGGTAGCTTACAAGGAATGAAACACGATTTATTGTCTTTTTGTCAAATTTAAGCCTTGTGAGAATTTCACGTGCCATTTCACCGCCAATGGGTGCGTGGTTTTTGAAGGTACTGTCACCTTTGTCATTGAGGGCGTGGGTGGGTACCTTGCCAAGGTCGTGCAAAAGCATAGTCAGGCGCAATATTCTGTCAGGGGGAATCGTATCTACTGTGTGGCAGATGTGCTCCCACACATCATAGGCGTGCTTTTTGCCGTATTGCTTGAAATTCACCGCAGGGGCAATCTCGGGAATGAAAACCGATAACACATCAGGATATTCCATAAGGATATTAAAGGCGTTTTTACCGCAGACAAGCTTTGTAAGCTCCACGTTAAGTCTTTCTGCAGAAATGTTTTTCAGTAAATCCTTGTTACGGTGAATTGCTTTGGCAGTTTCACTTTCGATTTCAAAGCCCAATGTAGCCGCAAAGCGCAAGGCTCTCATTATGCGAAGACCATCTTCATTAAAGCGCTTGTCAGGGTCACCCACAGTTTTTATTATACTATTATATATATGTTCTTGTCCGTCATAGAAATCTGCAATACCCGTATCAGGATTGTAGGCTATTGCATTAACGGTAAAGTCACGCCTTGCAAGGTCATCCTTAAGATTTCCTGTAAAGGTAACTTCACCCGGGTGGCGGTTGTCCTCATATTCACCATCAATGCGGTATGTTGTAATCTCAAAGGGTTTTTTATCAATGATAACAGTAACCGTGCCGTGCTTGATGCCTGTTTCGATTAGCTTGAAATCCTTGAAAATCTGAGAGGTTTCTTGGGGTGTGGCGTTTGTGGTAATGTCCCAGTCACCGGGCTCAAGCCCCATAAGGCTATCCCTTACTGCACCGCCAACACAAAATGCCTCATAACCCGATTCTTTAAAGAGGTTCAGTATAAGTGTAACCTCCGAAGGAAGCTTTATTGTCATAACAACACTCCTACAATATAGATGCTATAGATATTATGGTCTTTTTGGTGTTTTATGTCAACAAATAATTACAAATTGATATTATTACCCCTTTTTGTGCACTATTAAAAGTTACAGTTTGTAATTTCTGCAATTTTTACAAAAGTGATAGGTGTTTTTTTAGCTGTATGGCAATATTTTCCACAAAATATGGGGCGGTGTTGTTTTTTAGTGACGAAAAGTTTGTGGAAAGTGACCAAAAAACACATTTTTGAAAATTTGACTTTTTGTACCCAATGAGTATAATACAAATTGCCATAGGATAACTGCGGCATTTTTGTTGGCAGTATTGTGTTGAACCCAGGCAATTCAACACGCTATTGTTGATAAATATGCCTACAACGGCAATATAATGATACACCTGTCAAGGTGAGCATAATCAATATGTTGCTTGTCTAAGGAGAAACTTTTATCATGACATTTTCAAATAACGGCGAAAAGGCAGTCTCTGCTCGCATCAAGAGAGTAATTCTCTTGGTAATGGTAGCAGTGTTCTTTATGTCAGCGACAGCCTTCGCCACACCGCCTGTAATGTACAATGTTACAATTTATGACGGTGACAACGCTGTTTCAGTTCTGACAGCCGAGACCGACGCTCAGCAGATTCTCGTTAATGAGGGCATCACAGTGAGCGAGGCATATGGTGATACAGTCAGCTTTGTGAACTTCACAGGTAAAGACGGCAGCGCAATTATTATCAGACGTGGTGTTAAGGTTACTATCGAGAACTTTGACGGCACAACACATACCGTGCACACATCAGGCACAGTAGCCGATGCTCTTAAGGCGGCAGGCGTTACTCTTACAAAGGGTACTGCTCTTAACTACGCTTCAACAGAGCTTCTCACAGACGGTATGGTTATCGAGATTTATGACATCTATGATGTAACAATCAAGGTTGACGGCAAAACCGTTACCAAATCAGTTTCAGGCGACACCGTTGCCGATGCACTTCAGCTTGCAGGTATCAAGCTTGCAGAGCAGGACTATACTGAGCCTGCATTGGATACTGTTCTTAAGGATGGTATTCAGGTTGAGGTTTTCCGCGTTAAGGTGGAGAAACGTACTGAAAAAGAGGATATTGATTACGGAACAAAGTCAATCAACACCGAAACACTCTATAAGGGTGAAACAAAGGTTATCACAAAGGGCATCAAGGGTGCAAAGGCCGTTGAATATGAGGACCGTTTTGTTAATGGTGAACTCGTTGAGTCAAAGGTTCTTGCAGAGAATGTTCTTGTTCAGCCCACAGATGAGATTGTTCAGGTTGGTACTAAGGAGAAAAAACTTGCTCCTTCAAATGCTAACAAGGATACAATCAAGAATGCACAGACTGCATCAAAGCCTGTTTATTCAACAGAGCTTCCCATCGGTACACCTATCAGTGAGCTTGCAGTTCCCTCACATGTTACAATCGGTTCAAATGGTCTTCCCACAAATTACAAGAAGGTAATCAATGCGAAGGCTACAGCATATAGTGAGCCCGGCGGACTTACTTCAACAGGTGCCCGTGCACAGAATGGTTACATTGCTGTTGACCCCAAGGAGATTCCCTACGGTACAGAGATGTACATCGTTTCTGCAGACGGCAGATACGTTTACGGATATTGTATTGCTGCCGACACAGGCGGATTTATCCATAGCGTTGATAACACAGTTGACCTTCATATGAACACTGAAGAGCAGTGCAGAAAATGGGGCAGACGTGATATCGTTATCTACTTCTTATAATAAAATTTTAAGAGTAATTAAAAATGACAACTTCGCAGATGAAGTTGTCATTTTTTTATTTGTTCATTTTTATACAGGCAGTAACACATCTGACTTCGGCAGCACCGTTGAAAAGCAGGACTTTTGAGTTTTCATTTAATGTGGAGCCTGTTGTTTTTAGGTCGTCGCACAATAAAATGCGCATATTGTCAATATTGTGTCCTTGGTTTGTGTTGAAGGATAATGCACCTGCCAGATTACCTGTCCTCAGATGTGCAGGTAACGAGCGTTGGGGGGATGTAACAAAATCCTTGCTCAGAAGATTATAGCAGGGGATACCCAATTCACGGGCAACGATGAGTGCGAGCTGCTCTGCCTGATTATAACCGCGCCTTTTGATGTCCTTGTCGTGGGCAGGTGTAAATGTTACACAATCAAAATCATAACCCGAATACCTTGATTTTACACATTCAGCCATTTCCTTGCCGAGATTTTCTGTGATTACCGCATCATTTCTGGATTTGATAATATAGATAGCCTTCTTCGGCCCACCGTCATAAACGAATGGGGCACACACGCTCATATAAAAGGGTGCGCTTTTGCAGATGCAATTCTTTTTCGGCGCACCGCACTTCTCACAAATGTCACCCTCTATGCGACAAGGGTTCTCCTCGCACTTGTCACATAGGCTTTTTCTTATGTCACATACATCACCGCAGAGAATACATCTTCGGGTGAAAATAAGATTTTTGAAATTTTTCAGAAAATCTTTGAAGTTCATAGTTATTCATCCTTCAAAAAATGTGCAAGAGCAGAATAACGACGGGCTTTTCTGTCATTCTGTGTCATCTGATATATTGTTTCTCCCGACCCAACGGAAACGAGCAAATCACGTGCCCTTGTCACCGCGGTGTACAGAAGATTTCTGTAAGCAAGGTTAGGCACAACACCCACAACAGGTAGAACAACTGCCTTGAATTCGCTGCCCTGACTTTTGTGTACGGTTATAGCATAAGCAAGCTCAAGCTCGCTGAGATATTCACCGGGGATAATTGCAACTCTGCCGTCAAAATCAACTGTTACAACACCGGACTTTGTATCAATGCTCGTAAGTGTGCCTATGTCACCATTGAAAATGCCTGTACCTTTTTCGATAGGCGATTTCCATTCAATGCTGTAATTGTTACGCACCTGCATAACCTTGTCACCCTGACGGAAGAGTCTGCCGGCAACAATCAGTTCGCTTTTGTTGTTGTCAGCAGGGTTTAGGGCATTCTGCAAAAGCTTGTTAAGGTTCTGTGTTCCCGTTTCACCCTTCTTTGATGGGCATATAACCTGAATATCAGTTAATGGGTCCCAACCATAGGCATTTGGCAAACGCTGTGAGCATAAATCTGACACGGTCTGCGCCGCAAGTGAGGGAGACGTGCGCTCCATATGGAAATAATCCTTGCCGTCATTTGTCAGATCGGGGTTTTCACCTGCCACAATCTGGTGGGCGGTTGTTATTATTTTGCTTTCCATTGCCTGTCTGAAAACTTGTGTCAGACGGACAACGGGGAGCATTTCTGATTCTATTAAATCCTGCAGAACATTACCTGCACCAACGGGCGGTAATTGGTCACTGTCACCTACAAGGATAAGACGGCAGCCTAAAGGAAGCGCATCAAGAAGATTTGCAAAGAGGTGAATATCAATCATTGACAGCTCGTCAAGGATGAGTGCACTGCAATCAAGAGGGTTCTGAATATTCCGTCTGAAAACAGGGCGGTCATCCTCGTCCCACTCTACTTCAAGGAGACGGTGGATTGTCTTTGCCTCCATACCCGTGACCTCACTCATCCTTTTGGCGGCTCTGCCTGTGGGCGCCGCAAGAGCGATGTCAAGGTGTTGCTTCTCGAAAATATTTATAATTCCCTTTATGGTAGTGGTTTTACCTGTACCGGGACCGCCTGTAAGCACAAGCAGACCTTTTTTTGCCGCAGTTGCAATGGCAATACGTTGTTGGTCCTCGTATTTGATGCCGTTTTTCTGCTCGATGTGGTCAATCCAGTCTGCAAGCTGAGGGGCACCGGGTGGGGGGAATCCTGCCACAATATTTATTCTTTCTGCAATTTTCTTTTCTGCAAGGTATGCAGATGGTAAGAAGATGAAATCCTTTTTATTGAGCGTTGCGGTCTTTAACTGACCTGTGTTTACAAGATTGTCTATTGCAATGTCAATTTCGTCCTGAGTAACCTCAAGTAAATCGGCAGAGGGCTTCAATAATTTTTCGCGGGGGATGCAGGTGTGACCGCGGTTAGTTGAATTGTAACGGCATACGTGTAAGATGCCCTCACGGATTCTGTAATCGGGGAGAGGTCTTTTGGGTAATTTGCTCTCAATGCTCTCTGCCCGCTCAAAGCTTATGCCAAGATTCATTGAGCATAACATATACGGATTTTCCTCGATTTTCTCTACCGCATTGATGCCCATTTTCTTGAAAATACGTACACATTCGGCAGGGGAAAAGCCATACTTTTCAAGTCCGAGCATAACCGTACGCATGGCGTATTGCTTTTTAAACTCCTCGCCCATTGCTTCGGCTTGGTCTCTCGAAATGCCTTTGAGTGAGGCAAGTCTTTCGGGCTCGTTTTCAAGCACGTCCAGAGTATCCTCACCGAAGTGCTCGACGATAGTCATTGCCTTTTTGGGACCGATACCCCTTATGACACCGGATGCAAGATATTTATAAATCTGTTCAGTTGTCTCAGGCATACAGCGAGTAAAGCCGGTAGCCTTAAACTGCCTGCCAAATGAGGGATGTGTGGTATATGTGCCTGTGAGGTTAACTGTTTCACCTGCCGAAACACCGGGCAAAACTCCCACCACGGTGAGGAGCTCGTTTTCCATAGCAAGGTCAAGGACGGTAAAGCCGTTTGCCTCGTTCTGAAAAGTGACCTCTTCAACTATACCTGTAATTTTTTCTTCATTGAAATCCATAGTGTCACCAATAGTAAAATTTATACCTGTTATTCTACCATATTATCAAAATAAATGGTATATTTTTGGTACTTTTTTTTGAATTAAAAAATTGAAATGACTATTTGTATATGATAATATATAATTGTAAAAATTTGCTCTCGGAGGAATAACTATGAAGTATATTCTTGACAAAGAAAATCATCACGATTTTAAAAAGGTAGAGGCGGGCAGACTTGCTCCCAGAGCCTATGCCATTCCTCACTCCAAAAAGAAGGATGCACGTAAAGCGGATTACAAGACAGAGCGCTATAACAGTGACCTTGTGCGCATCTTGTCAGGTGAGTGGGAGTTTAAATATTATAAGAAAAAATCAGCATTACCTGCCACACTTGATACATCAAGAATCAAGTTTGACAAGGTTAATATTCCTTCAACATGGCAGCGTACAGGCTATGAGCCCCCCGTTTACCTTAACACTCCCTACGGGTTTGATGGCAGAGTGTTCGGTCTTGAATGGGGCAAGGGTGTAAAGCCACCTGTACTTCCCGACGATTTCTCCTGCGGTGTTTATCGCAAATTTATCGACATAAATGACCTTAGCAAAAAATATATCCTTACATTCCTGGGTGTTTCACCCTGTGTTGATTTATATATCAACGGCATTTTCGTTGGTTACGGTGAGACATCACACAACTCCTATGAGTTTGACATTACCGAGTATGTGAAAGAGGGCGCAAACGAGGTTGTGGTTGTTGTGTTCAAGTGGTGCACAGGCTCATATCTTGAAGCACAGGATATGTTCAGAGAAAACGGAATTTTCCGTGACGTGCTCCTTTATGAATATGACAAATGCTACATTAACGATTTCCAGGCTATTCCCGCAAAGAACGGCAAAAAATATGACCTTAACATCAGTGCCGAGGTTCTTGGTGCATACAAAAACAGCACCGTTAAAGCAACTCTTTATGACGGCAAAGAGGTTGTGGCAGAGGGTGAGGCAGCAGCATCTAAGAAAACTGCAATTTCCTTCAAAAAGCTTACTGTTGAGGAGTGGAGTGCAGAAATTCCCCGACTTTACGAGCTTACAATAACTCTTTACAACGGCAAAAAAGAGGCAATGACAATCCGTCAGTACGTTGGCTTCAAGAACATTGTAATTGACGGCACAACATTCTACTTCAATGGTAAGAAGATTAAGCTCAAGGGCGTTAACCACCACGATACTCACGAGTCAAAGGGCTACTGCGAGGACTTCCTTGACCTTGAAAAGGATGTTCGCCTTATGAAGGAGTTTAACGTGAACTGTGTGAGAACTTCTCACTATCCTCCAGACCCCTTCTTCCTTGAGCTTTGTGACCATTATGGTCTTTATGTAGTTGACGAGGCAGATATTGAAACACACGGTCTTTGGAACCTTGATTGTGACGAGGCACTTATCAGCCACGATTTGAAGTGGGCACCCCGTTATATGGACAGAGTCCGCAGAATGTACTTCCGCGACAGAACTCACACTTCAATCATTATGTGGAGCCTTGGTAACGAGTCAAAGGGCTACAAGTGTCACGATAAATGCTATAAGATGCTCAAAGAATTGGGCACAGAGATTCCTGTACACTATGAGGGCGTTACACATACCAAGCGTCAGCACTATGATGTTTATTCACAGATGTACACTCATCAGGATGATATGAAGGAAATTGCACGTCGTAAGCACGGCAAATCCTTCAACGAAGTGCCCTTCTACCTTTGCGAGTATTGTCACGCTATGGGTGTTGGACCGGGTGCACTTGAGGAGTACATGCAGATATTCTTCTCCGACGACATCTTTATGGGCGGTTGCATCTGGGAATGGGCAGACCATACCGTACGTCACGTAAATGACGGCTTCCCCTATGAATACACCTATGGCGGTGACCACGGTGAGGCGCTTCACGATGAATGCTTCTGCGTTGACGGTCTTTTCTACCCTGACCGCACACCCCACACAGGCGCTTATAATATGAAGGTGGTTTACAGACCCTTGAGAGCAACAAAGCTTTCAGGCAACAAGCTTACCATTCTTAACACAAACCGCTTCAAGTCATCCGATGACATTGAGGTTTACTGGGATTATCAGGTAAACGGTGAGTCAGTAAAATGCGGCAGCTTTATGACAGCTATTGCCCCCGAAAAGGAAGCAACATATAAGCTCGATTTACCTAAGGTTGATTACGATAAGAATACATACCTTAACCTTACTTATCTTCAGGGTGATTTTGAGGTTGCAACAGAGCAGCTTACACTTTCCGAGGCACAGTTTATTATGCCTTCACTCGAAATGGGTAAGATTGCAATGACCTCCGACGGTGAAAAGATTACAGTTAAGTACCCCGACGGTGCTATCGAATTCTCCGAGGAAACAGGTGAGATGCTTTCATACAAGGCAAACGGAGTTTCCGTACTCAGCAAAAATCCTGTTTCACACAAGGGCTTCTTGCTCAACTTCTACCGCGCATATATCGATAACGACAGACGCGTCCGTGAAAGCTGGAATGAGCAGGGCATTTATAACCCCAGAATTGTTCTTGAGGATTTAAGTGCCGAGGTTAAGTCAGGCGTTGCATCCGTAAGTGAGTACGTAACAGTTTACGGTAAGGAAAAGCCCGTCTTCAATGCAAATATTCTCTACATCATCGGTGCAAACGGTATCCTTGATATCGAGGTTGCAGTTGCTCCCGTTGAGGATGGCGAGATTGTTGAGGATATGGCACGTGCAGGCATTACCTTTGAGGCGGACAAGAAATTCTCCGCTATTGAGTATTTCGGCAGAGGCGAAAAGGAGAACTACAACGACTTTAATGCTCACGCTCCCGTTGGTCTTTACAAATCAACAGTTGCCGACGAGCACGAGCCCTACATCAGACCTCAGGACAACTCAAACCATTCAGACGTATCATACCTTAAGCTTATGAGTGACAAGGGCGAGGAGATTCTTATTTACTCCGATAAGAAGTTTAACTTCAACGTTCATAACTATACTCAGGAAGCACTCCGCAAGGCAGAGCACAGAGAGGAGCTTTGTGACGAAAAGACAACCTTCGTTACCCTTGACGGCTACACAAGAGGTACGGGTACAGGTAGCTGCGGACCTAAGACATTGCCTGAATATACAATCGACACCTCAAAGGAGCTTACGTTTAACTTTGTAATCGTTCCCCAGAAGAAAGGATAAGACTATGGGTCTTGTTTATAGCTTTATTGAATTTTCGGACAAGAATTTTAAAAATATAATTGCACTTCGTCGCGAGGTTTTTTGCGACGAAGTGGGTGAAAAACCTGCATACGCCAAGAGTGAGTACGATGACAATGCAAAGCACGTTGCATATTCCGTAAATGGAGTTGTCATCGGTTGCGGAAGTGTGGCTCACGTTGGTGAGGGTAAATACGAGATTTATAAAATTGCAGTCAAGGAGCATTACCGCAATTTTGGTTTAGGCAAAAAGATTTTTGCCTTGCTTAAAGATTTTGCGCTTGAAAATAATGCAAAAAAACTTGTTGCAACCTGCCACACAGATGCCCTTTATTTCCTCGAGAAAAACGGACTTGCAAAGTGCGGTGTGCCTGTTGACGGCTACATTAAGTGCGAGAAAAATCTTGTTTTTCAGGGTGCCAAATGGGTACAATTCGGGGGTGAAATTCACTCGGTAATTGCCCGTTGCGACTTTGTGGCGGATAAAAAAGCTCCCACAGAGCTTGTTGTCAGCGGACTTGGCTTTTGCAACGTTTACATCAACGGCAAAAGCATCAGTGACAGAGTCCTTGTACCTGCCTGGACTAACTATGTGAAGTCCTCCACCGAAACAATGGAGTACCCGATTTTTGATACTATGACAAACAGAATTCTTTATGAAAGAATTGACGTGTCAAGGTTCATCAAAAAGGGCAAAAATACCATCGTTTTCCACATTGGCGGAGGTTGGTTTACACAGAGAGAGTGCATAAATGAGGGTGTAAAATCCTATGGTGATTTAATGCTTTGCTTTAAACTCACTCAGGGTGATAACATCCTTGCAAAGAGTGATAACTCCCTGAAATATAAGAAGTCATTTGTACAGAGAGCCAACATTTATTACGGCGAAGACCACGACGCTCGTGTTGGCGGTTATGATTTCAGTGACATTTCAGAATGCACTGAAAATTGGGCAAATGCAGATGTAATCTGTGACCCCATTTCAGTTTTACAGGAGCAGGATTGTCTGCCCGATAAGATTATCAGAAAGCTTAAGCCAAAATGCATATTCAGAAGAGGGGACTATGCCGTTTATGATATCGGTGAAAACGTAACAGGCTACCCCGTAATTGAATTTAATGAGGGTACATATATCGGTGATAACTGTACACTCCGCTTTGCCGAGGAATTGAATGAGGACGGCACACTTGCCTTCCACTCCGCAGGCGGTGAATTCCGTATGCAGAAGGATACATTCGTGCACGATAATAAGTGCAAGGAATATTATCCTCGTTTCACTTGGCACGGCGCACGTTACTTTGATGTGTTCGGCAGAGTGAATGTGAAGGAGTATCGTGTAAGTCACACGGATATGAAGCCCATTGTTAAGTTCAAATCATCAAATGAAACTCTTCAGTGGATTTTTGATGCTTATATAAGAACACAGCTCAGCAATGTTCACGGTTGTGTGCCGTCTGATTGCCCCCACAGAGAGCGTCTCGGCTATACAGGTGACGGTCAGTTGACCGCAGATGTGGTAATGACTTGCTTTGATGCGGAAAAAATGTATCGCAAATGGATACAGGATATTGCCGATTGTCAGGATATTTATACAGGTCACGTGCAGCACTCCGCACCCTTCTATGGCGGTGGCGGTGGTCC
>JAZRFZ010000024.1:0-3793 GCA_045643925.1 Acutalibacteraceae bacterium | reverse complement strand
GAGGCAACTGCCACAAGCTCTGCCTCGGGTACATTTTTTATTGCCTCGGCAAAGCGGTGGGCGATTGTGCCTGTACCAACTATACCGAATCTTACTTTATTTGCCATAATTAACCTCACTTATTATTTTCTGTGACACCGCAGTTTCTAAAAAAGAAGTGTCATACTGTAATTCATTCATTTCCGGTACAAACATTTCGCCGTTTTCATTTTCAAAGGCGTAAACGCTGTAACCGCCACTTTTTGCATAATTAACTGTTTTTTCAGGTAATATTGAAACAACATTAGCGTAGTTTTCACTTTTGGGTAATACGTTGTAGTTTGCAATATCCTGAAGCTCCTGCAGTGTATAGAACAATTTATATACATTGATTACAGTACAGTTCTCATCATCCAACATAATATACTCGCAAAAGCCGGTATCTTCAACATTTTGACTCCAAGTAATTATATATGTGGGATAATCAAATAAAGTTTCTGTATAAACAGGCTTATTCACTTGGTCTTTATACTTAATTGAAAAGCTTGCAAGATTATTTTTGAAACTCTTGTAATTCTCCGCACTTAATTTATACGAAAAATATATTGAATAGTTATCAATATCAAATATCCCTTGATTCCATTTATAATTAAATTCCTCAAGTCCTTCAGGGGCTTCCCTTGGGAAAAGAAGCAAATATGAATAATACAAATATGAGTCCCAGCTTAAAAGAGTATCTACCCTTGCATCTCTGGTAAAAGTTTTATTCACCTTATCAACGTTGTCATAAATAATATTGTAATCTTTTACATCATCATAAGTTTTTTCAGGACCGATACAGGCAAGATTGGTAACACACATAGCAACAACAAGAATTATCACCATCATCTTTTTCATAAATATCGCCTCCTTGTCACAAATGTATCACACAAAAAAACAAAAGTCAAATTATTCCCATTTGCTCACATTTATTGCCTTTTAATTTATTGTAATAGAAAAAATTATATGATATACTTTTATTAACTATACTATGGGGTGATGTTATGACACAACAAGAGTTTTTCAAAAATGCAAAATGGGTAGGCGCACCCGAGCGCACAACCAAAACATTTTCTGTTTTAAGGGGTTATTTTGAGGTGACAGATGTTAAATCTGCCTCACTCAACATACTCGGTCTTGGCTTTTTTAAGTGCTACATAAATGGTGAATGTATAAACCCCCATTCGTTTTTACCTTTATCATCAGATTTCGAGGCTGGCTGTGACCCTGTTGACGAAGTAATTTCACACCACAGAGTGTACGTGTCACAATTTGACATAACACCCTTTGTCAAGAAGGGCAAAAACAGTATTGCTATTCACTTCGGTGGTGGCTGGTACACCTTCCGCAACCGCCCATTCGGTCTGCCCAAGGCCATTTACTGTGTAACTGTTGAGGACAAAAACGGCATTAGTGATTTTGTTTCTGACGAAAATTGCCGTATTGGTAAAAGCTTTGTATGTGACTACGAGTTCAACGAGTACGAACACCACGACTATACTGATTTTAAAAACTGCTTTGACATTGATTTTGACGATTCAGCGTGGGAGAATGCAGCTCCCACAGAAGCACTTGACACAGACTATTGCACAACCGACTGTCCAACTGACACACTTATTGAAGAATTGTCAGTTACCAAAATAAACGAAACTGAAAATTCAGTTATATATGACTGTGGCGAAAACACCACAGGCCACGTTTTGCTGCAGATTGATGCCCCCAAGGGTGAAAAAATTACTGTAAAATTCTCCGAGGAACTGTCTGATGACAACACCCTTGATGAGGAACACCACCACGACCAGGAATTTACAGTTATCGCTGACGGTACAAAGAAACTGGCAGAGCCTTATTTCACCTGGTTTGGTTTCAGGTATATTGAGGTTACAGGTAACGCTACACCCTTGTGTGTTAAGGTGATTTATGCCGATGTGCCTGTTTCTTCCACATTTGATTCTGACAACGAAACTCTTAACTGGATATATAAAACCTTTACACACACAATGCTTTGCAATATGCACACTGGTCACCCCTCTGACTGTCCCCACCTTGAACGCAGAGGCTACACAGGTGACGGTCAGCTTACCTGTAACGCGGTGCTGACAACCTTTGATGCGAAGAAATTCTATGAAAAATGGATGACTGATATTGGTGACTGTCAGGATGTTTTAAGCGGTCACATTCAGTACACCGCACCATATCTTCACAGTGGCGGTGGTCCCGGTGGTTGGGGTTGCGCTATTGTAGAGGTGCCCTACCAGTTATACTCTCACTACGGTGAAAAAGAAATCCTCGAAAAGTATTACCCACAGATGCGCCGTTACATAGATTACCTTGAGTCACACTCCGACTACGGACTTGTAACAAGTGACAAAAAAGGTAATTGGTGCCTTGGTGACTGGTGCGGACCAAACATCCTTTACCCCGACAGGGATATTACATCACACAATCAGCAGGTATTTTTACCCGCACCCATGGTTAACACATATTTTATGGTAAAGTCCTTACAGCAGATGTGCGAAATTGCACGTATAATCGGCAAAGAGGATGATATACCCGAGTATGAAGAAAAAATAAGCTACCGCAAGGGTGCAATAACTGCCGCCTACTTCAACACCTTTGACGATAACTTTGTTATGAATGTTCAGGGTGCAAACTGCTTTGCAGTTGATATTGGACTTGGTAACGAAAACACCTACAAAAATATGGTAAGCTATTACTCAAAGCTGGGCTTCTACGATACAGGTATATTCGGTACGGATATTGTGACCCGACTTTTCTTCGAGAAGGGCGACAGTGACCTTGCTGTTAAGCTCCTTACCCATGACGGTGACCAGGGCTATGAGCATTGGCGCAAAAACGGTGCTACCACATTCCACGAATATTGGGACAGTAACCGTAGCCGTTCACACTCTCACCCTATGTTCGGTGCACCTGTTCAATACATTTTCCAATACCTTTTGGGTATAAAGCAACAGAAAAACACCGTTGGTTACAAGTCACTTGTTATTGAGCCCTGCTCCACATCACTTTTCGGCAGGATGAGTGGCAGTATCACCACACCCCAAGGTGTAGTTGGTGTAAGCTATGTGAATGAAAATGGTAAAACAAGCTTTACAATAACAATCCCTGAAAATACAGATGCAATTTTCCGTTTTGATAACAAGGAATATACTCTCTCACAAGGTGAAAACCTTTTTAAATTTTAAATTACAGTCACATAATGGAGTGATTTTATGTCAACAATTCTCTGGCACAACGAGGTTTCGGATAAATGGATGGATGCCTTCCCCTTAGGCAACGGCAGAGTGGGTGCAATGGTTTACGGCACACCCGACTGCGAGGTTATTGAAATCAATGAAGAATCCTTATGGTGCGGTAAGCAGATAGAGGAAAAATACCACGCCTCACCTGAGGCTCTGGCAGAAATAAGAAAGCTTATTTTTGAGGAACGCCTTAAAGAGGCGGCAGACCTTGCAAGCAATACCTTCCTTTCTGACCCCATAGCGGTGCGCTCTTACGAGAGCTTTGGTGAGATATTCATTGACTTTTTTGACAAATCACCCATTACTGACTATCGCAAGGAGCTTGACCTTTCAACTGCGGTGGCTACAGTTTCTTACGTTAAAAATTCTGTTAAATACGTAAGTGAAAGCTTTGTAACACCAAACGAGGACGGCTTCTGCTACAAAGTGACTTGTGACTCAGGCAAATTTGCTTGTAATGTTACAATGAAACGTAAGCAGGACGCTTACACCGCTTGCCTTAATGACGAAAC
>JAZRFZ010000023.1:0-3034 GCA_045643925.1 Acutalibacteraceae bacterium | reverse complement strand
ATGGAGCTTCCCTACGTTCTTGAGTGTGGCGTTTCTGCCGCACCCGACGAAGTGAGGGGACAGGTTGTTAAGGCAAGTATAGTTCTCGTGCCCGGTACAGAGCCCACAGAAGAACTTAAAAAGGAAATTCAGGATTACGTTAAGAAGAACACTGCTCCTTACAAATATCCCCGAATTGTTGTGTTCAAGGACGAATTGCCTAAAACAATCAGCGGAAAGATTATAAGAAATAAGCTTTGATGAATCGCGATAAGCTTTGATGATTTGCGAAATAGCGCATTTTCTTACCTCGCAGTATCTTCATACAGCGTCGGTTCGTAAATACGCTATTTCATCAAATTCTCTGCGCTTATTAAACAGATAATAAATCGCGAATTCTTGCGTAAGCGCAATATACATTATTATAAGAATAAAATTTTTGTTGACAAATCAAATAAATTGTGTTATCTTTGAGAAAATTAAATACAAAGGCATTGAAGAAAAGGATGCAAAGTGTTCACCTTGCAGAGAAGTGACGGTTGGTGCAAGTCACAGGCAGAGCTTTGAAGTTTGTAGTTTCTGAGCCGGGAGGAAGAAAGGCTTTTGCTTAGTAGAACCTCTCCGTGATTGCTGCGTGAAGGCATAGGGGTTGATTGACTCCGAGAGTGGCAGATTTTTCTGCAATTTGAGTGGTACCGCGGGTTAAATTTATAGCTCGTCTCAAAGATTATCTTTGGGACGGGTTTTGTTTTGATTTGTCCCGCATTTCAGGAGGATACTCATGGATAAGATTTCAGGTCTTGATTTTAAAATCAAAGAAATGGCCGCCCGTATCAAGGAATTGAGAGAGATTGAAGGTCTTTCAATTACTGATATGGCAGTTAAAACAGGTGTTACCGAAGCAGAGTACATTGCTTGTGAAAATGGTGAAAGTGACCTTAACTTTGCTTTTATTTATCGTTGTGCACTTGCTTTCAACGTTGACGTTACAAGCATTATCGAGGGTAACACACCTAAACTCACTAACTATGTTTACACAAAAGCAGGTAAGGGACAGAAGATTGAAAAAGCCCACGGTATGACTTACTACAACCTTGCGGCTAAGTTCAAGAACAAAATTGCCGAGCCTCTTTTTGTTGAAGCAACATATAGTGAAGAAAATCAGAATAAGGATATTGAGCTCACTTCCCATGACGGACAGGAGCTTGATATTGTTATCGACGGTAAGTTGAAGGTACAGGTTGGTGAACACTCCGAGATTCTCGGACCAGGTGATAGTATCTATTACGATTCCCTTACACCTCACGGTATGATTGCCGTTGATGGTAAGGATTGTACATTCTATGCTATTGTTCTTAACCCATCAGGCGAGCCTATTCCCGAGCTTCAGCCTACTCAGGCGGTTAAGGATACCAAGGTTACTGTTAAGGATACCAAGGACCGTCTTTACAAACAGTTTATTGACGTTGAGGAGAACGAAAACGGAACTCCCACATCAATCAAATTCAAAAATCTTGACAACTTTAACTTTGCTTATGACCTTATTGATGCACTTGCAGACCGCGAGCCGGATAAGCTTGCAATGCTTCACATCTCAAAGGATAAGACAGAGCGTAGATTCACCTTCAAGGATATGAAGAAGGCATCTGCACAGGCGGCAAACTACTTCAAGTCACTTGGTATCAAGAAGGGTGACAAGGTAATGCTTATCCTTAAGCGTCACTATCAGTATTGGTTTGCAATGCTTGGTCTTAATAAGCTTGGTGCTATTGGTATTCCTGCACCTAACCAGTTGCAGGAGCATGACCTTGAATACCGCTTCCAGGCAGCGGGTGTTAAGGCTATCATCTGTACAACAGACGGTGATGTTGCAAATCAGGTTGATTTGGCAGCAGCAAAATGTCCCGGTCTCGAAATCAAAATCGCAGTTGGCGAAAAACGCGATGGTTGGCGCAACTACGATGAAGAAAGTGTTCTTTACAGCTCACACTATGAGCGTACTGCAGATGCACCCGGTGGTAAGGATCTTATGCTTATGTTCTTTACCTCAGGTACAACAGGCTATCCCAAGATTGCGGCACACAACTATACATACGCTCTGGGTCACTTCCATACTGCTAAATACTGGCACAACGTTGACCCCGACGGACTCCACTTTACAATTTCTGACACAGGTTGGGCAAAGTCAATGTGGGGTAAATTCTATGGTCAGTGGCTCTGCGAGGGTGCACTCTTCGTATATGACTTTGACCGTTTCGATGCTGCAGACATTCTTCCTATGTTTGCTAAGCACAATATTACAACATTCTGCGCACCACCCACAATGCTCAGAATGATGATTAAACAGGATATTTCCAAATACGATTTCTCATCAGTTAAGCATATGACAACAGCAGGTGAGGCGCTTAACCCCGAGGTTTACCGTCAATTTGAAAAGGCTACAGGACTTCAGATTCTTGAAGGCTTTGGTCAGACCGAAAGCACAATGATTATCGGTAATATGACAGGCGCATCACACAAAATCGGCTCAATGGGTAAACCTGCACCTATCTACGACGTTTGCCTTGTTGACGCTGACGGCAATCCCGTTAACGTTGGTGAAAACGGTGAAATCGTTGTTAATGTTAAAGATGGTGCTCCTTGTGGTCTCTTCACAGGTTATTACAATGATGAAGAAAAGACCAAAGAGGTTTGGCACGATGGCTATTACCACACAGGTGACGTTGCCTGGATGGATGAAGACGGCTTCTATTGGTATGTTGGCCGTGTTGATGACGTTATTAAGTCATCAGGCTACCGTATTGGACCGTTCGAAATCGAAAGCGTTATTATGGAGCTTCCTTATGTTCTCGAATGTGGTGTTTCTGCTGCTCCCGATGAGGTTCGCGGTCAGGTAGTTAAGGCAAGTATCGTTCTTGTTAATGGTACCGAGGGCACCGAAGAGCTTAAGAAGGAAATTCAGAAATACGTTAAAGAGCGTACTGCTCCTTACAAGTATCCCAGAATTGTTGTATTCCGCGACGAGTTGCCTAAGACTACAAGCGGAAAGATTCAA
>JAZRFZ010000022.1:0-3060 GCA_045643925.1 Acutalibacteraceae bacterium | reverse complement strand
CAACGGTTACTATGTTCTCTACAACCACACTTGTGATGCTGATTTCCCCGCTGAGCTCAGCCGTGTTCTCAAAATCACAGATGGTGTTCTTCGTTCTTTGGTTATTAAAAAATAAGAGGTGTGAAAGATGCTTAATTGTGCAGTTATTATGGGTAGACTCACAGCTGACCCGGAACTTCGCCAGACTCCCAACGGCGTATCTGTTACCAGATTCACTGTTGCAGTTGACCGCGGTTATGTAAGAGCAGGTGAAGAAAGAAAAGCTGACTTCATCAATGTTGTTGCATGGCGTCAGACTGCTGAATTTGTTTCAAGATATTTTTCAAAGGGTTCCATGATTGCTGTTCAGGGTTCTATTCAGACCGGTTCTTACGAGAAAGACGGTATCAAACGCTCAACTTTTGAGATTGTTGCTGACAATGTTAGCTTCTGCGGTTCAAAGAGTGAGTCCGGCAACGGCAGTGCTCCCAGAGCTCAGGATATGGCTCCCGCTTCTTTCTCCAATGGCAGTGTAGATGATTTTTCAGCTATTGCTGATGACGATGACCTGCCGTTCTGATTTTAACAGGAGGTAATTATATTATGGCATACGATAAAGCTGATCGCCGTCCCAACAAGAAGGGCCGCAAAAAAGTTTGCGCTTTCTGTGTTGAGAAGGTTGAGAAAATTGACTATAAGGATGCTGCAAAGCTTCGTCGTTACACATCAGACAGAGCAAAGATTCTTCCTCGTCGTGTAACAGGTACATGTGCTTACCATCAGAGAGAGCTTACAACAGCAATCAAGAGAGCAAGAATGATCGCTCTTTTACCTTATACTGCTGATTAATTTTAGCGATTTAGAGTGTCGAGTAATCGGCACTCTTTTTTATTGCAATTTTAAATTGTGTGTGGTATTATCATGAAAAGGGGTGTTGTTATAATGATAGCATTGATTGATTATGAAAACGTAGGTAGCAGCGGACTTAAGGGCGTTGAAAATGTTTCATCAAAAGATAAGGTCATTATTTTTTATAAAGAAAACTCAACACTCACAATGAGCGCTCACAAAAAGCTTGAGTGTAGCAAGGCTGAAAAGGAATATTTTTGTGTAAAGAAAAGCACCAAAAATGCGCTTGACTTTCAGCTTGTAGCGTATCTCGGTGTGTTATGCCAACAAGACCCCGCAGCAGAATATGCCATAATAAGTAATGATGGCGGTTTTGATGCTGCAATAGACTTTTTAAAAGATTATAAAATTGGTAGATACTCTAATCTTGGTTTGAGCAAGCAGGGTGTTAAAAACGTGACTGCGAACGAGGTTTCAAGCCTTGCACCTGAATATAGCACAAAGGCTAATGAAATAGCAAACGTTATTGATTCATACAAAACAAAACAGGCAATTAACAATAATCTTATGAAAATACTTAAGTCTGAGGATGTAGGTAAATTGCTTAAGAAAATCAAGCCCTTACTTGTAGGTAAAAATTAAAGAAGCAGGAACTCGATTCAGCTGAATTGAGTTCCTGTCTTTTGTTTTGCTTGTATTCAATTATTGTGAAATCTAAGATAAGTAGGTTTTTTGGAACGCTAATTGCTAGCTGCTATTTGCTAACCGCTAAACCTATATTGTTCCCTCATAAAACGCAGTCTTAAACCACACATCCTCGACCTCAAAGCTTTTGCCGTTGAGGTAATTGAGAATACCCGCATCGCTTTCAAAGTCAAAGGCTAATTTGTATGAGTAAAGAAACTGCTTTTTATATCCGCCGAACTGCTTGTTCTGTGCATTGGTGCCGTATTTTCCGTCACCTAAAAGGGGATTGCCCAGGTGTGAGAATGATGCTCTTATCTGATGAGTTCTGCCTGTAAGGAGTTCAACCTCCACAAGTGACAGACCGCCTTTATAATCAAGCACGTTGTACTTTGTAGCGATAGCCTTTGTTTTATCATTTGACTTTTCGCTTATATAAACTCTGTTTTGCTTTTCGTTCTTTTCAAGATAACCCTTTATGATACCTTCACGGTTTTTCAGCTTACCGATTGCCACACAGAGGTAATATTTATGCAATTCTCTGTTCTTCAACTTCTCGTTGAGGATTCTCAGGCTTTCCGCATTCTTTGCACCTATAATAATGCCGCAGGTGTTGCGGTCAATTCTGTTTACAAGAGCGGGGGCAAAGGACATTTCGTTATCGGGATTGTATTCACCCTTTTCGTACAAGTATCTTTTTACTCTTGTGATTGCGGTATCCGTATAATTCCCCTCGTCAGGGTGGGAGAGTATGCCGGCAGGCTTGTCTATGAGTATAATGTTTGCATCCTCATATACAATCTTAAGTGATTTACCTGCACCGAGGAAGTCGTATTTCGGTTTAACAGGCTCGAAAAACTCGTCGTTAACATACATTGATATAACATCATCAACGCATAATTTGTATGAGATTTCTGACTTTTTGCCGTTTACCTTTATGCGCTTATTTCTTATGTACTTGTACATAAGTGACTGGGGGATAAGAGGAAAGGACTTGGTAATATACTTATCAAGCCTTTGTCCTGCATCATTCTTTTTTATTACAAATTCTTTCATTTCGCCTTAATCTCCTCGGCGATTTTTTCAAGCTTTTTGAAACGACGGCTTACTGCAGGGCGTGAAAGCTCCGGATTCATCATCTTGCCTAACTCATCAAGTGAAATATCCGGGTTTTCAAGCCTTACCTTGCACAACTCGGCAAGGTCCTCTGTCATATCTTCGAGAGAAATTTTTTTGAGAACCTCCTCGATGAGTGAAACCTGTTTCAGACCAGCCTCGATTGACCTGCTCATATTCGCCGATTCGAAATTTGAACGGCGGTTAATCTGATTTTTGATGTTTTTCATAGCACGGGTCTGCATTACAGTCATAAAAGCATTGTTAGCACCCATTGTGCCAATAAAGTCCTCAACAGACTCTGCATCCTTACTGTAAATAACATAACTGTTATTTCGGATAATCTTCTTCGCTTTGAGGCCAATGTCATCAATAATTTGCAATAAGTCATCGCAGAGCTTTGCTTTTGTTACACTTAACTCCACATGATAA
>JAZRFZ010000021.1:0-31582 GCA_045643925.1 Acutalibacteraceae bacterium | reverse complement strand
GAGCTTGATTATTCAAGAAAAATTCTCTCACAGAGTGAAAGTGCGGATTTCGAAAACCTCCTCTTACAAATGAAGTCCCTGCCTAAGTCTACAACCGAGGAAAAGGAATTCCGCAGAAAGATGATTTCATCCGTAAAGGATTTCAGGATAGCGGAGAAAACAAGAAATAGCAAGAATTTCAATTCTGCTGCTGATTTTGATTACAGCGTTTTCACAGAGCTTTTCAATACGTCTGATAACATAGCCTATGCCATTGCCGACGTGCAGAAGAAGATTAAATCTGCCAAGGAAACAGGGGAGAGCACCAAGGCGCTTAAGGACGAGCTTACCGCACTCCGCCGTGAGCAAAAAGCAAATGAAGACAAAATCAAACAGGCTAAAAAGGTGTATATCCTTCACCACAGAGCCAACAAACCCACTATCGATGCACAAAAATGTGTCGCACGATACGAAAGCTATCGCGATTATCTGATGGTGAATTAAAAAGTTAACCCCACAGAGTTTATAAAAGCTCTGTGGGGTTGAAGTTTGTGTGAAATTAAATTATTTCTTCTCTGCCTTGGGCTTCATAAGGAAGGCGCCGATTGCCATAATAACTGCAAATACTATAAGGTAGAACAGTACGGGGCAGGAGAATTCGCCATTTGCCTTTGCATCCATATAGGGCGTGTAGCCGTGTGAGTAGATAGCGGCAAATACCATGAATGCAGAGCCGATGATACCGAGCAAGGGAAGAACAATTCTCTTGCCTACGGGTAAGGATTTCTCTTTTCTCATGAACTGAATAAACATGGGAATGTAAAGTGCATAAATTGTGATAATGGGAAGCTCGGATGAGTCAAAGTTGAATTTTCCGAACCAGCCTGTGGGAGCAAGGTTTGCACCGTAGAAGTATACAAGCCATGCTGCGACAACTACAAGGCCAACAATACAAGAGTTTGACGGCATACCTGATGCAGGGTCAATCTGCTTCATAAGTTTAACCTTGGGACCCATATCACGTACTGAAAGTGAGTACATACCACGGATACAACCAATAAGAAGACCATTGAGTGTACCAAGGCAAGATACTGAAACGAAAAGGTTAAGGATGTTGCCGAATACGTTACCGAATACTGTAACGAAAGCGGGTGCAGTACCTTCATCAATAAGTGTCTGTACAGGTGCGCCACCTGCAACACCGATGTAGTAGAAAAGATAAATCGCAATTATTATGATACCGCCCATGATAAGTGCGATAGGAAGATTCTTTTTAGAATCCTTGATTTCTGAGTTGATTGTTGTAGCAAGAATCCAACCTTCGTAAGCAAAAGCAGTAGCAACAACCGCACCAAAGAGGGGTGAGAAGTTACCTGTACCTGTTGCAAAGTTTGAAGCAAGTATTGTTGTAGGCTCACCTGCGATATTGTGTGTAAGGCCATAGATTGTGCCAACAATAGCCATAAGAAGAAGGGGAATAAGCTTAATAAATGTTGCGCTAATCTGCAGTTTACCTGCAAGCTTTGATGAAAGTGTGTTAACTGCGAAAACAAAAATAAGAATGAAGCCTGCAAGAACAAAGGTTTCGGAGCCTGTTACAGGGTCACCGGCAAGCTGTATATCGGGGTTTACCGAAACAAGGAATGTAAGGAAATATCTTGCAGTAAGCCATGCAAGAACGGACGTCATCGCCGGGGCATAAATCAATGTTGAAAACCAGCCCATAAGGTAAGCATATTTCTTGCCTATGGTAGCCTCAGCATAGTCAACAAGGCCGTTAACCTTTTCGTACTGCTGTGCCATAACGCAGAATGCAAGTACGCAGAAAATCATAATTACGCCACCGATTATCCATGCAAGGATACCCATAGGCATATCGCCGTTTGTTTTAGTGAGAACTGCCTGTGCTTTGAAGAAAACACCTGAGCCTACAACAGTACCTACAACCATGCAGATAGCCATCAAAAGGCCGTATTGTTTTTTCAATCCGTTTTCCATAAAATCACCCTTCATAAAAGAGATTTGTATATAACACAAACTGTGTTTATACCATAGAGTGGATGTGTTCGAACCAAATATGCCTTAAATGTCCGAATCCGCACACCTTTATAATTTTATTGTCTTGTAATACGTCACCTTTCAAGAGTTTTAACGACGTTACATAGAAAAGTGTCTGTCCAGAATATCCGCTGCAGTGATTACAAACTTTACACACGGGCGCACCTTGTAATACTCAGCAGTACGCGGGTCTGAAACAGGAACAGTGGATTTGCCGAGGTTACCCAAAAGTTCACGGCAAATTATAGTGGAGTGTTCATTCTTGAATTCCTTTGCAAGTTGTTGGATGAGGGCATAGTGTGCATCCTTTTTCTCCTTGGGGTCGTCGTTTGTATACCCCGCCAGAAGACCTGCCACCATAAACATACCTGAAACAGCACCGCAAACCTCACGGAGTCTACCCATACCACCACCGAATGATGATGCGAGAAGTGCGGCAGTATGTTCGCTCAAACCGCAATCCTCGGCAAAAGCAACGAAAACAGCCTGACTGCAATTATAACCCTCGCAAAATAATTTTGCGGCACGCTCCGAATGACTCATAAAACAACACTACCTAAAAATGGGATTTAATACATAAAAAATGTATTTATATGTAATAATATTATACTATAGCCAATGCTTTGTAAATTGACATATATTGAAAATTTGCAAGGACGTTTTTGTACATATTATTAAATTTATGCCACTTTATTGAAATATTTGAAACGTATGTGGTATAATTAACAAAATGTGTTTTGAAAGGACAGTTAAATGAAGCTTTCACTTGTTGTGCCTTGCTATAATGAGCAGGATAATGTTCAACCATTCTATGAAGCGGTTGAGAATGCATTTCGCGGCTTGGTTCGTGATTATGAAATAGTTTTTGTCAATGACGGCAGTAGCGACAAAACCGGTGAGAATCTCAAGGTTTTGTATAATTATCACGGTAGCAAGGTTCAGGTATTGAACTTTAGCCGTAACTTTGGCAAAGAGGCGGCAATATATGCAGGTCTTTCCTATGCAAAAGGTGATTTGGTCTGTATTATTGATGCAGACTTGCAGCAGCGCCCCGAGGTGGTTGTTGAAATGCTGCAGGTTATGGCAAGTGATGATTCTGTGGATTGTGTTGCCGCATATCAGGCAAACCGACGTGAAAGCAAGGCTATGTCAACGGTTAAATCTGCCTTTTATAAAGTGATAAACAAAATTGCTGAGGTGGATTTCGTTAACGGTGCATCTGATTTCCGCTTGATGAAGCGTCCTATGGTGGATGCAATCCTCAGCCTTGGTGAACGTCACCGCTTTTCTAAGGGTCTGTTCAGTTGGGTAGGCTTTAATACAAAGTACATTCCATATGACGTCGCAGACCGTCAGTCAGGTGAAACCAAGTGGAGTGTGTACAAGCTTTTTAAATATGCCTTTGACGGCATCATTTCGTTTTCAACATTCCCGTTGAAGCTTGCTACGGGTGTTGGCTTATTTACCTCCGCATTATCTGTTCTGTATCTCTTTATCGTTATTATTCAAAAATTGGCGTTGGGCATTGATGTGCCCGGCTATGCTACCATAGTTGTACTTGTTTTGTTCCTTGGTGGTATGCAACTTTTCTGCCTTGGTATCCTTGGTGAATATATTTCAAAAATATTCATTCAGTCCAAAAACCGCCCCATATACATTTTGAAGGAGCATCTGAGTAAAGATGAGCGCGAAGATTAAATATCTTATTAAAAAATACCGCGAAATTATCCTTTATGGTGTTTTCGGTGTTGTCACAACATTGGCAAATCTTTTCACATTTCTGTTTTTTACCGAAGTGCTTGGTGAGAAGTTCTATCTTCTCAACAATGCACTCGCTTGGATAGCAGGTGTGATTGTGGCTTTCCTTACTAATAAAAGCTGGGTTTTCGGCTCCCGTGATTGGGGTCTTCGCAAGGTCTGCAAGGAGTTTGTTGAGTTTGCCGTAGCACGGCTTCTCAGCTTCGGATTTGAGGAGGGCGGAATGCTCCTGTTCATCACCGTTCTTGGTCTGGGTGCAAACTCATTCACATTGTTTGGCGTTGAAATCACAGGACAACTTATTGTTAAAACCCTGTTGTCTGTCGGTGTGGTTATAATGAACTACTTTTTTAGCAAATTTTTCATTTTCAAGAAAAACAACGAAAAGAAAAATAAAAAAGAAAAATAAAAAAGAAAAATAAAACTTACCCCTGTGAAGCATTTGCCTCGCAGGGGATTTGTATATTTCTCAGAGGGTTAATATGCACTTGACAAATGTCTTTGTTTTGATATAATTATCAATGTCATTTATGAATATATTCGCCTACATAGTTAAGTGAATATAAGAACCTGACACTTCGTGTCAGAACATTGTTCGTATGATTTAATATATTCGCCTCCATAGTTAAATGGATATAATAAACCCCTCCTAAGAATTCGTCAAAGCATCCGCCTTTTGGCTAAATGCAAATGACGGGCTGTTATTCTCGTACTAAATAATACTAAATTTTTTATAAAAGCCTCCTTAGTTCAATGGATAGAATAAATCCCTCCTAAGGATTAGATGTGAGTTCGATTCTCGCAGGGGGTGCCAAAAAACAGTGAAGCATCTGCTTCACTGTTTTTTTATCCAAGCCGATAGGCTTGGTATATCATCACCGAAGGTGTATATCATCAGCCATGAGGCTGCATCTTATTACGCTACTCCAACTATTCTCTATTATCTAAAAAGCAGAAAAGTATTGCATATTGCTTGTTAACGATGATATAATTATCTTACAAAAATTAAATTTTGGGGTGATTTTATGTTCAAAATCAATAACTTCGTAAACAATGATGATATCGACATTATTGCCGAAAAGGGACCATTTCAGGTTGCTCAGTTTAAGAGGGATCTCAGTGTTTCACCTGCAACTGCGATGAACGCATATTTCTGCGATGAGATGAATATCAGAAAACGACAGGTTATTTGTGACCTTTCCAAGTCCTCAGGCATTATTTGTCAGTCAGGCGCAATGCAGTGGACTGTTGGTAACGTAAATGCCACAACAGGTGTTAAGGGCGCGGGCGATTTCCTTGGTAAGCTTGTTAAGGGCAAGGTTACGGGAGAGAGTGCAATCAAGCCTGAGTATGTTGGTGACGGTGTATTGGTTTTGGAGCCCACATACAGACATATTATTTTGCTTGATACAAGCACATGGAACGGCAAGGTTGTTCTTGATGACGGTCTTTTCCTTGCTTGTGATGCATCCCTGAAACAGAAGCTTGTTGCACGTTCAAATATTTCTTCTGCAGTTCTTGGCGGTGAGGGATTGTTTAACCTTGCTCTTGACGGTATGGGCGTTGCGGTTCTTGAGTGCCGTTGCCCACAGGAAGAGCTTATTGAAATTGAACTTGTTAATGACGTTCTTAAGGTTGACGGTAACTTTGCTATTGCCTGGAGCGACACACTTAACTTCACCGTTGAGCGTTCAGGTAAAACACTTGTTGGCTCTGCCGCTTCGGGAGAAGGCTTTGTGAACGTATATCGCGGTACTGGTAAGGTTCTTCTTGCACCTGTTGACAGAACAATTGGTGGCTTTACAAATCCCGCTACACCCACTTCAGGTGGCAGCAAGGCAGCCGGTGCGTTAGGCTCACTCCTGGGCGGAATCGCAGAAGCACTTGACTGATATTTTAAAATTAAAATATTAAAAGAGCAGACCTCGGTCTGCTCTTTAATTTTTACGGAAAATGTAACCTTTGATGCTTTTGAATTGTTATAATAGCGAAAGGACCTTTCAATCGGTGGTGGTTTAGATGGATAGTAACGATTTTGAGCAAGCGTTTGAAAGAAACAAGAAACGATTGTTTCTTATTGCACTCTCATTTACAGCCAATCAATATGATGCTGAGGATATTCTCCAAAAAACATTTTTGAAGCTGTTGCAGACAAAAACGGAGTTCGAAAGTGACGAGCATATTGATAAATGGCTGACTTTTGTATCAGTAAATGAAAGCAAAAATCTTTTAAAAAGTGCATTCAGAAAGAAAAGCACAGATTTTGAAGAATACTCTGCAACATATTCATTCGATTGCGAAAAAAGCGAAGATTTGTTTAATGCAGTTATGGCACTACCTAAAAAGCTTAGGACGGTAATCCATCTGTTTTATTACGAGGATTTACCAATCAAGGAAATTGCCGATATGCTTAATATCAAGCAATCAGCGGTTAAAACAAGGCTTTGCCGTGCAAGAGAACAGTTAAAAATTGAGCTTGGAGATGATTGGAATGACGAATAAGGAAAAATACATAAATTCTTTTTCAGGTGTTGAACCGTCTGACGAAGTAAAAGAAAGGATTTTAAGTATGACGAAATTTAAGAAAAAATATTCTTTTAAAGCATTGGCAGTAGCGGTTGCCGCACTCATAATGCTCACCATGGCTATGCTTACCGTAAATGCTGCAACCGATGGTGCAGTAGGTGAAAAAATAAATGAAGTAAGCAAAGAAATAAGTGAAAAAATCACTGTACTGTTCAATGGCGAGGAAATCGAAGCAGATTGCAAAACTACGGTTTTCACCGATGAGAATGGCAATAAAGGTACTATTACTACTGTTATCTTACCGGGTGTGAGCGATAGTTCGGATGATGAAAATTCAGAATCTGATGGTGAGATTGTTGTCGAGTATGATAAAGCACTTGAAGATTTCGGTGCAGAAGTTATACAGGAGTCGGAAGAAACTACAGCTGTTGTTGAGATTATAGTTGAATCTGATAACAACGATAATTAAAAATTCATAGATGATAAGCAATAGTAAAACTAAAGAGCAGACCTCGGTCTGCTCTTTGCTTTTTACTTGGTTTTATTTATCGTTATCAATAAGTTTAATTATTTTTTCATAACGCCTGATTTCTTCGTAATAACAGTCACCGTAAAGTGGTGGAATAATAATCTCGTTGTCGATTACGGCTATATTGAAGATACCTTCTGCTCGGCTTAAATTCTGTTGTGAGTTACGACTGAAAAATGTTGTTAATTCATCATTTGCTTCCGTTGCATATATGACATTGAATCTCATATACGTGTTGATTTCACTTCTTCCAAACCATTTCTTGCTACCGAATTGTTTGTTGGCTTTTTGGTTTATACGTGCTTTCTGTTTGTCAAATTCTTTTTTGTTAAAGTCGTTTGTGTGGTAGAGGATAACTCGGGATTTAAAATTGTTTTTGAAATTATAAAATCGAATATCATCAGATAAAGATAAGCGTTCAGATTCGGTTGTCAAGCTTTCCAACGCGTCAACCAAATCATTAAAGGATAAACTTCTTTTTAGCTTTATAATAATGGGATTATGTATAGCTTTTATTTCTTTCTTAACCCTTTTGGATGAAAAAACGAGATAAATAACAAATGGGAGTGAAGCCACTAATAAAATGATACCATCTTTAAATAGCGATGTGAAAATGAAAAGTAAGCCTATACCTATTGTTGATATAACTATAATCAACGCAATAACGTTTAATAGAGCGCGTCTTTTAAGTCTTTTTAAATGTAATCTTAAGTTATCATTCAACATTAGCCCCACCTTTGCAAGGTACATAATATACTGAGATTTATTGTGTGTTTACTGATTTCATTATACAATATTTTTTGCGTATATCAACAACAAACTTTTTTGGGGGGATTTGTGTTTGAAAAAATTGTAGAATAATTCGCAGAAGTGTGATACAATAATTGACAACATCCAAGCAAAAACTGTAATTGGATAGTTTATGGTATGAATGTGAGCGTGGATACATAAATGAGTAGTAAATATAAAGATAAAAAACAATACATGAGTGAATATCCGCAGTTATCTAAGTGGATAAATGAGTGTGTTGTGTGTCATCATCAAGGATACGACCCCAATATAGATATAAAACAAGAAAAGTTGATGGTGAAAAATATAAAGAGCTTGTTTCCACCTCTTGAAATAAATGCGGATGGTATGTGTCCTGTATGCGAAAAACTATTTGGCAAAAAATGAATATAGGTTATCGGCAACAGTGTTCAACTGTTGCTTTTTTTACATAAAAATATCATTTTTCCAAATAATAATCCCGAAAGGAGATTGTTATGAAAAACGAGAAAAACAAGGAAAATGATTTTGTCGAGGAATTATCTGTGGCGAATTTTACCCGAACCCCTGAAACAGTTGGTGAAATGCTCAATTCCTACGGCACATATAACATTCAGCCTACTAACGTAAATGAAAACGACTTTCCCGCCATTGCGCAGGGGGAGACCAAGCGTATGAAGGAGCGTCCGCAGGAGTTCTTCCGTGGACAAGGTGATGAAAATCCTGCCGCAGATACTTCCAAAAAAGAGTCTTATTAAGTGGAGTGTGAATCAGGGATTTTAATTTATTAAATCCCTGTTTTACACTCCTCAACCTTTATAGCTATTAAAACAAAATTTGCGACAAAAAAATGTGAATAAGCAACTCATAATGTGACACTTTTTTTATAACTGATTGTATAAAATTGTAAAAAACAGTTATTGGAGTTTAATTATGAGTGTTTCACAGGCGGTAAGCGTTGTTTCAAAAAGGATGGAAGTAAAGGATTATTCTCACCTGAAATCTTTGGTTTTAAAGCAGATTTTATCATTTCTCGGAGGGGTACTGTTCAGCTTTGCAGGGTTTTCGGATAATTTCTCACCCTTTGGCATAGCATTTGGCTGTGGGGTGCCTTCTGATATGTTAATTAGTGCAACGTTGGGTACTGTCGTGGGTTGTTTTCTCTCGTTGGACTCTGTTTCTGCCCTCCGATATACCGCATCTGCCCTTGCTATGGCGGTAATAATGATTTCTTTGAAGTCCCTGGGTCAGATACATAAAAATCCCGCAACTAGGATTATTGTGGTGTTTATGACGCTTTTTGTCACAGGCTTTGCAGTGGCGCTTGCCGATGGATTGTCTGCGCTTAATGTTTTGTTGTGCTTTTCGGAAAGTGTAATTGGTGGTGCTTCGACCTTTGTTTTTTTTCGTTGTGTCAAAGTATTTAATGCATCAAAAGGTGTAAGCGCGGTTTCCTCTAAGGATGCAACTGCCTTTGTGGTTGCGTTTACTTTATTGCTGCTATCAGTAAATTCATTCGATGTTTACGGCATTTATCCTGCTCACATAATTGCAAGTGCTCTCATACTCATTTGCGGCTTTTATGGACGTGAAGCGGGTGGAGCCATTGTGGGTATTTGCGCAGGTGTTACAATGGCGCTTACAGATAGCGGGAGCTCTCTGTCAGTTTTTTATTCCCTCGGTGGTTTGCTGTGCGGTGTTTTTTCCCGATTTGGTAAAATACCCTGTGCCTTGGCTTTTGGTTTTTCGGGACTTGCTGTCACGGTTTTGTCATTCGGTGCACAGTCAGTGGGGCCCCTTGCTATTGAAACTGCAGTATCATTACTGCTGTTTTTTATAATAACTTACCGCTTTTCTGACAGACTTGAAAGTATGCTTGTACCTACAGTAACATCGCCTGTTATAGAGTCTGTTAAAAGTGATATTGTGTCCAAGCTCCGTCGTGCAGCAAATTATTCAACGGAAATATGTACATCTGTTTCAACAGTAAATAATGCACTTCAGAAAAGTGAAAATGCGAATTTTGTTGATATTATAAAAAAGACCAAAAATAGAGTATGTGGCTCTTGTGGACTTTACGAGAACTGTTGGAAAGAGTCTGCCGAAAGCACAGTTCAGCATTTCAATACCTTGCTTGATTTGAAGAAAAACGGCATATATTTGGAGTATAAAACAGTTCCGCAAGGATTTTCGTCCTCGTGTATCAGGTCGGAGAGCGTAAGTAGTAGCTTTAACAAGCTTTATTCTGAATACAAGGTTCGCTATCTTTCTGAAAGCCGTATGAAGGAAATGTATTCACTTGCAACAGAGCAGTTTGTGAATGTAGCGGAATTATTGCAATCATTGAGTGAATCAATACATCAAAATGTAAAGTTTGATATGGAAACTGCCGCGCAAATCAGAGTTGCGGCAACAGAGTGCGGACTTACTGTGACTGATTGTGTGTGCATTCTTAATAATACAGATAAAATGAAGGTTGAGCTTCAGATTAAATCCGATTACAAGAAGGAAGCTTTACATGCCTTTAATGACAGGGTAGAGTCTGTTGTAAATCGCAGACTTGATTTACCCGAAAGGGAGCATTACGAGGATTGTGTAAAGCTTATTTATAAAGAACAGCCTGATTATAAAATAGTTCATTCTGCTACTCAATTTAATGCAGGTAACGAAAAATATTCGGGTGACAGTTACTCCTGCTTCTGTGACGGTGAAGGCTATTTCTATGCAGTTATCTGCGATGGAATGGGTACAGGCACCAAGGCGGCAATTACTTCGTCACTTGCGGTAAGTCTTCTTGAAAAGCTTGTGAAAGCAGGCTTTGGAATTGAACCCGCTATCAAGACCATTAACACCTGTCTTGTGTCAAAATCAGGTGATGAATGTTCATCCTCACTTGATTTGTTTTGTGTTGATTTGTACACAGGCTATGCAGAGTTTTATAAATGCGGTGCAGCCGATACCCTTGTGAAAAAGCGCGGAAAGGTTGTTGATATCGGATTTCAATCTTTGCCTCTCGGTATCCTCGGTGAATGTGACATCGGTTGCGGTACAGGGTATCTTGATTCAGGTGATGTTATCGTACTATGCTCGGACGGTGTGCGCAATGAGGATTATTATGAAATAAGGCAGAGTGTGAAAAAGTTCAGCGGAGGTAGCGTAAAGGATTTTTGCAAAAATCTGGCTGACTCCATTAGAAAAAAACAACCTGAAAAGAACGATGATATGACAATGATAACCCTTGTTGTAACAAAGAATTGAGGTAGTGATATGTATAAATTTACAGGCTTTACGGACAGTGCAAATGATGCCTTGAACTTTGCAGTGGAGTCCGCCGAGAATATGGGGCATACATATATCGGCAGCGAACATCTTTTGCTCGGTCTTTTGTCTGATTCACGTATGGTTTCAGCTACTGTTCTTGGTCTTAAAAGAGTGACTCTGAAAAAAGCAGAGGAGCAGATTAAGGGAAGTGTGGGGATTGGTCTGCCTACCAATCTCACCCCCGATGACATTACACCGCGGTGTCGTAGAATTATTGAAAATGCCTTGTCAGCGGTAAAAACATCACCATCGTCGGATGCGGGAACAGAACAGCTCCTTATTGCACTTGCAGGTGAGAGTGAGTGTGCTGCTTGTAGAGTTCTTATAAGTCTCGGTGTGCAACCCTATGAGATTCTGATGCCGTCACGAAACAAAGGGAACGATGTTGATTCAAGGAATTCCAAGGATGCGAAAACCTCATCACACACCCTTGACAAATATGGTAAGGATTTGACAAATCTTGCCCGAAAAGGTGAGATAGATCCTGTTATTGGTCGTGACAAGGAGATTGAACGAGTAACGGAAATCTTGTGCCGTCGTACTAAAAACAACCCTTGTCTGATAGGGGAGTCGGGTGTGGGTAAAACTGCAGTTGCGGAGGGTCTTGCTTTGCAGATTGCCCGTGGCACTGTACCGCCACCACTTAAATCCAAACGAGTTGTCAGCGTTGATTTGACTTGTATGGTTGCAGGTACAAAGTACCGTGGTGACTTCGAGGAGCGTATAAAGAATATTGTTGAGGAGGTTTGTCGTGAAGGTAACGTTATTCTTTTTATTGACGAACTTCATAATATAGTGGGGGCGGGTTCTGCTGAGGGCGCTGTTGATGCGGCAAATATACTCAAACCCTCACTTGCCCGTGGTGAAATACAGGTTATTGGTGCCACAACAGTTGATGAGTATCGTAAGTATATTGAGAAGGATGCCGCACTTGAAAGGCGGTTTCAGACAGTTTCCGTGGAGGAGCCAACAGCTGAGGAAGCAGTAACAATGCTCCAAGGGCTTAAAACTCGTTATGAAAATCACCATAAAGTGAAAATATCAAATGAAGCAATTCTTGAAGCTGTACGATTGGGTCAAAGGTATATAAATGATAGATTTCTACCCGATAAGGCAATAGACCTGATAGATGAAGCTGCCGCCAAAGTGCGGTTACAAGGATATACCGTACCCGATGAGGTAACTGCCCTTGAAAGAAAGCTTGAAGCTACGGTGTCACAAAAACAGAATGCGGTTAAAAATCAGGATTTTGAAACCGCCGCAGGACTCAGGGATAAGGAAAAGTCGGTTATGAAGGAGCTTCGTAACGCAAGACAACTGTGGGAGGACTCTTTGGAAGCTACCGAGCGTACCGTAACAGGTGAGGATGTGGCACAGGTTGTGTCTATGTGGACTAATGTTCCGGTTTCCCGTGTTACTCAGACAGAGAGTGAGCGACTGCTCGACCTTGAAAAAGTATTACACGAAAGGATTGTGGGGCAGGATGAATGTGTTACTGCCGTGTCAAAGGCAATCCGCAGGGGCAGGTCTGTTTTTAAAAACCCAAAAAGACCGATAGGCTCTTTTTTGTTGTTGGGTCCCACAGGTGTGGGTAAAACAGAAATGACAAAAGCCCTTGCGCAATCACTTTTCGGCTCAGAGCAAAGAATAATCCGCTTTGATATGTCCGAATATATGGAAAAACACGCGTCATCAAAGCTTGTGGGTGCACCACCCGGTTATGTTGGCTTTGAGGATGGGGGACAGCTGACCACACAGATTCGTCGTCACCCGTATTCTATTGTCCTTTTTGATGAAATTGAAAAAGCGGATGCAGAGATATTTAACCTGTTATTGCAGATATTGGAGGACGGAATACTGACAGACTCCAACGGCAAAAAAGCCGATTTTAAAAACAGTGTAATTATTATGACGTCCAACATCGGTGCAAAGCTTATCAGTAATAACAAGGCAGCAATGGGCTTCACGGACGATACCGACGAGGCACGTAAATATTCTCGTATGAAAACTCTTGTAACAGACGAGGTGAAACGTTTTTTTAAGCCTGAATTTATAAATAGAATTGACGAGATAATTGTTTTCTCTGCTCTTACGAAGGAGCAGATTATAGAGATTACCCGAAATATGCTTGCAGAGTTTACTGAACGATGCAAATCAACAGGCATAGATGTTGAGTTTACTGATGAGGTAATAATCGCCCTGGCAGAATTGGGCACAGACACACAATATGGTGCACGACCCTTGCGACGAGCAATTACAACCTACGTTGAGGATGTTTTTGCAGAAAAATATCTGGCAGGGGAATTGAAACAAGGCGCAAAAATAGTTTGTAAATGGGAAAACGGAGCGATACAGTTGATTAGCGGTTAGCATATAGCTGACCGCTATTTTTCATTTGCTAAAAATTGATGTGTGCAATACCCAAATTTATTGACATTTATGTAAAATAATTCTATAATATAAGGTAATTTATTATGGATTAGTTTTCGGTGGTGGTACTATGATGAAAAAGATGCTGTCGTTGGTTATGACTCTCTTTATTATCGTTGCGCTTATGTCAGCCTTAAGCGTTTCTGCAAGTGCCGCCAATATCGGTACTGTCACAGGGGTAATGCAGGACACCTCTGACCCCGATAATACAACCGTTAACTGGAGCTTCAGCTATAACCGTTACGAGGGTACTGCCACACTTACGCTCAGCGGTACCGGCTATATGCCCAATGCTGTTTATGAGGATTCCTGGCTCATTGTTCAGAATGAGGTGCAGTGTTACGTCACCAAGCTTGTTGTTAAAGATGGTGTCAGAAGCATAATGGAAAACGCCTTTATGGGTGAGATTTATCTTGAAGAGGTATCATTGCCTGATTCAATAGAATATATCGGTGAGGGCGCTTTTGCCCATACTTCCATTAAGAAGTTTAACATTCCTCAAAAGGTGGATTATATAAACGCTTTGATGTTTGTCGGTTCACCCATTAAGAATTTTACGGTTTCGCCTTATAACGAGTACTACAAAGCGGTGGACGGAGTCGTTTATTCCAAGGATATGACCGAGCTTGTTGTGGCTCCTGCCGGAAAGTGGCTTGATAATTCAAATTATGCCTATACAATTCCCTCATCTGTTACCACCATTATGCCCTATGCATTTATGGGTGTTGAAATCAACAGTATCACTATTCCTTCAAATGTTAAGGTTATCAAGCAGATGGCTTTTTGCGGTTCAACGCTCAGCAGAGTGTATTTCCGTAATGGAATTGAAATGCTTTATGATAGCGTGTTCCTCGACTGTCCCAATCTTACATTTGTGCATCTACCTTCATCGCTTAAGTATGTCGGTTCATATACCTTCGGTTATAACAATGCCATTGACTATGCTTCTATTGAGGCTATGTTGAAACAGGAAGGTATTTCATACAAGCCTTTAACAGAGGATAATGTTGAATATTATCTTGAGATTCTTGGGTACACTATTGACCAGTTTTATATTCCTTTTCCCAACAAGTCATTTCAGATTTTTGCTCCCGGCAATTCCGCGGGTGCTAAATATGCCTCTAATAACGGTATGAAGTTTGTGCGTAGTCAGGCACTCACGCCGTCAATAACAAGCGTTGCCTCATCTAGTGGTGGTATGCTTGTTAAATGGACTCAGTCAAGCGATGCCACAGGCTACTATCTTTACAGAAAGAATCTTAACGGTGTATGGGAGCGTATCGCCATTGTTCGTGGTGTAGGCAATACCTCGTACCTTGACACAGGTGCTTTCTCAGGCAGAACCAATATTTATACCGTAAGAGCATATAATTCCGCAGGACAAAGCTACTGTTATCAGACGGGTGTTTCCGGCTTTTATGTTCCTGCACCCAAGCTTACCACCATTGCCAATAATGTGGGCGGTCTGCGAATAAATTGGACAAAGCAAAGTGGTATCTCAAATTACCTTATTTACCGCAAGGCTCCGGGTCAGTTTTCATGGCAGTATCTTACCAAGGTTTCAGGAACTGCCACAACCTATCTTGACAAATCTGTTAAATCAAACAACCGCTATTACTATACAGTCAAAGCGGTTATCAGCAATGTGAACAGTGTTTATGATGACGCAGGGCTTTCTGCAATTTATGTCAGCGCACCAACTTTCTCGTTGTATAACATCACTAACGGCATTGCTGTTAAATGGTCTCACAGCTACAATGCAGATAATTTCCGTATTTACCGCAAAACAAACGGAGGTAGCTGGCAGCTTATTAAGGTGGCAGATGGTAAGGATACGGTTTATTATGATAAGTCTGTTACTCGCGGCACGTCCTATACATACACGGTGAGAGCTGTTTATAACAACTCTGTAAGTTGCTACGAACCTGTGGGTAAAACCCTTGTTTCTATAAATGCTCCATTGACTATCAAAACTGAGAACAGAGTTTCCGGTGTTATGGTTAATTGGAATAAGGCGCTCGGTGCTAAGGGTTACCATATTTACAGAAAGACCGCAGGTGGAAGCTTTACCCGTATAGCAACTGTATCGGGTATCAATACTCTTCAGTATCTTGATACCAAAGCTCAAAGCGGTGTTACTTACTATTACACCGTAAGGGCATATAATGGTGCTTCATTATCTACATATGACACAGTAGGTAAAGCGCAACTTTTCGTTTATACACCTCGTCTCAGCTCTGCACAGAGCACAAAAAACGGAGTCGTTGTGAATTATACCAAATCAGCAAACTGTGATGGTTATTACGTTTACCGTAAAACTCAAGGTTCTGGTTGGGTAAGAATTGCAAATATAAAGGGTGCAAATACACTTTCATACACGGACAAGGGTGCACAGAAGGGCACAACATATATTTACACCGTTAAAGCATATAAGGGTTCTGTGATGAGCGGTTATTTTGCGAACGGTATTGAAATTAAGGATAAATACTGATATGTTTTTTAAGAAGAAAAAATCCACGGAAAATCAAAGCTATAAGTATAAACCCAGACAGTTTGACAGAGATGAGAAAATTGCAATTCAGAAAATTGTTTCATCAATCCCTGTTACACGGAAACTGCTATCACAGGATTTGCTTGTTACAGCCATTAACAATTTCGTGGTTAAAAATATTAAGATCGGTTCAACTGCGGCGCATCACATCAACACAACCAAGCATCCGCAACTGTTTTTTCAGTCTGTTGAGGATTTGATTTCATCAACTGAAAAACTGCAGAAGCTTGAACCATATTGGCGCTTCGAGGGTCACACACCCACAGAGCAGTTGGAGGATTTTGTTTCCCGACGGGATAAAATCATACGAGGGTTTATCTACGAGTCCTTCACACAACTTGTTGAGGATATTGAGAAAAAGAAAAATCCCTCGGCAAAGCAAAGGTTGTTTGATGAATATCAGGCATCCTTACTGAACAAGTTAGATGTTTGCGGTGAAGAAAACTTTGAGTTTTTCAAAGATTTATGCCGCGAGAAGTTAAATATTAAAGGAGAGAATTAAAATGGCTTATCTTACCGATATTGAAATCGCACAGAGTTGTCAAATGAAACCTATCACTGAAATTGCCAAAAAGGCAGGAGTAGGTGACGAGTATCTCGAGCCTTACGGTAAATACAAGGCTAAGGTTGATTTGTCATACGCTGACACTAAGGATAAAGAAGGCAAGCTTATACTTGTAACTGCCATTACACCAACACCTGCAGGTGAGGGTAAAACTACCACAACAATCGGTCTTGCCGACGGTATGAATCTTATCGGCAAAAACACTTGTGTTGCACTCCGTGAGCCTTCTCTCGGACCGGTTTTCGGTGTTAAGGGTGGTGCTGCAGGCGGCGGTTATGCTCAGGTTGTACCTATGGAGGACATCAACCTTCACTTTACAGGTGACTTCCACGCAATCGGTGCTGCAAACAACCTTCTTGCTGCAATGCTTGATAACCACATTCAGCAGGGTAACGCTCTCGGTATTGATGTTAAGAGAATGACATGGAAGCGTTGCGATGATATGAATGACAGACAGCTTCGCAACATCGTTGTTGGTCTCGGTGGCAGAATGCAGGGCGTTCCCCGTGAAGACGGCTTTGATATTACTGTTGCAAGTGAGATTATGGCAGTCTTCTGTCTTGCTACATCAATCACAGACTTGAAGGAGCGACTTGCTCGTATAGTTGTTGCTTATGATTACAGCGGCAAACCCGTTACTTGCGGTGACATAAAGGCACAGGGTGCAATGACTGCACTTCTCATTGATGCGGTTAAGCCCAACCTTGTCCAGACTCTTGAAGGTACACCTGCTTTCGTTCACGGTGGTCCTTTTGCAAATATTGCTCACGGTTGTAATACTGTCCTTGCTACAAAGGTGGCAATGCGCACAGCAGATTATGCTATTACCGAGGCAGGCTTCGGCGCAGACCTTGGTGCGGAGAAATTCCTCGACATTAAGTGCCGTGCGGCAGGTCTCAGACCCTCTGCAGTTGTAGTTGTTGCTACAGTTCGTGCTCTCAAGATGCACGGCGGTCTTAAGAAAGATCAGTTGGGTGAGGAGAATATCGAGGCTCTCGGCAACGGTATTCCCAACCTCCTTCGTCACGTTTCAAATATCAAGAATGTTTACAAACTTCCCTGTGTTGTTGCGGTAAACCGTTTCCCCACAGATACAGATGCCGAAATTGACTTTATTATCGCAAAATGTAAAGAGCTTGGTGTAAATACAGTTCTCTCCACAGTTTGGGCTGATGGTGGTAAAGGTGGCGTAGAGCTTGCTAAAGAGGTTGTTCGTCTTTGTGAGGAAGAGGATAACTCAGGCTTTACATATTCCTATGAGGATGACACAACTATTGAAGAAAAGCTTAACGCTATCGTAACTAAGGTTTACGGTGGTGATGGTGTTGAACTTACAACTAATGCTAAAAAACAGCTGGAAACACTTGTTGCGGATGGCTTTGGCAACCTTCCTGTTTGCGTTGCAAAGACACAGTACAGCTTCTCAGATGACCCCACAAAGCTCGGTGCACCCGAAGGTTTCAAGGTTACTGTAAGAAATCTTAAGGTTTCTGCAGGTGCAGGCTTTATCGTTGCTCTCACAGGTGACATTATGACAATGCCCGGACTTCCCAAGAGTCCTGCTGCAGAGCGTATTGATGTTACTGAAGACGGCAAGATTGTAGGTCTTTTCTAATAAATAATTTATCGGAGTTACACATAATGGAAAACACAACAGAAAAAAAGAAAATAGTTTTAAGCTGTATTCAGCCTACAGGTACACCAACTCTCGGTAACTATCTGGGTGCACTTAAAAACTGGAAAAATATGTGTGAGGATTACAACTGCCTTTACGGTGTTGCTGACCTTCACTCAATTACGGTTCCCACTTTCCGTGAGAACCCTGCACAACTTAAGAAAAATACACTTGAGCTTTACGCTTTGCTTATTGCTCTCGGCATTGACCCGGAGAAGAACGTGATTTTCGTACAGAGTCACGTGCCTACACATGCTCAGCTTGGTTGGATTCTTAACTGCTACACTCAGTTCGGTGAGGCATCAAGAATGACTCAGTTCAAGGAAAAAAGTCAGAAACTTGGAGAGAATATTTCCGTAGGACTTTTTGATTATCCTGTTCTTATGGCTGCAGATATCCTTGTTTACGGGGCCGACTATGTTCCGATTGGTGCAGACCAGAAGCAGCACCTTGAGCTTGCAAGAAATATCTGTGACAGATTTAATATGATTTACGGCAACGTTCTCAAAATGCCTGAGCCTTTCATTGGTAAAAAGGGTGCCAAGATTACATCACTTCAGGACCCCACCAAGAAAATGAGTAAGTCTGATGATAATCCCAAGTCATATATTTCTCTTCTTGACGAGCCTAATGTGATTATGAAAAAAATCAGAAGTGCGGTTACCGACAGTGAGGCTTGTGTGCGTTATGCAGAGGGTAAGGACGGCATAAATAACCTTATGACAATTTACTCCTGCTGCACAGGTAAATCTTTTGAGGAAATCGAGAAAGAGTTTGAAGGCAAAGGCTACGGTGATTACAAAACTGCAGTAGGTGAGGCAGTTGTAAACGAACTCGCACCTGTACAGGCTCGTTATAAGGAGCTTATTGCAGATAAGAAATACCTTGAAGAATGTATGGCAAAGGGTGCTGAGTTTGCAACTCGCATTTCACAGCGTACTCTTGACAAGGTTATGAAGAAGGTAGGCTTCTATCCTGCAAGTAAATAACTTCAGAGTGAATTTATGAAATTATTGATTTTAAAGCTTTTTGTGTTTGCCATCAGGGTGCTTTATGAACCGATGAAACTCCGCAAAACACAGAATAAAATATTGTGGCTTTCCCGACAGAGCAATGAGAAGTCATCGGATATGTTAGCACTCGAATCTGCAATTAAAAAAGCGGAGCCCCATGCGAAACAGGTGTTCAGACTTCGTCGTCTTAAGGATGAAAGTGCAGTAACACTTTCGTATGTTTTCGGCATAATCGGTGATATGTGGCATATTGCTTCGGCTAAGGTGGTTATTGTTGACACATATTCAATCCCCGTTTCCTGTCTTAAGCATAAAAATGGAACAAAGGTTGTTCAGATATGGCACGCTCTTGGTGCAGTTAAAAAATTCGGGCTTCAATCCGTAGGTAAGGCTCAGGGTAGGGCAGAGGGTGTCTCAAAGGTTCTTTGTATGCACCGCAATTATGATTATGTTTTGGCACCGTCAAAGGCGACGGCAGACGTTTATTGTGATGCTTTCGGTTGCAGTGAGGATAATATTAAAATTCTTTCACTTCCCGGTGTGGATAATCTTATTGACGGCAATGACCGACGCGATGAGTTTTTGAAACTAAATCCCCAATATCGGGATAAAAAGATTGTTGCATATATCCCCACATTCAGAAATGATGATGACGTTTATGCCAAAGAGTTGGTGGATGCATTTAATTCTCAATGTGATTATGCTTTGGTTGTTTCTGCACATCCTTTGAGCAAAACTGCAACAACGGGTCAGTATAAAATCAAAGGTGATTTCAGTAGCCGTGATTTAATGAAGCTTTGTGACGTTATCATAACGGACTATTCTGCCTGTGCAATTGAGGGCTCCTTGCTTAACAAACCGTTGTATTTCTACACACCCGATTACGACGTATATACTGCGGAGCAGGGCTTGAATATCAATATTAAAACGGAGCTTCCCTTTGCCGTGTTTGACAGTGCACAAGCGCTCGTTTCTGCAATGGACGGCACACAATATGATTTTCAAACACTTAGCGCCTTTTCAAGACGTTATGTTGAAAATATAAATACCGATAATACTGAACGGTTAACAACGTTCATCTGCTCACTGTTAAAAGAGTAGGAGTATTAAAGAATAGGAGTATTATTATGAAAAGAATTTTAACCTATGGTACATTTGACCTTCTTCACTACGGTCACATTCGCATCCTTAAGCGTGCAAAGGAATTGGGCGACTACCTTGTTGTTGCTCTTTCAACTGATGAGTTCAATGCAACAAAGGGCAAAAAGGCTTATCACAGCTACGAAACACGTAAAAAGATGCTTGAAGCAATCCGTTACGTTGACCTCGTAATCCCCGAGAACAACTGGGAACAGAAGATTCAGGACATCAAGGATTATAAAATTGATGTTTGTGTAATGGGTGATGACTGGGCAGGTAGCGACAAGTTCGATTATCTTAAAGAGTATTGCGAGGTTAAGTTCCTCGAGCGTACACCCGGTGTTTCAACCACACAGATTAAAAATGACCTTCAGCTTCAGGAGACTGTTGAAGGCGTTGACCAGGTTCCGCGTACATAATTGAGTAATAAGTTAAAGGCTATCGGAAAAATTCCGATAGCCTTTTCTTTTGCATTTTTATTTTAACAACTCGTAAAACTCGTTTACTGCATTTTCGTTATATTTCTTGTAGTCGGTTGTAAGCATTGGAACCTTGCCTTCGATAAGGAGTCTGAAGCCCTTTTCAACACCTTCGTCGGTGTTTTCAACAAGTGTACCACCATTATTGTTCATAAATATTCTTGGGCCTGTAATATCTGTTGAAACTGCCGGAAGTCCAAGTACATCCGCCTCAACAATAACAAGGCCAAAGCCTTCGTAGTAAGAACCGAGTATAAAGCCGTCACAAGCCTTCACAAGCGGTAATGGATTGGACATGGAAAGCACAAGTATCACGTGGCCTGCACAAGGAAGGGTCTCGACATATTCTGTGAGCTTGTTGTATAGACCATTGTACTGGTTACCACCGATGATTACAAAGTATGTATTGTTATTTTCCAGCCATACTCTGTTAAATGCATCAACCATTCTTTGATGACCCTTTTCCGGAGAAAATCTGCCGACACTTACAAAAACCTTAGCATCACTTTCAAGAATTTCTTTAAGTTCTTCAAGTTCTATGTTGCAAAGTGTAATACCCTCATCAAATGCAAGTTCTTCTTCTCCTCTGTGGATAGCTTCCTCGTAGGCAATTACGTTGTGTACAACCTTGAAGTTATCGTTGGTTTCAACAAAGGTAGAGGTGGGTTCAAATAAATCTTCGGTAACTAAAGCTACGTTGTCATATGCTTTGTACGCAAATTCAAGAACGTCTTGACGCTGATTACCACGGGTTTTGATTTCCTGTACCATATCGTTGTGAACGTAGATGGAGGTTTTGCTGTCAAATTGTGAGAACATCAGTATCATTTTTGGACCATAGCCTGTAAACTGAATTGCACTATCAAATTTTGCATCACCAAAATTGCGTCGGATTTCGTTTTTCCAATCATCCTTAAGCAATTTGAATATATAGTTCACAGATATGTTTTTTCTTTTTAAGAGACACATTGCAAGGAATATATGCCAAATAACATCCTTATATATGCTTAAATTCATGCTTCCGTGCATCGGAATATAGCCTACGCCTTCTGGAAGCGCCGCAAGAGTGTCTTGATGGTGCTTACCGCATATCGCCGGGAAGGTAATATAGTAGTTGTAAGCGTCTTTGTCGACGTTTCTTAAGAGATTGTATATGGATGTTGTAACACCGTTTCTGTCAAGGTTACCTGCGTTTAATATGATGTTCTTTTTGCCATTATCAGGTATATCAACTAATTCCATATTTGAAGCAAGCTTATTTTTAAATACAAGATTGAGCAGATTGTGTGTTGCTTCAACACAATCGTAGGAACAGTATTCAGCAAGAAATTCAGTATCGTCATACATCTTTTCTGTACGTAATTCCGTCAGTAATTCGTCAACATCTTTAACTTTGGGGAAGGGGAGCTCTGAAAGTGATTTGTAAACTCCTCGGTCAGCGAAATATTCTTCTTCATCATAAGTAAAAAGTACACATTTTTTTCCTGTTACAGCGTAATCATAAAATACACTTGAGTAGTCGGTGATAAGACAGTCTGTGCAGTTGAGGAAATCGTAGGTTTCGTACTGTGCAGGGAATTTCCTTATACGTGAAAATTGATGGAAATCAATGCTTTTTACAGCAACAGGATGAAGATTGACGTAGAGGGTTTCATTGCTTTGTAATTTGCTGTCAAGCTCCTTAAGATATTCAGTGAGAATATCGTCGCCTGCTTCGTTTTTAACACCGATTGTACCACGCCAGGTGGGCATATAAGCATATACTTTTTCAGTAGTATTTTCTTTGGTGAGAATTTCTTTGCGTCTGTTGTCGTCAAAAAAAGCTGTGTTTCTGGGGTAACCTGTTAAAACACATTTTCCTTGTGCAAGGTTTGCGAGCATATAGTCGTCAACCATGTGGTCCATTGTATATTTGTTTGGGTACAACAGATAGTCTGCAAATATAAAGTTCTTCTGTGTGTTTCCTATGTTGTGCATGCCGTTTTTTATGCCTCTGCCTAAGGTTTTTAACGGTGTGCCGTGCCAGGTATTGATGTATATCTGACCCCTTTTTTTTGTGAAATAGGGTAAAAAGGTATTATCATTGAAAAGATAGCCTGCTGTTGCAGCAAGTTTCATGTATTGTGGCGAATAAAACTTGACAAGCTTTACATTGGTTATGTTGTATTCTTTAAGGATGCTTTGCATCTTCCTTTTGCTCTGGCTTTTACAACTCAGATATAGCTTGAAATCAGCATATTGGGGGTCGTTGGCAAGAACTCTTAGTATGTAAAATATATTGCCGCTAATCTCTTTGCCGTGCTGTGATTCCAAAAGAATCGCTTTTTTGTCTATGAATGGGTTTTTAAGCCATTTTGCATAACATGCAAAAGGAATAAGTCCTAAAAACCAACGCTTAAAAGATCTTTTTTTGAGAATTCCTCTAATCTTGCTAATCATAAAACTCTCCTTTGATTATGATTTGTCACAATATTATAACACAAACATAATTGTATTTCTACATTTATTTTTCCTACAAGTCAAATTATTACATAAAAATTTTTCGATGTCCGTCGGTTTTCGACGGATTTTTTGTTCTTTAAGGGCTAATATTATAGCAAAACAAAAAGGAGGGTATATTGTGCCTGTTGCATTAAAACTTAAAAATAATATCTTGACGGTATGTCTGAAAGGAGATATTGACCACCATACAGCTCCCGCCATAAGGGAAAGTATAGATGATGCTATTGCTGTCAATCATAGCGCCAACATGATAATACTTGATTTTTCCGGTGTTACCTTTATGGATAGCTCAGGTGTTGGGCTTGTGATGGGGCGTTACAGATTGATAGCACCTATGGGTAAAAAATTGCAGGTGGACAACTTGTCTGCACGTGATTATCAGATATTGCGGATGTCGGGTATTGAAAAGCTTGCACAACTTAATCAGCGTTATCACGAAGTAAAGGAGAATAGTTATGACTAAAATAAATGAACTGAAAATGACCCTTGATAGCAGGTCAGTGAATGAATGTTTTTCGCGAGTTGCAGTAGCTTCATTTTCATCACAACTTGATATGACTGTCGAGGAGCTAGGCGATATAAAAACTGTTGTGAGTGAAGCGGTAACTAACTGTATAGTTCATGCTTACGGAAACACAATCGGCAAGATTTACATAACCTGCACAGTCTTTGAGGAAGGGGTAATCAGAGTAAGCATCCGTGATAAGGGTTGCGGTATTCCCGATATTGCAAAAGCCCGTGAACCGCTTTATACGAGCGTAGGTGGTGAGCGCTCCGGTCTTGGGTTTTCTGTTATGGAAAGCTTTTCTGACAAGCTTCGCGTCCGTTCAAAGGTTGGTGCGGGAACAACTGTAACTTTTGAGAAAATTATCAAGGGCAAGGCAAGATGAATAATAAAGATGAAATGGTAGCAAACAACCTTGGTCTTGTTCATTCCTGCGCCAATCGTTTCCGCAATCGTGGTATTGAATACGAGGATTTGTTTCAAGCAGGTTGCGTAGGACTTCTTAAAGCTATTGATGGCTATGATGAAAGCCTTGGTTTCGTTTTTTCAACCTATGCTGTCCCTGCAATTCTTGGTGAAATCAAGCGTATCTTCCGTGACGGTGGTGCAATAAAGGTAAGCCGTGGTATGAAGGAAAAGTCACGACTTATGTGGGCGGAAAAAGAAAAACTTGAAAATATTATGGGACGTGAACCTACCGTATCAGAATTGTCTGAATTTACCGAGATGTCTGTGTGCGAAGTTAGTGAATTACTCCTTGCCACACAACCTGTATTATCTCTGACTGCAGACGATGACGAGGATAACAGTCAGTTCGATATTCCCGTGGAGGGGGAACAGCTGAAAATTGATGAGAAAATTTGCCTTAATGATTGCTTGCGCGATTTGTCCGATAAAGACAGAAAAATTATAAATTTGCGATATTACAAGGCGCAAACTCAATCAGATGTTGCACGTCAACTTGGTATGTCACAGGTGCAGGTTTCACGTCGTGAGAAGAAAATATTAAAGGAAATAAGACAAAAAATGAGCGTATGAATTTCAATAGGGTATCCGAACCAGATTTGGGATAGTCTTTTTCACTCATATTTCGTTAAAATACTCGCCAATCCGTCAGGATTAGCTGCGTTTTTGCCTCATCTGAGCGAAAAATACTTGATTACAAAATTCTTCGACCTTAAATGGATGAGGTTTTGAGGAATTTTGTTCATATTTGACTGCAGATATGCTGGCGCCTTTCAAAGGCAAATCAGGCAATAGCACCAAAACCACGCCATTTAAGGCTGATTCGGATCTGCTTTACCCACTCTAACCAAAAAAACAGGGGATAGGCACCAAAAGAATGTAAAAAATGATAGTGGAAAAATACAATAATATACTTGAAAAAAACCACCGCTTGTTATAAAATATATTCGGTAAAAAATTAACAATTTAAAAGGAGTTAAACATTATGGGTCTTTTAAACAAAAAAACAGTTGATGATATCAACGCAAAAGGCAAAAAGGTTCTCGTTCGTTGCGACTTTAACGTTCCTCTTAAGGATGGCGTTATTACAGACGAAAACCGTATAACAGCAGCACTCCCCACTATCAAGAAACTTATTGCTGACGGTGCACAGGTTATCCTTTGCTCACACCTCGGTAAAGTTAAAAATGGTCCTAACGAGAAGGAGTCACTTGCTCCCGTAGCAAAGAGACTTGCTGAAGTTCTCGGTCAGGATGTTGTTTTCGCTGCAGACGACGTTGTTGTTGGCGAAAATGCAAAGAAGGCAGTTGCAGAAATGAAAGACGGCGATGTAGTTCTTCTTCAGAACACTCGTTTCCGTCCCGAAGAAACAAAGAACGGCGAAGCATTCTCAAAGGAACTTGCTTCACTTTGCGATATTTACGTAAACGATGCTTTCGGTGCTGCTCACAGAGCACACTGCTCAACAGTTGGTGTTGCATCATTCGTTGAGGAAGCAGCAGTTGGTTACCTTATGGGTAAAGAGCTTAAGTACCTCGGCAACGCTGTTGAGGATCCCCAGAGACCTTTCGTTACTATCCTCGGTGGTGCAAAGGTTGCAGACAAGCACAACGTTATTGAGAACCTTCTCAACAAGGCTGACACACTTATCATCGGTGGCGGTATGGCTTACACATTCCTTGCAGCAAAGGGCTACACAGTAGGTACATCTCTCCTTGATGAAACAAAGATTGACTACTGCAAAGATATGCTTGCAAAGGCAGACGAAAAGGGCGTTAAGATTCTTCTTCCTGTTGACGTTACAACAGCAAAGGATTTCCCCAATCCCATCGATGCAGAAATCGAAGTTACAATCTACGATGCAGACAAGATTCCCGCAGATGCTATGGGTCTTGACATCGGTCCCAAGACTGCTGAACTCTATGCAGATGCAGTTAAGTCAGCAAAGACAGTTGTTTGGAACGGACCTATGGGCGTATTCGAGAACCCCACTCTTGCAAAAGGTACTATCGCAGTTGCTAAGTCACTTGCTGAAACAGATGCTACAACAATCATCGGTGGTGGTGACTCTGCAGCAGCAGTTAACACACTTGGTTTCGGTGCAAAGATGAGCCACATCTCAACAGGTGGCGGTGCATCACTTGAGTTCCTCGAGGGTAAGGCACTTCCCGGTATCGAAGCAGTTAATGATAAATAATTTATTGCGCACATTTCACGTTTTTCTGCCCACTCGGAGTATCCTTATACACCGTCGGGGCAGAGAAAACGCACACTGCACGCAATCTCTTATTTATCACGTTTAAGATAGTTTGTTGCTGGTTTAAGAGTTCCCAAACTCGCGTATCTTTATACGCTTCGGGGTCGCTAACTCACCAACTGAGCACACTCTTTTATTTATCGTGGCTTGATTAAAGCCTTGTGGTTGTATTTTCATCCCCTCGGAGTATCTTTATACACCGTCGGGGCAGAGAAAACGCACACTGCACGCAATCTCTTATTTATCACGTTTAAGATAGTTTGTTGTTGGTTTAAGAGTTCCCAAACTCGCGTATCTTTATACGCTTCGGTGTCGCTAACTTACCAACTACGCACACTCTATTCTTTATCACTTCTCATATAGATTTGGTCTATTTTGAATTCAAATATTCTTTCTGAAAGGGAAATTATTATGGATAAATCACTTCGTAAAGCAGTTATCGCAGGTAACTGGAAAATGAACAAAACTCCTGATGAGGCAAAGGCAATCATCAATGAGATGAAGCCCCTCGTAGCAGATGCTGATTGTGACGTTGTTCTTTGTGTTCCTTACATTGACATCTTCGCAGCACAGGAAGCAGCTGCAGGTTCAAACATCAAAATCGGTGCCGAGAACTGCCACTGGGCAGAGAGCGGTGCTTTCACAGGTGAAGTTTCAGCTCCTATGCTTAAGGCTATCGGTGTTGAGTACGTTATCATCGGTCACTCCGAGAGAAGACAGTATTTCGGTGAAACAGACGAAACTGTTAACAAGAGAGTTCGTGCTGCTCTTGACAGCGGTCTCACAGTTATCCTTTGTGTTGGTGAGCTTCTTGACGAGCGTAAGAAGGGTGTAACAATGGAAGTTGTTCGCTCACAGACAAAGATTGCACTTCAGGGTGTTTCTAATGAAGAGCTTGACAGAATCATCATTGCTTACGAGCCTGTTTGGGCTATCGGCACAGGTGAAACTGCAACTGCAGAGCAGGCTAACGAAGTTAACCACGCTATTCGTGAGGTTCTCGGTGAAATCTACTGTCCCAAGTGTGCAGATCGCGTTACAATTCAGTACGGCGGTTCAATGAATGCTGCTAATGCTGCAGAGCTTCTTGCACAGGTTGATGTTGACGGTGGTCTTATCGGTGGCGCATCACTCAAGGCTGCAGACTTCTCAGTTATCGTTAAAGCAGCAAGCATCTAACTCATAAAACAGGGCAGGCAAGTTGTCTGCCCACTGTTTTGTTTATAAGAAATTTAATTAAAGGCAGGAAATATAAATGTCAAAAAAAGTTCTTCTTGTTGTAATGGATGGTATCGGCTATTCCAAAACAGGCTTAGGCGATGCAGTTACACTTGCAAACACACCCGTACTTGACAGACTTCTCAAGGAGTGCCCCAATGTTCGTCTTAAGGCACACGGTGCCGCAGTTGGTCTTCCTTCTGATGACGATATGGGTAACAGTGAGGTTGGTCACAACGCTCTTGGTTGCGGTCAGGTTTATTCACAGGGTGCAAAGCTTGTTAACGAGTCAATCGAATCAGGCAAAATCTACTCATCATCCGCTTGGAAGGAGATTGCAGGTAACTGTGTTGAAAAGAATTCAACACTTCACTTCATCGGTCTTCTTTCAGATGGTAATGTTCATTCAAACATTTCTCACCTTATCGAGATGCTTAAACAGGCAAAGGCAGACGGCGTAAAGAACGTTCGTTGTCACATCCTTCTTGACGGTCGTGATGTACCTGCAACATCAGGTCTTGTTTACGTTGAACAGCTTGAAAATGCTCTTGCAGACCTTAACGATGACACTTTCTGTGGCAAAATCGCATCAGGTGGCGGCAGAATGGTTGTTACAATGGACCGTTATCAGGCTAACTGGAATATGGTTAAGGTTGGTTGGGATACTCACGTTAAGGGTATCGGCAGACAGTTTGCGACAGCAGCTGAGGCTATTGAAACATACCGTGCAGAAAATGAAGGTATGATTGACCAGGATCTTCTTCCCTTTGTTATTGCAGAGAACGGTGAGCCTGTAGGTACAATCAACAACGGTGATAGTGTTGTTCTCTTCAACTTCCGTGGTGACCGTGCTATCGAGCTTTCAATGGCTTTTGATAACGACGAGTTCACATACTTTGACCGTGGCGCAAAGCTTGATGTTTGCTATGCAGGTATGCTTCAGTACGACGGAGACCTTAAACTCCCCGAGCGTTACCTTGTTAATCCTCCCGAGATTAAGGATACTCTTTCAGAGCTTCTTGTTGCACAGGGCATGAATCAGTTCGCTGTTTCTGAAACACAGAAATACGGTCACGTAACATATTTCTGGAATGGTAATAAGAGTGACAAGTTCTCTGAGGAGCTTGAAACATTTATGGAGATTCCATCTGATAAGGTTTCATTTGACGAGCGTCCCTGGATGAAGTCTGCAGAAGTTACAGATGCAGTTATCGAAGCAATGGAAAGCGGTAAATATGACTTTATCCGTTGTAACTATCCCAACGGTGATATGGTTGGCCATACAGGTAACCTTGATGCAACAATCACAGCAGTTGAGGCAGTTGACCTTGGTCTTGCACGTGTACTTAAGGTTGCAGATAAGTGCGATGTTACAGTTCTCATTACTGCAGACCATGGTAATGCTGACGAAATGCTTGAAAAGGACAAGAAGGGCAATATAGCACCCCGTACTGCTCACTCACTTAACGAAGTACCCTTCATCATTTACAGTAAGGATGCTTACGAGGTTAAAGACGGTTCATTCGGTCTTGCTAACGTTGCACCTACAGTTGCAAAGATTTTCGGCATCGAGCCTTATGCTTCATGGGAAGAATCAGTTATTAAATAATTGATATAAAATCAAATGAGTTATCAATCCGTCTGGACTGATAACTCATTTTTTATTTTTGATTTTTTATAAGTGTATATTTCCCACTTTTTAATATCCGCAGTAAATCATCGTTTGATTTAATTGGTTCTTTTGTGATAATACCACCGAAGCCCACACCGCTTTCCCTATGGCAATCACTTCCGCTTGTTTTAATGGAAGCTTTGATTTCCTCTGCCCACTTTAGTGAGTTTTCATTTGCTTCCTTATCAGCCTTGCCGTTGAACACCTCAACACCATCAAGATACTTGGGATTTGCCCGTGTAATCATCTTACGGAATGGATGAGCCTGTAAAAAAAGACAACCACGCTCACGTAACATTTTACTTGCTCGTCGGATGTATGTCTTGAGCAGGAAGGGGAGTTCATAAAGCATTTCTTCACTTACACCATATACGAGGTAATCGTTAACCGTTGCGTAAAAACGTAATTCCATGCCAAGCAGAACCGTGAAATCATCTGTTTCAAACTCTTTTGCTCTGCGGTAACCTGCAAGAAAATGATCAATAGCCTTTTTCTTATTAAAAAACTCTGAAATATGAAAAGTCATAGGGGAGTAGTGATCAGTAATAACTATACCCGAATAACCTGCTTTCTTATATTTTTCTACAAGGTCCTTTGCATCTATATCTCCACACCAACTTGTGTTTTTGGTATGTGCATGTATTTCGTATTTGTATTCCATAAAATCACCTGCCAAGCCCTGATATTATAAACCATAAACACCTATTTATCAATTAATTTTACATATTTTTACAATGTGTTAAAAATTACTTGAAATGTTATCTTGTTTAGTATATTCTATTACTGTAGTCTTAATCAGGAGGACAAATATATGAATTTCTTTCAAGCAATTATAGCTTTTCTTTCTGCAATCTGTATGGTCTTCACAGGCTTTATGGATTACGGTACATCGTCTTCAAGCAAGAGTGTTAACCTTGTAAGGGAGGATAAACTTGTTTTTGACCAGGCAATGTATGCAGGTCAGGGTATCACTACAGATGGTGAATATTACTACACATCAGGCTCACTTACAGGACTTGGTATGACAGGCCTTGCTAAATGGGATGCCGACACAATGGAGCTCCTTTGCACAAACCTTGATCCCATTCCCGAGCTTTATAAGGAAATTTACAAATCAGACCACGTAGGTGGCATTAGCTACTATGACGGCAAGATTTATGCCGCAGTTGAGAATGAACCTGAGGATTATAACCTTGTTATAACTTATGATTGTGAAACACTTGAGCTTGTAGAGGTTTATAAGGTTAAGAGTGACATTCTCGTTGATGGCATTCCGTGGTGTGCTGTAGATGCTGCCAATGGCTACCTTTATTGTTCACCCTTTAATGAGGTTGAGTGCATTGTGGCCTTTGACCTTGAAACTATGGAGTTTTCACACACAATTGAGCTTTCAACACCTCTTAAACGTATACAGGGCGGTGAGGTTTACGAAGGTGTGCTTTACCTTTCAAATGACGATAAAGCTACCAACACCGAAAGAGTTTATGGCGTTGATATCAGCACAGGTAAGGTAACCACAATCTGCTCACGCACACTTCCTTCAATGGCAGGTAACGAGGCAGAAGGCATCACCGTTTACCCCATGGAAGACGGCACAATCTACCACATCCTTGATTACGATAAAACAGTAGGCGTTTACGTAAGACACTACGAAATAGTTGAATAAAATCAATATAAATAAAACAGAGCAACTCACGTTATGCGAGTTGCTCTGTTTTATTATATGTCTATGTTTATGTCATACTTCTCATCAATAAGAATATAATTGACACCATACTGTTTTGCAAGTGCTAAATACTGTCTGTTATCTTCAAGTACGCTTTCGATAGTGCAGTCAGAGTCATCTAATCTGTTTTCAATAACATTGGCATAGCGCTTAATATCATCGAAGTGGTTTTTAATGTAACACTCGCTCATGATAAGGCAATAGTACTTGATGTTTTTGCGGTACTCATCTGTAAAATCACTTTCCCAATCAAATGGGATATAACAACCCTCAACAATTAAATTCTGTTTGTTTTCAATTGCTGTTTTAATCATTTCCTTTACAATAGGCCACAAATATCGGGTTAAATCCTCATCATCACTTAAGGGTGTCAGGTCCGTATTGTTACTGCGAATTAACCCCATTTTCAGGTGGTCTATTGAAAGGTAAGGGTATTTATATTTTT
>JAZRFZ010000020.1:0-6768 GCA_045643925.1 Acutalibacteraceae bacterium | reverse complement strand
TTTTATTAAGAAAAAGTCTTATTAAAAGAAATATAAATAAATATCTTTAACAAAACTGTTACAGATTTGAATTAAGGGTTTATTTTTGAAATATTTTAGAGTATAATTTTTACAACAGTTCTTTTAGAGTGGGTAAAGCGTATCCGAAACAGCCTTAAATGGCGGGGTTTCGGCACTTTTGCCCGATTTGCCTTTGAAAGGCGCCAACCTATCTGCAGTCAAATACGAACAAAATTCCTCGAATCCTCATCCATTTAAGGTCGCAGAATTTTGTGATTAAGTATTTTTCGCTCAGATGAGGCAAAAACGCAGCTAATCCTGACGGATTGGCGAGTATTTTAACGAAATATGAGTGGAAAAGACTATCCCAAAATCTGATTCGGATACACTTTACCCACTCTAAGGAAGGATAATGTTTCATGGTTATTGATGAAGCAATAAAAAGTGCAAAACGAATTCATTTTATAGGAATTGGCGGCAGTGGTATGTGTCCCCTTGCAGAGATTCTCCATTCTCAGGGTCACTATCTTACAGGGTCCGATAACAATGAATCCGATACAGTTAAACGAATCCGCAATATGGGTATCCCTGTTGTAATGGGTCAGAAGGCGGAAAACGTTGACGGTGCCGATATGGTTGTTTACACAGCCGCATTGTTACCTGACAACCCCGAGCTTGTTGCTGCAAAGGAAAAAGGCATCCCTACCTTTGAACGCAGTAAGCTTTTCGGTTACTTCACCCGTAAATATGATAACTGTGTTGGCGTTTGCGGTACACACGGCAAGACCACAGTTACCTCAATGCTTACTCATATTCTTATTGAAAATGAGTTTGACCCCTCTGCGGTTATCGGTGGCAGACTTCCTCTCACAGGTACAAACGGCAGAGTCGGTGAAAGTGATATTCTTGTATGCGAAGCATGTGAATATAAGGATACTTTCCTTGACCTTACACCCGACATCAGCTTAATACTCAATGTTGACCGTGACCATATGGAGTATTTCAAAACACTTGAAAACCTTGAAGCATCCTTCAGAAAGTTCGCTGATATGTCAACCAAGTGTGTTATCTACAATGGTGACGATAAGAATACAATCGACAGTGTACAGGGCGTAAACGGCAAAACAATGATTACATTCGGTAAGAATGACGACTGTGATTATGTTGCCAAGAACGTTAATTGGAAAGACGGCGCATTCCCCTGTTATGATGTTTACCACAAGGGTGAGCTTCTCGGTAGAATTGAATTGAGCGTTCCCGGTGAGCACAACGTTCTCAACTCACTTGCTGCAATCTGTACTGCAATGTACTTAGGTGCAACATTTGAACAATGCCGTGTAAGTGTTGCAACCTTCAAGGGTGCAGGCAGACGTTTCGAATATCTTGGCTCTTACAATGGCGCAGATATTGTTGATGACTACGCACATCATCCCGCTGAAATTGAGGTTACTCTTAATGCAGCGCAGAAAATGAGTTACAAGCGCGTATGGGCTGTGTTCCAGCCATTTACATTCAGTCGTACAAAGATGCACCTTGAAGCCTTTGCAAAAGCTCTTTCAATCGCAGATAATGTTGTACTTACTGAGATTATGGGTTCTCGTGAAATCAACACTTACGGTATTTCCACCCAGGACCTTGCAGATGAAATACCGGGTAGTGTTTGGTTTGACACCTTCCCTAAGGTTGCTGATTATTTGAAAGAAAACATCGTCGAGGGTGATTTGGTGCTTACACTTGGTTGTGGTGATGTTTACAAAATCGCAAAAATGGTACTTGGTAAAGACTAATATATGATTTAAGACGAAGGGTAAATTCCTTCGTCTTTTTTTCTATCGTTTTAATAAAAAAATCAAAACGCCCTGCAACTTAATGCAAGGCGTTTTACTTATTAGATTAAACTAATTCAAGAATGCACATCTCTGCTGCGTCACCGCGGCGAGCTTCAGTCTTGATAATACGGCAGTAACCACCGTTAACTTCTTTATACTTGGGAGCGATCTCGTCAAAAAGCTTTTTAACGACATCTTCCTTTGTAATGTATGCCAAAGCCTGTCTCTTGTTATGGAGACTATCAACCTTTGCGAGGGTGATCATCTTTTCAGCCATAGCGCGAACTTCCTTCGCTCTTGTGACTGTTGTTGTCATCTTACCATTTTCGAGTAAAGATGTAACCATGTTGCGAAGCATAGCCTCGCGGTGATCACTGGCTCTGCCGAGTTTTCTTGTTCCTGGCATCTAAATCACTCCTTAATCGTAATGTGGACTTATTCGTCCTCGTCACGAAGAGAAAGACCAAGAGAAGCAAGTTTAGCAACAACCTCTTCAAGAGATTTTCTGCCAAGGTTTCTTACCTTCATCATATCCTCTTCTGTTTTGTTGATCAAATCTTCAACAGTGTTAATACCGGCTCTCTTGAGACAGTTGAATGAACGAACTGAAAGGTCAAGCTCTTCGATAGTTGTTTCGAGAACCTTGCCGTTTTCTGAATCATCCTTGTCTACCATAATCTCTGTATTAGAAACATCATCTGAGAGTTCTACGAAGAGATTAAGGTGCTCAGTAAGAATCTTTGCAGCGTATGAAACAGCATCCTTTGCAGAAATTGTTCCATCTGTCCAGATTTCGATTGTGAGCTTATCATAGTCGGTAATCTGTCCTACACGAGTATTATCTACTGTGTAGTTCACCTTTAATACGGGTGTATAGATTGAGTCAATAGCGATTACGCCGATTGCAGGTTCAAGAATCTGTTTATTTCTGTCTGAAGAAACATATCCTCTGCCCTTATCAGCAGTAAGTTCCATAACAACATGTGCATCAGCATCAAGTGTTGCAATGTGATGATCAGGGTTAAGAATCTCAACCTCTGAATCTGCTTTGATGTCACCCGCTGTAATTTCACCGGGGCCGTTCGCCTCGATATACATAATCTTGGGACCGTCTCCGTGTATTTTGAGAATAACGCCCTTAAGGTTAAGAACTATCACGGTAACATCCTCTTTTACGTTGGGGATTGTTGAGAACTCATGAAGAACATTGTCTATTTTAACTGAAGTAATAGCATAGCCCGGAAGAGATGAAAGAAGAACTCTGCGAAGGCTGTTACCAAGTGTTGTACCGAAACCTCTTTCAAGAGGTTCTACAACGAATGTGCCGTATGCTGAATCTTCTGCTGATCCGATAAACTTTACTTCGGGTTTCTCAATACCAATCATACCAAACCCTCCTTAAAATTGCGCAGTCAAGCTGCGATTTTTGTTTTGCCTTGCATATAAGGCATGAGGCTAAAGAGCATTATTTTGAATAGAACTCGACGATAAGATGCTCTGCAACGGGTACATCGATCTGATCTCTGTTGGGAAGGTTTACTACCTTACCTGTAAGAGCTTCACGATTGAGGTCAAGCCATGCGGGAACCGGACGGCTGCCGTTTGCTTCAATAATATTCTTAAATGCGTCGGTCTGAGCTGATTTTTCCTTAATGGAAATTACATCGCCTGCCTTGCAAAGGTATGACGGAATATCAACTTTCTTACCGTTAACACAGAAATGACCGTGTGTAACGAGCTGTCTGCCTTCTGCACGGGAATCTGCCCAGCCAAGAAGATAGACAATGTTATCCAAACGGCTTTCACAGATCTTGAGGAGGTTTTCACCTGCCTGGCCCTGCATTTTTTCAGCCATAAGGAAATATTTGTGGAACTGTCCTTCAAGAACGCCATAGTAACGTCTTGCTTTCTGCTTCTCGCGAAGCTGCATGCCGTACTCAGAAACCTTCTTACGACCCTGACCATGCTGGCCGGGTGCGTATGAACGGCGTTCTATAGCACATTTATTAGTATAGCATCTGCCACCCTTTAAAAAGAGCTTCTGGCCCTCACGGCGGCAAAGCTTACATACCGCACCGGTATATCTTGCCATAATTCGTTTCCTCCTATTATGTTATACACGTCTTCTCTTGGGCGGACGGCAGCCGTTGTGAGGAATAGGTGTTACATCCTTAATGAGTGTAACATCAAGTCCTGCAACCTGTAATGCTCTGATTGCAGCTTCTCTTCCCGCACCAGGACCTTTAACATAAACTTCAACAGTTTTCATACCGTGCTCAATAGCAACCTTTGCTGCTGTTTCAGCAGCTGTCTGAGCTGCGAAGGGAGTGGACTTACGAGAACCTCTAAAGCCCATTTCACCGGCACTTGCCCATGAAACTGCATTACCCTGAGTATCAGTAATTGTAACTATTGTGTTATTGAAGGTGGATTGGATATGAGCCGCACCGCGTTCAATATTCTTACGCTCACGACGCTTGCGTGTTCCGGCTTTTTTGCCGGTTGCTTTTGTAGCCATTCTAATACCTCCTTCGACTTATTTCTTCTTGTTAGCTATTGTCTTCTTGGGACCCTTACGAGTACGAGCGTTTGTCTTTGAACGCTGACCTCTTACGGGGAGTCCTTTTCTGTGACGAACACCACGATAGCAACCAATTTCTACAAGTCTCTTGATATCGAAAGCTGTTTCACGACGAAGGTCACCTTCGACCTTAACATTGTGATCAATATACTCACGTAATTTTGCTACGTCTTCCTCAGTAAGGTCTTTAACTCTTACGTCGGGATTAACACCGGTAGCAGCGATGATGTCGTTAGCTGTCTTGGGTCCGATACCAAAAATATAGGTAAGACCAACAACAACTCTTTTATCTCTTGGTAAATCAACACCTGAAATACGCGCCATTTGTCAGTTGCACCTCCAAATAATGGTTTGCGTAAGGCTATTAGCCCTGACGCTGTTTGTGCTTGGGATTCTCACAGATAACCATGATTTTTCCCTTACGTTTAATTACCTTGCATTTTTCGCAAATTTTCTTGACAGAAGGTCTGACTTTCATTAGAATACCTCCTAAAATTCAGCTTTTGCCTAAATTCTTATTTTGAACGCCATGTAATACGCCCACGTGTAAGGTCATATGGCGACATTTCAACAGTAACCTTATCACCCGGAAGAATTCGAATGTAGTTCATTCTGAGCTTGCCGGAAATGTGAGCTAAAATCTTGTGACCGTTTTCCAGTTCAACCTGGAATGTTGTGTTGGGTAATGCTTCAAGCACAGTACCCTCAACTTCGATCATATCGTCTTTGGACATAACAAATACCTCCCTGACTAATTTTGTTTTGGTCTTTAAATCTTTGTCATAATCAACGGTCCGCTGCTTGTAATCGCAATTGTATGCTCAAAGTGAGCGGACAATTTGCCGTCGGTTGTTTTTACCGTCCAGCCATCGGACAATGTTTTAACAGATGCCTTACCCTCGTTAATCATGGGTTCAATGGCAATTGTCATGCCGGGTACCAAACGAGCACCCCTACCGGGAACGCCGTAGTTCGGCACCGCCGGGTCTTCATGAAGTGCGGCACCTACGCCGTGACCTGTGTACTCTCTAACCACTCCGTAGCCTCGCTCCTCGCAATAAGCTTGGATTGCGCTACCCACATCACCGAGTCTGCCGCCGGAAACTGCCTTTTTGATGCCTTCGTAAAGGCTCTGTTCGGTAGTTTCTATCAGCCGCTTCTCTTCTGCGGAAATATCTCCACAGGCGAAAGTGGCGGCATTATCACCGGTAAAACCGTTGATACAGGCTCCGAGGTCGATACTTACTATGTCGCCTGCTCTTATAATGCGTGATTTGCTAGGAATACCATGAATAACCTCGTCATTTATGGAAATGCATGCGGAAGCAGGAAAGCCGTTATAATTGAGGAATGTGGGCTTCGCACCCTTACTCTCAATGTATTTCCGGGCTATTCGGTCAATCTCCCAGGTTGAAACACCTGGCTCAACCGCCTCACCTGCTACCTTCAGTGCCTCTGCAGAAATCCGACATGCTTCAAGCATCTGTCTGATTTCTTTTTCGCTTTTGAGCACTATCATGCTTAATCCTCCAAAACCTTGAGGATGGATGCTGTAATCTCCTTAATCGGAGCAGTACCCTCTACGCTGCGAAGCTTACCGCACTTTGCGTAGTAATCCTTTAACGGTTCGGTCTGTTCGTGATAAACATTGAGTCTGTCAAGAACTGTTTCGGGAGCATCATCCTTACGAATCTGGAGCTCACCGCCACAAGCATCGCATACGCCCTCAACCTTTGGTTTCTTATTTTCAATGTGATAAGAAGAACCGCAAGCCTTACAAACGCGTCTGCCTGACATTCTGTTTACAATGTTTTCATCCGGTACATCAATATCAACAACCTTGTCGATGATGATGCCCATATTATCAAGAGCCTCAGCCTGAGGGATTGTTCTGGGGAAACCATCAAGGATGAATCCGCCGTCGCAATCATCGGCTGCCAACCTTTCCTTGATGATGCCGATAACAACATCATCAGGAACAAGTTTGCCGGCTTCAATAAATGCTTTTGCTTTAAGACCCATATCAGTTCCATTGGCAAGTGCCTCACGAATGATGTTGCCTGTGGAAATTGTGGGAATTTTAAGTTCTGCAGCGATAATCTCCGCCTGAGTACCTTTACCTGCGCCAGGAGCGCCGAGGAAAATAAGTTTCATTATATTACCCTCCTGATTAATCAAGGAAGCCTTTATAATGACGGAGCATCATCTGGCTTTCAAGCTGTTTAACAGTCTCAAGAGCAACACCAACCATAATGATGATGGAAGTACCGCCGAGAGAAATGTTCATACCTTGCTCTGTTACAAGACCTGTAATCTGTGTGAACACTGTGGGGAACAAAGCAACTACGCTGAGAAGCA
>JAZRFZ010000019.1:0-9857 GCA_045643925.1 Acutalibacteraceae bacterium | reverse complement strand
TTAAGGTTTTTGATACTGATTATTCAAAATCAGACGTTCTTAACGAAGCATTAAACCAGGCAAGAATCGAAGAAACAGGCCTTAATATCCCCAAAATTGTTGAAGTAACAATGGTTGAAGGCAAATGGGCTATCGTTTCAGAATTCATCAAAGGCAAAACACTTCAGCAGCTTATGGATGAAGATGCAGAGAAGAAAGACGAGTATATTGAAATGCTTGTTGACCTTCAGCTTGATGTTCACTCAAAGGTTTGCCCTCTTCTTAACAAGCTCAAAGATAAAATGAACCGCAAAATCAGTTCTTCTGAGCTTGATGCAACTACACGCTATGACCTTCACACAAGACTTGAAGGTATGCCCAAGCACAACAAAGTTTGCCACGGCGACTTTAACCCCTCAAACATCATTATCACAGAAGATGGCACAGCATATATCCTTGACTGGTCACACGCTACTCAGGGTAACGCTTCTGCAGATGCTGCAAGAACATACCTTCTTTTCTGGCTTAACGGCGACATTGAGGGTGCAAAGAAGTACCTTGACCTCTTCTGTGAGAAGAGCAAAACAGAAAAACAGTACGTTCAGAAATGGATGCCTATCGTTGCTGCTTCTCAGTCAGTTAAGGGTAACGAGAAAGAAAGAGAATTCCTTCTTTCATGGGTAAATGTTGTTGATTACGAATAAAAGAGTGAGTAAAATCGAACCAAACAAGGTTTAATACAGTCACTTTTCCCTGTAACGTCGTTAAAACTCTTGAAAGGAGAAAGCCTTCCTGCGAGTTTTGCCTTGTTACAGAAAAAATTGCCAAGTATTAAACTTCGCAGAACCTGAAATGCCCAAGTTTTTGTACATTTGAGATTTTCATTGACGAAGTAATACTGGCGCATTGCGAAAAAATAATAAAGGTGTGTGAACTCGGACATTTCAGGCTTATTTGGTCCGGTTTCGCTCACTCTAAGGAGTATAAAAATGAAAGTTACAGTTTGTATCGGTAGTTCATGCCATATTAAAGGTTCTCGTCAGGTTGTTGAACAGCTTCAGTACCTTATCAAAGAAAACAATTTAGGTGACAAAGTTGAATTAGGCGGCACATTTTGTATGGGAAAATGTCAGCAGGGCGTTTGCGTAACCGTTGACGATGCCTTCTTCTCAGTAACACCCGAAACAGTTGAAGAATTTTTCAACGATAACGTAAAAGGAAAAATATAAAAGATGATAATTCAGGTTTGTGTTGGCAGTTCTTGCCACTTGAAAGGTTCTTCGGAAATTGTTGAACTCTTTCAGAAAGCCGTTGAAGAAAATCATTTGGAAAACGAAATAACACTTGCCGGTAGCTTTTGTATCGGCAAGTGTAATCGCGTGGGCGTAACAGTCCAGGTAGATGATGATATTCACACCGGCATCACAAGAGAAAATTTTAAAGAATTTTTCAAGGAAAATGTTTTAGAAAGGGTGTAAAATCGAATGCCCAATTGTTTAACATTAAAAAAATCTAACTGTAAAAACTGCTATAAGTGTATTCGCCATTGTCCCGTTAAGGCAATACGCTTTTCGGGAAACCAGGCTCACATTATAGGTAATGAGTGTATTCTCTGCGGTCAATGCTTTGTTGTTTGTCCTCAGAATGCAAAAGAAATCGTTGATGAAACCGAAAAAGTAAAGGTGTTTTTACAGGCAAGGGAAAAGGTTATAGTTAGCCTTGCTCCTTCATTTATTGCAAACTATGATGGCGTTGGCATAAACTCAATGAGAAAAGCCCTTAAAAAGCTTAGCTTTTATGATGTTGAAGAAACCGCCATCGGTGCAACAATTGTTAAAAATGAATATGAGAGAATGCTCAAGGAAGATGATAGAGACGTAATCATCACCTCTTGCTGTCATTCCATAAACTTGCTTATACAGAAATATTTTCCGTCAGAGTTGGAATACCTTGCAGATGTTGTTTCACCTATGCAGGCTCACTGTATGGATATAAAGAAACGCTATCCCGATGCAAAAACAGTGTTTATCGGGCCTTGTGTTTCAAAGAAAGACGAAGCAGAACATTACGAAGGTATTGTTGATGCGGTTCTTACATTTGAAGAACTTACAGAGTGGCTCAAGAGTGAAAATATTGAGCTTGAGGCTGAAAAAGATAATGATGATTTCAGTCGTGCTCGTTTCTTCCCGACAACAGGCGGTGTTCTTAAAACAATGGCTCAGGATATTCCGGGCTATACATACCTTGCTCTTGACGGTGTTGAAAACTGTATAGCAGCACTTAAAGATATTGAGAGCGGAAAGGTTCACAAATGCTTTATTGAAATGTCTGCTTGTGTTGGTAGCTGTATGGGTGGTCCCGTTATGGAAAAATATCACCATACAGAAACCATTACAGACTACCTGACTATCGCGAATTACGCAGGTAAAAAGGATTTTGAGGTTTCTCAACCTAAAGCCGTAGAGTTGAGAAAGCAGTTTGAATATATTGAGCAAAGATATCCTCGCCCGTCAGAGATGGAAATCAACAGTGTTCTTCGTCAGATGGGTAAATTCAAGCCCTCACACGAGCTTAACTGCGGTTCTTGCGGTTACAATACCTGCCGTGAAAAAGCGGCGGCTATTTGTCAGGGTAAAGCCGAGATATCAATGTGCCTTCCTTTCCTTAAAGATAAGGCAGAGAGCTTCTCTGACACCATTGTTAACAATACTCCTAACGGACTTATTGTTCTTAATGAAAACCTTGAGGTACAGCAGATAAACAAGGCGGCAAGGGAGATTATGAATATCCGATATGCTTCCGATATTCTTGGTGATTATGTTATCCGTATCCTTGACCCCACAGTTTATGAGAACGTACTTAAAACAGGCAGGAGTATAAATAACCAGCGTGTTTACCTTGCGGAATACAAGCGATATGTTGAACAGACAGTTGTATATGACAAGGATTCACATCTTCTTATCGGCATTATGCGTGACGTAACTGCTGAAGAAGAACAGAAAGAACGAAAAGAAAATATCAGCCGTCAGACAATTGAGGTTGCCGATAAAGTTGTTGATAAGCAGATGCGAATTGTTCAGGAAATTGCTTCACTCTTAGGCGAAACTGCCGCAGAAACAAAAATCGCACTTGCAAAATTAAAGGAGTCGATTTCTGATGAATGATTTATGTGCAGATATCGGTTACAAAAGTATAAACCACTATGGCGAACAGCTTTGTGGAGACCATATTGATATAGTTGAGCCTGACGAGGATTCAACTGTGGTTGTTCTTTCTGATGGCCTTGGTAGCGGCGTTAAAGCAAGTATTCTTTCAACACTTACTTCAAAAATCATTTCAACGATGCTTGCAGAAGGTCTTTCCCTTGAGGAATGTGTTGAAACAATTGCCGCAACACTCCCTGTTTGCTCGGTACGTGGCGTTGCTTATTCCACATTCACCATTATTCATCTTAAGAATAATGAAACTGCAGAGCTTATTCAGTATGATAACCCTCACACTATAATAATCAGAAATGAAAAAAATTGGGATTATCCGAAAACTGAAATGAATATCGGCGGAAAGAAAATTTTCAAATCCATTATTCAGCTTCAGGAAAATGATATTTTTATTGCTATGAGTGACGGTTGTCCTCACGCAGGTATCGGTACTGCATATAACTTCGGTTGGAAACGTGAAGATATTGCAGGTTTCTTTGAAACTCTTGCTCCCGTTGGCTATACAGCAAAGAATTTATCAACGATGCTCATTGATGAGTGTGATAAGCTTTATGGTCACAAACCTGGTGATGATGCAACAGCTTGCGTTGTGAAAATCCGCAAGAGAGTTCCTATGAATATGCTTTTCGGACCGCCTTCAAACAGAGATGATGCAGACAGAATGATGAGCCTTTTCTTCTCCAAAGAAGGTAAGCACATTATCTGTGGTGGTACAACATCATCTATTGCAGCAAAATTTTTGAGAAAACCGCTGAAACCTTCGCTTAATTTTGAGAGTAGCGATGTTCCGCCTATTGCAGAAATTGAGGGCGTTGACCTTGTTACCGAAGGTGTTATCACAGTCAATAAGGTTGTTGAATATGCTCAGGATTATTTAGGCGAAAATAAGCACTACGAGCATTGGAATTTCAAGAAGGACGGTGCTTCCCTTATAAGCCGTTTGCTTTTTGAAGAAGCAACGGATATAAACTTCTATGTTGGCAGAGCAATCAATCCTGCTCATCAGAACCCCGACCTTCCTATAAACTTCAATATTAAAATGAATCTTGTTGAAGAGCTTTCCAAGAGTTTAAAGCAAATGGGTAAACGAATTAAAGTGAGTTATTTTTAATTATGAGTAATATAAGAAAATTTGATACTAAAGTACAATATCTTAAATACAAGGTACTAAGAGAGGTTGCAAGAGAAGCGTGGAATGATACTCTTCTTGAAAATCTCATTGATATACCTAAGAAAATAGTTCCCGGTAAAACCTCCACAATGAGATGCTGTGTTTATAAAGAACGCGCAATTCTTTCTGAACGTGTTAAAATTGCTATGGGCGGTGACCCTGAAAATGCAAATGTGATAGAGGTTATTGATATTGCTTGTGATGAATGTCCTGCCGCAGGTTATGAAGTAACAGACTCTTGCAGAGGTTGTCTTGCTCATCGTTGCGAGGATGTGTGTAAGCGCGGTGCAATTTCATTTGACCATAACCACGTGGCACATATTGATAAATCAAAATGTGTTGAGTGTGGACAGTGTGCAAAGGTCTGCCCTTATTCTGCAATTGTTAACCGCAAAAGACCTTGTCAGATTGCTTGCAAGGTAAAGGCAATTTCAATCAATGATGATAAAGCCGCATCCATCGATAACGACAAATGTACTGCTTGCGGTGCTTGTGTTTATCAGTGTCCATTTGGTGCAATTTCAGATAAATCATATATTCTTAATGTAGTTGACCTTATAAAGAAAAGTGAACAGGGCAGAAACTATAAGCTTTATGCAGTTGTTGCTCCTTCAATTTCAAGTCAGTTCGCTTATGCTAAATTAGGTCAGGTTATAACAGGACTTAAAAAGATGGGCTTCCACACGGTTGTTGAAGCAGCCTTAGGTGCAGATATGGTTGCAATGAGTGAGGCTAAGGAATTAACCGAAAAAGGATTTCTTACAAGTTCCTGCTGTCCTGCATTTGTTTCTTACATTAAATCTGCGTTCCCTGATTTAGTTCCTTTGATTTCTCATAACTGTTCACCAATGGTTGAGATTTCAAAATACATAAAAGAAACAGATGAAAATGCAAAAACAATCTTTATCGGTCCTTGTACTGCCAAAAAAGCAGAGGCACAGCTTGAAAGCGCAAAGCCCTATGTTGATGCAGTTTTGACCTTTGAAGAGCTTCAGGCGCTCTTTGATAGCCGTGATATTGACATTACAACCCTCGATGAGGACGTGCTTGATAATGCTTCATATTTCGGTAGAATTTTCGCTCGTAGCGGTGGTCTTACTGATGCTGTTACTCAGGCGATTAAAGAGCAGAATATCACGGATTTTGAGTTCAAACCCGTCTCCTGCGATGGTATTGAAGAATGCAGAATTGCACTTTTGAAGAAAAGCAAAAATGCACTTAATGCTAATTTCATAGAGGGTATGGCATGTGTCGGTGGATGCATCGGCGGTGCAGGTTGTCTTACCCACGGCGAAAAAAACAAAGCAGAGGTTGATAAATACGGACGAGAAGCTTTTGAAAAAACTATCTCCGATGCAATTTCTGTTTTGAAATAAATTTTATCCTTCATTCGAAAAGGTACTCTCCCTCGGCAATGCAATGTCGTGGGAGAGTATCTTTTTATCTTTCTTATAAAAAAATATTGCATTCTTTTCGCACTTGTGCTAAAATGAAACAAAACAAAATTAGCACAAGTGCGAAAAAATTGTGAGAGGTATGGTGTGGCATAGAAAAGTCAGATAAAACTAAACAAGATATATTAAAAATTGCGATACAGTTGTTTTTCGAAAGGAGTTCTATTTTATGAAAAAATTTATCAGTATTTTACTTGTAACGGTTATGCTTTTATCTGTTGCAAGCTTAACAGTATTTGCACAGGACCAGGAAACAGTTATTCTTTATACAAACGATGTTCATTGTGCAATAGAGGATTATCCTGTGCTTGCCGCATACAGAGCGGAGCTTTTAGCCCAAGGCAAGAATGTTGTAACTGTTGACGCAGGTGATGCAATTCAGGGCGAGGTTATCGGCTCAATGACCGAAGGGGAGGCGGTTGTTGACATAATGAATACTGTGGGCTATGACTATGCTGTCCCCGGCAACCACGAGTTCGACTATGGTATGGAAAACTTCCTTGATCTTGCGAATAATAAGGCGAATTATGATTACATAAGCACTAACTTCTACCATCTTCCTACGGTTTCACCCGTATTTGCATCTTATGAAATAGAGGATTTCGGTGATTATCAGGTTGCTTTTATAGGTATTTCAACTCCTGAAACAATAATAAAATCAACTCCTGAATATTTTAAGGACGAAAACGGTAACTTTATTTATGGTTTTCCTGTATATCCCGGCGGAATGACGAATGAAATACTTTATGATAACATTCAGGAAAGCATCGATAGTGCTATCCTTGAGGGTGCGGATATTGTTCTTGCCGCAGGGCACACAGGTATTATGGAAACAACGGACGGTTGGAAATCAACCGATATTATCGCAAACACAAGCGGTATTGATTACTATATTGATGCTCATTCTCACGAAACTACCGAAAGTGCTGTTTACAAAAACGAGAATAACGAAGATGTAATTCTTACTTCAACAGGTTCAAAGTTTGCAAACTTCGGTGTGTTGACAATAAGGGGAAATAATGCGGAGTTTGAACTTGTTAATCCCGACAACGTTAATATTGAAACATTGTCCGGCGACGCAAAAACGGCTTACAACACAGTTAAAGAGAAGATTGATGGATATAACGAGGATATAGCATATCTTTATGAAGAAATCGGCACCTCCGAAGCACACCTTGTGGCTTATGATTCAGATGGTACCTGGGCTGTAAGAAAGCGTGAAACAAACACAGGCGATTTTGTTACCGATGCTTACCGTGCGGTAACGGGTGCGGATGTTGCAATAGCTAACGGTGGCGGTATCCGTGCGGAAATTGAAGTTGGCAATGTAACAAGAAAAATGCTTATGGATGTTAATGCCTTCAATAATGAAATGTGTGTTCTTGAGGTTACAGGTCAACAGCTTATTGATGTGCTTGAACACGGAGCTCGCGAATGCCCCGAATCACTCGGCGGTTTTTTCCAGGTTTCAGGTGTGACATTTGAAATTCATGCATATAGAGAAACTCCCATTATCTGTGACCAGCTTGATAACTTTATTGGGATGGATGAAACGAAAGAACGCCGAGTGCAGAATGTATATGTTGGCGGTGAGCCTATTGATTTGGCTAAGAAATATACCTTGGCTGGAAGTGCATGTGTGCTCACTAAAGGCGGCGATGGTCTTACAATGCTCGAGGGCGCAAGAGTTGTTCAGTACGGTGACTTGCCTTGCGATTCTGAAATGCTTATAAAATATTTTACCGAAACGCTTGATGGCAGAATAACCGCGGAACAATACGGTAATCCTGACGGCGATGGCAGAATAACTATTGTAGATTCACACGACCATTCATTCCCTGATAGTAACGTATGTGACTGCGGTGCTCAAAAAGCCGATTACAGCGGGTATAATGAAGCTCGTGAGCGTTACCAAGAAATAATGAATAACGATAATCTGAACAATGCTGCCATTGAATATGCAAGAGAAAAGCAACTTGAAATGATAGATGAACATCTTGACGGAAAGTGGTTGAGAAACAACTATTCTGAAGAAGAACAGTATATTCTTGACGGTCTTGCAGAAGATTTCAATGAATTGTGTGACGTTCTTGAAGAAGGCATAGAAAACGGCACATTTATAAAACCTGATTTCTCGGACATTGAAGCCAAAATAGCAGAGTTTGAAAAAACACATCCCGGTGAAGAATATGAGGGACTTATTGCTGAAATGAAGGCTGACCTTGAAGAAATCAAGGAGTCGAATCCTGAATCTGCCGCAGAAATTGCGGACGATATAGCTGCAATTGAAGAAAAAATTGATAACGCCGATAATAGTTACCCCACTAACAATCAATTTAGACTTATTGAGTTTGTGTTGAGAATAATAAGCTTTATTTTTGAACTTTTCTTTTAAGTTTAATATAGCTTGTTAATAAAAATATCGTTATAAAAAACTCTAATCGCATTGCGATTAGAGTCTTTTTAATATTGATTATGCTATTTGATATAATTCGTCGCTTTTGGGGTAAAGGCGCATTCTATGATTGATCAAGCGCAAAAAACTAGTTAATGAATTCATGGTTAAATGGACAGTTAATCCAAAATTTTACCGTCTGTAGAGATTGTAACAACTCTCCATGGAATAAATTTACCACTTGTTTGTAAGGCCTTTTTGGCGGCGTGTTCAATCCCTCCGCAACAAGGCACTTCCATTCGTACAATAGTTACGCTTTTTATATTATTGTTTGCGATTATTGATGTTAGTTTGTCGGCATAATCACCCTCATCAAGTTTTGGACAACCGATAAGTGTTATACGATTACGTATGAACTCGTTATGAAAATTGCCGTAAGCATAGGCGGTACAATCAGCAGCAACCAAAAGATTAGCTCCATCAAAATACGGTGCATTGATAGGCACAAGCTTTATTTGTACAGGCCATTGGGACAACTGACTTGTTGAAGGGGCAGAAGGCACAACACTATCATAACTTTCTCGTTGGATAGACTTTGATTGTGTACCGGAACAACCGCAAGGCAAAGGTGCTTTTCTCTGTTTGGATGCCAATACTGCTGATTCATCATAAGCAGGAGCTTCTCTCTCCTCAAAAGTAATGGCATCAACAGGACAAGCGGGAAGGCAATCACCCAATCCATCACAATAATCTTCACGAGTCAGCTTTGCCTTACCATTTATCATTTCAATAGCACCTTCATGACAAGCAGTAGCACAAGCACCGCAGCCATTACATTTTTCTTCATCAATTTTTATGATTCTTCTTATCATTTAGTTCGCTCCTCTCTTGATTATATGAACTTATTGTATTATAATATTTAAAACGAGTCAGTTGTTTTTACAACGGAAAGAGAAGCTGTATGAAAAAATATATTCCAATACTCAAAAAAACACAGATATTTGCAGGAGTTGGTGACGATGATGTTTCATCAATGCTTTCTTGTCTTGGTGCACGTCTATATAACTATAAAAAGGGAGAATATGTTTTGCGCCAAGGTGAGCATTTAAGTGACATTATTGTTTTATTAAAAGGAACTTTGCATATTCAAAAGGATGATTATTGGGGTAATCGCAGCATTCTTGGTCAGATAGCAGTAGGTGAAATGTTTGGTGAAGCTTATGTTGCACCCGAAAGTGGTGCGTTACTCAATGATGTTGTTGCGTTAGAAGATAGTGTTGTTATTTTTTTCGATGTAAAGAGAATTCTCACTACCTGTTCCTCTGCTTGTAGATTTCACACATTAGTTGTACAGAATATGTTTTTTGCTATTTCTGAAGAAAATAGAAAACTCGTGCAAAAAATCGGTCATATGTCCAAACGTTCCACGCGAGAGAAACTAATATCTTATTTACCTGAAGAAAGTAAAAGACAAAATAGTTCACATATTGTTATCCCACTTAATCGTCAGCAACTTGCAGATTTTCTTTCTGTTGACCGAAGTGCTATGTCAAATGAGCTTTGTAAAATGCGTGACGAGGGACTTTTGAAATTCCAAAAAAACAGTTTTAAGTTGTTGTAACGACACCACTATTTACACA
>JAZRFZ010000018.1:0-6126 GCA_045643925.1 Acutalibacteraceae bacterium | reverse complement strand
GGTGCACCTCACGAAAAAGGATGCACTTATACCGCCCTTTGCGAGGTTGAAAAAGAATTAAATAATGCAGGCATTGATACAGAAATATTCTGGCTTGGTAATAAGCAGGTGAGGGGTTGTATCGGTTGCGGTAAATGTGCCGAGAATGACCGTCGTTGCATCTTCGATGACGATGTTGTTAACGTGCTTATTGATAAGGCAAAAGAATCTGATGGCTTTGTTTTCGGCTCTGCGGTTCACTATGCCGCTCCTTCGGGCACAATCTGTGCTGTCCTTGACAGAGCATTTTATTCAGGTGCGACAAACTTCCGTTATAAACCTGCTGCAGCGGTTGTGAGCTGTCGTCGTGCAGGTTCAACAGCGGCTCTTGATGTGCTTAATAAATATATGACCATCAGCAGTATGCCCCTTGTTTCATCAGGTTATTGGAATATGGTTCATGGCGCAAAGGCGGAGGATGTCCTCAAGGATGAAGAGGGCTTACAGACAATGCGCACAATCGGTAAAAATATGGCGTGGCTTCTTAAATGTATTGACCTCGGCAAACAGAATGGCATTGTAAGACCTGCCTCCGAAAAGAAACTCCGTACAAATTTTATCAGATAATTGATTTTATTTAATGTAAGTGATATAATCATCTGTGGTTTAAAATCAATATCTCTCGAAAGGTAGATTATAATGAATGATATAAACGCTCTTTACAAAATTTGGAGTGAAAAAGCAGTTCTTGACCCTGACCTTCAGGCGGAGCTTAAGTCCTGCGACGGCAAGGATGATGAAATTCTTGACCGTTTTTATAAAAATCTTGAGTTTGGTACAGGTGGCCTTCGTGGTGTTATCGGTGCAGGTACCAACCGCATGAATGTTTACACAGTTGCACAGGCAACACAGGGTCTTGCAGACTATCTCAATGAGACATTCGATGAGCCTACTGTTGCTATTGCTTATGACTCACGTATCAAGTCAGATATGTTTGCTGAAAGTGCCGCTTGTGTACTTGCGGCAAATGGTGTTAAGGTTTATCTTTTCCCCGAACTTATGCCTACACCTATGCTTTCGTTTGCGGTGCGCAGACTCCATTGTTCATCAGGTATCGTAATTACTGCAAGCCATAACCCCTCAAAGTACAATGGTTACAAGTGTTATGACCCCACAGGTTATCAGATTACTGATGAAGCTGCTGCAAAAATTTACAGCTATATGAAGAGTGTTGATATGTTTGACGGTGTTAAGCGTATGTCATTTGAGGATGCTCTTGCAAACGATATGGTTGACTATATCGAGGATTGGCTCAAAGACGAGTTCATTGAGTGCGTACTTGATTGTGCAGTTAATAAAGATGCAGTTAAAAAATCAGGCCTTAAAGTTCTTTACACACCCCTTAACGGTACAGGTAACAAGCCTGTCCGTCGTGTGCTTAAAAAGTTAGGTGTGCAGGAGCTTCAGGTTGTAAAATCACAGGAAAAGCCCGATGGCAATTTCCCCACTTGTCCTTATCCTAACCCCGAAATCCGTCAGGTATTCGAGGAAGGTCTCGCAATGACAGAGGAATTCCCTGCAGATATTATGATTGCAACTGACCCCGACTGTGACCGTGTTGGTATTGCGGTGCGTGATAAAGGCGAATACAAGCTTATGACAGGTAACGAGGTTGGCGCAATGCTTTGCGAATACCTTCTTTCACAGCTCAAGGAGCAGGGCAAGCTTCCCGAAAATCCTGTTATTGTTAAAACTATTGTTACAACACCCCTTATCTCTGCTATCTGTAAAGAGTATGGCGCAGATATGCGTGACCTTCTTACAGGCTTCAAGTACATTGGTGAATGTATCACAGAGCTTGAGGCACAGGGCGAAGAGGGTAGATACGTTCTCGGTCTTGAGGAAAGCTACGGCTACCTTACAGGTATTCACGCCCGTGACAAAGACGGTGTAAATGCAGCAATGATTATCTGTGAAATGGCGGCATACTATAAGACACAGGGTATCACCTTGTGGCAGTTTATGAACAGCGTTTATGAGAAGTACGGATATTTCTTCAATCAGCTTGATAACTACGCCTTTGAGGGTGCTGCAGGTATGCAGAAAATGGCAGATATGATGGATAGTCTCCGTAATGACCCACCCAAGGAGATTTGCGGTAGCAAGGTTAACTGGGTAGGTGACTACAAAGCAGGTATCACTACAGATGGTGAAACAGGTCTTCCCAGGTCAAACGTACTTTCATACAGAATGGAAAGCGGAGATGCAGTAATTGTAAGACCTTCAGGCACAGAGCCCAAAATCAAGATTTATATTACTGCAAAAGCATCATCAAGAGAGGAAGCAGAGAATAAACTTTCAGTTATTTCTGACAGTGTGAAAACTCTTTTAGGTATTGAATAATGTTTAAAGAGAAAACAAAAAGAATTATCTGTTTTATCCTTGCCGGTATAATGGTGCTCAGCGTAGGCGCAGTTGCTATTTCGGTAATATTTGGTTAAAAAGATGTGGTCTGTTCTATTCAGAACAGACCACTTTTCATTTATTTAGCAGCAGCCACAGCCGCAACCGCAATCGTTTACTTCTCTTGCACAACCGTTGTTACCCTGATTGTTGCAAACCAATAAGATGATTATAAGGATAATAATCCATGAGCAATTATTACCGCCGTTAAACAAGCAACCCATTCTTAATCCCCCTTTCACTGCATAATATGTAAATGATAAATTTTTGTTACGCTGAATATAAATATTTTTTGCGAACAAAATATATGTGAATTTATGAAAGGGATGATAGAATGAGTTTTTCTTTTGATTTTGATAAATACAAAAAGGGGATACCCACAGATTATACGGATTATCTGGATGATGATATGGATTTTGAATATTCTGACGAATTTATCTATGAGGACGAGTTCGGTGAGGCGGACAGATATTATTTATAATAAAGTGTAAATACTGTTCTTGAATTGTCAGCGTGTTTGTCGTATAATGTAATCAGTATATGTACCCTACGAGGTGATAGAAATGATTTGTCAGAATTGTAATAAAAATGACGCCACACTTCATATGAAGCGTATTATCAACGGCAGAGCGGCAGAGGTGCACCTTTGCTCCGATTGTGCCCGTTCTCTCGGTTACGGTGAGGCTTTTTCGGGCTTTGGCCTTGGCTTTGGTCATCTGCTTGGTGAACTTCTTTCTTCCGGTGAGGTGGGTTCAGGTAATAGTATGCGCTGCCCGGCTTGTGGCAAAAGCTTCGAGGAAATTGCCGAGGACGGCAAGATGGGTTGTGCAGAGTGTTACGCTGTCTTTTATGATAAACTGTTGCCTACACTTAATAAGATTCACGGTAAAACATCATATATGGGCTCTAAACCCCAAATGGGCGGAGATAATCGCAGTTCAGTATCAAGCCTCGATGAACTCAAAATTGCACTCAGTGATGCGGTAGAACGACAGGATTTTGAACTTGCTGCAAGTCTTCGCGATAGAATCAATGATATCATGAGGGAAGGGGGAGTGCAGTAATGTGTGCAAAATGGTACCTTGGCACAGGTGCTCAGAATGACGTTGTTATCAATACAAGCATTCATCTTGCCCGAAATCTGAAAACTTGTCCTTTTCCTGCAAGATTAAATCTTCCTGAAAAATTGAAGGTTAATACAATAATAAGAGATGCGGCAGAGTCTGTTCAGAATTACAACTTTAATTATGCTGAGATGAAAACGCTTTCTCAAGCGGAGGTAGTTTCACTTGCTGAAAGACACCTTGTGAGCCCCGAATTTGCATCATCACGTGATGGTAGGGCGCTGTTACTTACGGAGGACGAGTCTGTCAGCATTATGCTCAATGAGGAGGACCACATCCGTCTGCAGGTTATGTATGCAGGTTTTGCTCTTGATGAGGCATACCATACAGCGTCGGCTATTGAAAAAGAACTTTCTTCGAAGCTTGACTTTGCATTTGATGATAGGTTGGGTTACCTTACACAAGATCCCACCGCGCTGGGTACAGGTATGAAAGCATCCGTTGTCCTTCATTTACCTGCTCTTGTTTCAACATCACAGATTACAAAGCTTATTACAACAGTATCGAAGCTTGGCCTTTCTCTAAGGGGCTCTTATGGCGAGGGTGCCGCTGCAAAGGGTGATTTGTTCCGATTAAGCAATACCATTACACTTGGTATTTCTGAACGCGCAGCTATTGAAAACCTTAAATCAATCGCACTTCAGATTGCAGCCCAGGAGCGTTCTGCACGTGAAGAACTGTTTAAGGCGCCTGTAACTGAGGATAGAATTTATCGTGCATACGGTGTGCTGAAATTTGCCCGTCTTATTGATACAAGCGAGTTTATGGACTTGATTTCCCTTGTTCGCCTTGGCGCTGTCAAGGGTATTATAAATATGGATTGTGCACAGATTGAAGCGCTTATGATTCATATGCAGCCTGCAACAATTTCCCTTTCCGTTGACCGACCCTTAGACAGAACGGAACGGGACAAGTTGAGGGCGAAGTTGGTAAGGGAAAACCTGTGAAAGTGATGAATTGCAAATTGCTACCTGCAATTTGCAATTCTTTTGGTGTGATTATGGAAGAAAAAATAAAACGAACTAAATCTCTCGGTGCATCATTTCTTTTGATGTTAGCCGCATTTATATGGGGTACTGCCTTTGTTGCGCAAAGCAAGGGACTTGAGCAAATCGGCAACTTTACTTTCCTTTGCCTTCGTTCTTGTCTTGCGGTGGTTGTGCTTACACCCGTTTCCTTTTTCATTTTCAAGAAGAACCGAAAGCAGATAGGTGAGGGTGAGCACGGCGAAAATAAGAGCTTTATGTCAAAGCGTCTTATCCTTGGCGGTGTTCTCTGCGGTGCATCTGTATGTGCTGCCAGTGCGGTACAGCAGTATGGAATAATTCTGTCAGGTGTGGGTAAATCAGGCTTTCTAACCACGCTCTATATTTTAATGGTGCCCATTCTCGGTCTTGTTTTTCGTCGCAAGGTTAAACCTGTTTTGTGGGTTTGTATTGCTATTGCTACCTGCGGTATGTATTTCCTATGTGTTACCGAGGCAGGTGCAATAAATATCGGTGATATTTTCCTGATAACCTGTGCATTTCTTTTTGCGGTGCAGATTATGATTGTTGACCACTTTGTGAAAACAGTTGATGGAGTACGTCTTTCTCTTGTGCAATTCTTTGTTGCGGCGGTGATTTCCTGCATTGGCATGTTCCTTTTTGAAGAGGTCGACCCCGTTGCAATCGGTGACGCCTGGTTCTCAATCTTTTATGCAGGTGTGCTTTCATCGGGTATTGCATTTACCTTGCAGATTGTGGCACAGAAAAATCTTAATCCCACGGTTGCAAGTCTTATAATGAGTCTTGAATCCGTGTTTGCCGCACTTGCAGGAGCAGTGTTCGGTGAACGACTCAGTGTAAATGAAGTGTTTGGTTGTGTGCTTGTTTTTGCCGCAATAATCCTTGCGCAGTTGCCTGTTGAAAAGTTATTTAAAAAGAGGGTTTGATTATGGAAAATATGAATAGTAAGCCTCAGAATGGCAGAGGACATGCAAAACCTATTCATTATATTGCCACTGTTTTAATAATTCTTGTAATTGGACTTATTACCACTTGGTTTGGTGATTTTGCAAATCCGGAAAATTACATTGATAACCCAACCGATAATATTCAAAGTCAATTTGAATACAACTTTATAAATACGGATGCTCTCGAAAGTCATTTTGAAAAGCACGGTAAAGAGTTTGGATACACTACCAAGGAAGAATACCTTCAGGGTGCAAACGACGTAATAAATAACCCCTCTGTGTTACATAAAGTGCAGAATGATGGGGATGATTGTTATTATCTTAAGTCAACTGACGAGTTTGTCGTAGTTTCGCCCGAGGGTAATATTAGAACATATTTCCGTCCCGGTGACGGCAATTCAACCGATGGTCTTGAATATTTTAACAGACAAATGAAAACAGTGTATCACTTTTGGTGATACACTGTTTTTTGTGTTATTTTTCTCTCTCACAGCTATATGCAACATCAATATCTTTTTTGAATAACATATAGTCATATTGCGGAATCCAGTTGTCGCCCTTTTCAACGTCATTGAATGCGTCTTCAGATACAGCCACATTCATAAC
>JAZRFZ010000017.1:0-21816 GCA_045643925.1 Acutalibacteraceae bacterium | reverse complement strand
TTGAGATCGTACTTCCTGAAACATCCACAGTACCTTCCACCATCATTTTTTTTGCCTCTTCTACGGTGTATTTGCATCCACAGCATTGACAAACAAAAAAGCCATTGTCTTTGATTAAATCTGTGTTTCCACACATTTCACAAATAAGTTTTTTCATAATGAGTTCCTCCATGAAATAAAAAAGTGCGGCTACCGAAGTAACCGCACAAAAAACGCAAACTCCGATAGTAGCCAAACTATATCAATACAAAGAGCATTTCTGCATTCATACCGATGGAATTTGCATTTTTATCAAATTCATAGTATAAACGCAAAAGGTTATAATATCCCCTTGCAAAAACACTCTTTGATTTTGTATTTTATAGTTTGGCATATATATTTTAGCACACGTAATCGTGAAAATCAATAAATTGTAAAAAATGAGCAAAGCGTTTAATTTCTCTGCTCATTATATCTTTTCACCAAACTATGTATCGCCCAGCAAAACTTGTCAAAAAGTGTCAATGTTGTATGTGAAGGGTCACCCTCACGAATCCTTAAAGTTCTTCTAATCTCTTTAGGAATTACAACTCTGCCCAAATCATCAATCCTTCTCACAAGACCCCTTGCGGTGCCCAAAATCGTCAGGTGCTCCTGCTCGTCGCTGACGATTTTGACCGCTGCGCTTCCTTACGCTCGCTGCATCGTCCGCCGGACGCGCTCGCGACGTCACCTGTTGCTTTCATAATATATAACAAACTTTACTTTTTAGAGTGTTAGCGATATAATATCGAATAGTTATTTATTTTAGGTGATTTGAATGAATAAATTAAATAAGGAATTATTAAAAACAAATATAGAAAAAGTAGCTTTATACGATTTCGAAAATAACAAGGTGTTTGGTTCGGCATATTGTGTTATTCAAGGTCAAGATGTGGTTTATAAAAAATGTTTTGGCAACCTCTCTGTTGATAATACGGAACCTGTTACTGAAAACACAATATTCCGTATGGCTTCTATGACAAAACCTGTTACGGCAGTGGCAATCCTTATTCTTGTAGAACGAGGATTACTTTCTCTGTCTGATAAAGTGGGCGATATTTTACCTGAATTTAAAGATATTAATATCACTCAAATTACACAATCAGGCAGTTTGATGGATTTGGGTAAAGTACAAAATGAAATTACTGTTTGTAATCTGCTTACACATACTTCCGGAATCGGTAGTGAGCCCTTGAAAGAGGGTAAAATGACCGACGAAGATACAAAAAACCTTGATGCTTCAGTTGAATTTTATTCACGAATCGGTTTGGATTTTGAACCCGGAACCAAACAACAATATAGTCCAATCGGTGCTTTCAATGTGTTAGGGAAAATTATTGAGAAAGTGACTAAAACCGATTATCCGGAATTTTTAAAACAAGAAATTTTTGAGCCTTGCGCTATGTCGAATACAATGTTTGTCCCCACACAAGAGCAATGGGGACAGATAATTGCTATGCATAATAAGGTCGACGGTAAAAACAGTGTTGCCGGAATGAATGAAAATTGTGTTTTTGCTGATTATCTATGTACACATTATTTAGGTGGTGCAGGCTTGCTATCCACTCTTGCTGACTATTCAAGGTTTGCAAAAATGCTTTTAAATAAGGGTAAAACACTAACAAAACAGATTATCTGCGAGGATACATTCAGGTTGTTACATACGCCTTTTGTTTCCGAAGCTATAATGCCCGGGAGTGAAAGATGGGGACTCGGTGTTAGGGTAATAGTCCGTGAAGATTACAAAAATTTACCGGTCGGAGCTTTCGGTTGGAGTGGGGCTTACGGTACACATTTTTGGATTGACCCCACAAACAATATTGCTGCGGTGTATATGAAAAATTCTCTTTTTGACGGTGGCTCAGGGAATGAATCTGCACGTAATTTCGAAAAAGCGGTGAACGAGTCATTGATTTAATAAAAATCTGAAAACAGCGGAGTAATTTTACTCCGCTGTTTCTTTATATCTATTCACCACCCCAACAAAAAATATTAAATCGGCGCGCTCCTTTATTGCTTGACTTTCGGGTTATATAATGCTAAACTTTTTATATAACACTATGGTGTTTGTGATTTGAAAAGAGGATGGTGTTTTCAATGGCAAGATTTTGTTCCAATTGTGGAAATGAAGTAAATGATGCAGTAGCTTTCTGCGATAAATGTGGGGCTCCTATTCCTGCAGCACAACCTGTTGCTCCTGTTGAACAGGCACAGCAACCCGTTGAACCTGCACAGCAAGGTTATCCTGTACAGCAAGGGTATCCTGTACAGCCCGGCTACCCGGTGCAACCCGGTTATCCCGTTCAGCCTGGTTATCCTATGCAACAACCACAGGAAGTAAAGAGTTCAAAGGCTCCCTTGGTGCTTGGTATTCTCGGTATTGTGTTTGCTTGGCTTATTGCTCTTGTAGGTCACGTGTTATCCATTATCGGTATTGTTCTTGGTATTAAGGAATACAAGGCTACAGGCAAAATGACAGGTCTTGTGGTAAGTATTGTCGGTGAGGTTTGCGCTGTTTTCTCATCCATTATTGGTGCAGTGATGGTTGCAAGCGTGTTTTAATTAAATAATTAAATGAACAGCGGAGTGAGTTCACTCCGCTTTATTATTTATTTTACTTTTCTTTAAGGATATGCTATAATCAAAGCATCTTTGAAACAAATCATTTAGGGGCGATAATGTTGGATATCGAAAAGCTCATAGAAAAGCAAAGGAAGTATTTTAGAACAGGGGAGACTCTGCCTGTCAGCTTCCGTATCAAGATGCTTTTGAAGTTGTATAAATGTATAAGGAAATATGAGGACGAAATAAATATTGCACTCCAAAAGGACCTTGGTAAGTGTCAGTTTGAGGCATTTACCTGTGAAACAGGTCTTGTGCTTATGGAGCTTAATTATATGATTCGTCACACACCGTCCTATGCCGCAAAGCACCGTATATATACACCCATCGGTCAGTGTATCGGCAGCGGTTATAAGAAGTCTGTGCCATACGGTAACGTGCTTGTAATGAGTCCGTGGAATTATCCATTCCTTCTTACAATGGAGCCCATTTCCGATGCTATTGCCGCAGGTAACACAATCATCGTAAAACCCAGTGCATATGCGCCTGCAACAGGTGACGTTATTGAGAAAATAATAAAAGAGTGCTTCCCCGAGGAATATATTGCGGTTGTAAGAGGTGGCAGAGAGGAAAACCGAGAGCTTCTTAAGCAGAAGTTTGATATGATTTTCTTCACAGGCAGTCAGGCTGTGGGCAAAGAGGTTCTTCGTCACGCGGCAGAGCACATCACTCCTGTGGTGCTTGAACTTGGCGGTAAAAGTCCCTGTGTGGTTGATTCAACTGCCAAAATCAAAACAGCGGCAAGACGAATTGTTTACGGCAAATTCCTTAACTGCGGACAGACTTGCGTTGTGCCCGATTACATAATCTGTCACAGTACCATAAAAGAAAAGCTTGTGGAAGAAATCTGTAAACAGATTACCGTGCAGTTCGGTGAAAATCCTCTTGAAAATCCCGAGTACGGCAGAATCGTCAATGAAAAGCACTTTGACAGAATATGCAGACTTATTGATAGAGATAAGGTTGTTTTCGGTGGCGAAACTAACCCCGAAAAACTCAAAATCGCACCTACCGTAATGGATAACATAACCTGGAATGATGCAGTTATGCAGGAGGAAATCTTCGGACCCGTTCTTCCTGTTCTTACATTCGAGTCTTACGACGAACTGTATGAGTTATTTGCCGACAAACCAAAACCACTGGGCTTTTATATCTTCTCCGAGGACAGAAAGCGTATTAACGAAACTATTGAACGTTGTGCCTTTGGTGGCGGTTGTATCAATGACACAATTATGCAGATTGCAATCAACAGCTTCGGATTTGGTGGCGTGGGTGAAAGCGGTATGGGTAGCTACCACGGCAAAGCGGGCTTCAATGCCTTCTCCCACGAGAAGAGTATTCACAAAAAGGTTACCTGGTTTGACTTCCCTGTAAGGTATTCACCACACAATAAGGTTTTCAAATTCTTATCACATCTATATCTGCGATGATAAAAACAACGGAATTCATAATGAATTCCGTTGTAATTTTTTATGGCTTTTTAATTGTGAAGTTAAGTCCAAGTGCTGCAACAGAAAGCACCAACAACATAATAAACGGTGCGGTGTAACCGCCTGAGGATGATAATAAGGTGTTACTGAATGTAGCAATAAATGATGCGATAATAAGGTTGAAGTTTGTAATACTGTAGTTTGTTGAATAATACTTCTGTCCGTAGAATGATGCGGAGAATGATGCCGTTACAGTGGGGCAGGAGCCGTATGAAAGCCCTGTGAGGCAAAGTCCGATTATGCACACGGGGAGTGAGTGCATATTTACTGCCAACAGTGTGATACCTGCCGCTACAATGGTGAGAATGTTTGCAGAAATCATTGTTGTACGACGTCCCAGTGCATCGTAAAATGCGCCTGTAATAATTCTTCCCAAACCATTACAGATTGAGAGTACACCAACCAATGTAGTTGCAAGGGCGGGGGCGGCATCAACGGAAATTACAAGGTCACGGGCAAAGCTGATTACCGAGTTACCTACAGCGGTCATAAATGCCATACAAGCAAATGCACGCCAGAAGGTGAAGCTCTTAAGCATTTCGGGTGTGCTGAAATCCCTTGCCTCGAAGTTCTCTTTCTTTGTTGCTTTTTTCACCTTGGGTGCGGGGAATACGGTGTCGGGTGAAGGTCTTTTGAGGATGATACCTGCAATTACGAGTACAACTGCAAGTACACAACCAAGCATAATATATGCCTTGCTCCAACCAAAGGTGGGTATTTCAAAAAGCTTGCTAATGCCGTTACCAAGGAGTAGGGTGCTGACGCCAAAGCCCATCATAAGGCAACCCGAACAAAAGCCTTTTTTATCAGGGAACCATTGGGAAACGGTAGCAACCACAACGTTGTAGCTGATACCGATACCGCTACCTGCTAAAAATGCGTAGCTTATGTATAAAAGGTATGGTGTGCTTTCACTTAAAAGTCCTGTCATTACAAAACCTGCACCTACAAGTGCACCTGCAATAATAAGTGTGATTTTCGGGCCGATTTTTTTGCAGATAAGGCTCCCGAAGAAAGCGCCAAGGCAGAAGAAACACATAGTCAATGTGAAGTTGAGTGCCAATACGGAATCACTCCAACCGAATGACTCCTTGAATGGTATTTTGAGTATAGACCAGGCATACAAAACACCTGAAAAAAGCATAGTAAATACGCCTGTTGCAAGGTAAAAACCTCGCTTTTTGATTTGTGTGTTAGTTTCCAACGTAAAGTCTCCTTATGTGTATATCATAAAAACGCTTGAATCTGAGATGCGTTTTTTGAATTCGTTTATATTGTTTTTGTTCTGTGACCTGGCAAGCACAAGGAATCTTGCGTTGCCGTTTGTGAGTATTTCTTTGACATCAAAATCTAAAGTGATTTGATTTTTGAAATCAATAATATCCTCAAACTCTGTACCAAGCAAGTTGAATATAATAACACTGTCGTCAGCGGTGCAGTTATATAAATCATTTAAATAGTCCTGCGTGAACGACTCAGGTACAACACCGTTGATGCAGAATATATCGGAGAAAATAAAGTTCTGCTTGTATGACAGGGGATAAGTTTTTACGTATTCAATGGCATCACCCTGCAACAACGAAAAGCTTTCTTCCATATATGGTGTGGTGAAGTGCTTTTTTGCGATTTCGATCATCTTGCCCGACAATTCCACGCCTGTCACCTTGGTGTTGTCAGCGTTACGGCATATAAATCGAGGTATGGTGCAACCACCACAACCAAGCACAAGGGCGTTTTGCATATCAAATAATAATGTCCATTTGTTTATAAGCTCTTGTACAATCGTGTAGGCGGGCTGAGTTGTTTCCTCAGGGTCAATATATACGGATGATTGTGCATATACTCTGCCCTCGTATAAAAAGGATAAATCACGAGTGTCCTTGATAAAGGGCAGGGTATTGGTGCGGTCAATAACCCTGTAAGGTAAACCGTCAATATTAAATTCCTCAACGGTAGTTGCTTTGCCAAATAACTTTGCAAATTTTTTGAGAATCTTTTTTATCATATTATACCTCTTAAATGATATGCCAACTATTTTATCACCAATAAATGTATATTTCAAGTGTGTTGTGTATAAAAATGCAAAAACACGCAATAAGAACGCGCGTTTTTACATAAATTTGAATATTATATATAGTATTATGAAAATAACAGGCTGGTGTGCAAGGTAAATTATCAGAGCGTGTCTGCCCAACCACTCGAGGGGTGCAATTTTGGTTACTGATAAATGCCTTAACCAATCTCGTGATTTGAATAAATCAAACAGGAAAAAGCCAAAAAGATACAGGAATATCCACGGAAGTAGTGGTACGTAATCTGACGAGGAAAATCCCGCTTGCGGGAAACCAAGAAATGCGGTTAAGTAATTCGCATAAAGCTTGGCGGGTAGCTCTGTAATCACAAGGCTACCGAAACCGAGATTTCCCTCAGGGACGTTGTACGTCAGTGCAAATAACAATGCGGATATGGGTAGTCCGATATAATATTTGATTTTTGATAAATGCTTTTTTAAAGCACCCGTCACAATCATTGTCGTGCCGAGGAATGTAAGCACACCGAATATTATGGGTGCATCGGGTATAACAACAAGGGTGGCAACGCTCAGTATTACTGATGTACCAAGGGTTATGACCCCTCGCTTTACAGGCTTCTTACCCATACGGGCACAAAAACCTGAAATTATGACAAATGACCACAGAATATATTGTTGGAAAATATGTGCTGCACTTGTTTGAAATAAGGGTATTTCCACCCCGAACAGATAAACCAAATCCCATGTAGCGTGGTAGATTATCATACATATTACGGCTGTTCCGCGGAGAATATCAATAAGATTGTATCGGGGCTTTTGTTCCCTTCTATTATTCATAAGGACACCTGTATTTTGGTCTGTTGACACTGTTCCTGCCGTATTCAATAGCAGTTTTCGGGCAAATGGAAATACACGCCATACAATGTGTACAGTTTTTGCCCCATACGGTTTTGCCGTCTTTAAGTGTAACATTATTTAATGGGCATTCGGTTACACACTTACCACAACTAATGCATTGGTCAGTATCGACTGTGAATTTGTCTGTTTTAACAAACATCGGGTAAAACATAATGTTTACGATACTGCTCATCACTTTTCCCATAAGGTTTGATTTGCGAGAGGGTAGTTGTGCTCCGGCTTTGATTGCTGCAATAATGTTGTCTATAACAGGCTCGGCACGTGCGATTATCTTCTTGCCCTGCTCGGATGTAGGGGTGCTGAACATCGCGAGATAATTTTCGGGCATAACAATTTCACCGCAACCCATAAACTGAAAATTCACCTTATCACAAAGCTTACGCACATATTTTTCTGCATTGGCAATTTCGCCACCGCAATTAAGTATAAAATATGCCTTTGCACCTTTTTTGAAGGTGGATTTTTCAATCCATTCACGGACTACGTGGGGGATCTGCCACGCATAAGTGGGCAGCGAAAAAACAAGCAAATCAATATCTGTATCATTAAAATACTCATTGTTCTTTAGTGCGGAATTGATAGAATAGAACTTGTCACCAATACCATCGCTTATTCGTCTGCCTATATATTGGCTGTTGCCTGTGCCTGAAAAATAAAATACCATAACATCACCTCGTAATATAAAGGTATTGTATCACATAAACTCTTTTTTGGCTATAAAAAACCGCCTTACTTTTCAAAAAAGCAAGGCGGTTTTTATGTTAATTAAAGGTTGTAGTACTTTTCAAACTCAACGGGATGAGGAATCTGAGAAATCTGACTGCACTCAGCACGCTTTGCTTTGATAAAGTTGTTGATGAGTTCGATGGGGAATACACCGCCTGCTGTGAGGTAATCGTTATCCACCTCAAGACAATCAAGTGCATCCTCAAGACAGGTGGGAAGACCCTGAAGCTTTGCCTTTTCTTCATCAGGAAGATTAAAGAGGTTAAAGTCATAGGGGCCCCAACCATTTGCATGGGGGTCAATCTTGTTCTTGATACCGTCAAGACCTGCCATAAGAATAGCTGCATAGCAGAAGTAGGGGTTGCACATTGCGTCGGGGTTACGAAGCTCAAAACGACGTTTTTCGGGAGCTTTTGCGTAAGCAGGAATACGGATAACCGCACTTCTGTTTGATGTAGCATAACCAACTGTTACAGGTGCCTCGAATCCGGGGATAAGACGCTTAAATGAGTTTGTGCTGGGGTTGGTGATTGCACAAAGTGAGCCGATATGCTTGAGAAGACCACCCATAAAGTAGTGAGCAGTTTCACTAAGGTTTGAATATCCGTTATCGTCGGAGAATACAGGCTCACCATCCTTGAGAAGGAGCATATGAACGTGCATACCGCTACCTGCTTCACCATAAATGGGCTTGGGCATAAATGTAGCAGTCTTGCCGTACTTAAGGGCAGTGTTGCGGATGATGTATTTAATCCACATTGTAGCATCTGCCATCTTTGACATCTGACCGAGCTGAGGCTCAATCTCGAACTGACCTGATGCTGCAACCTCGGGGTGGTGGTAGTTGATTTCGATACCTGCATCTGCCATATGCATACACATTTCGCTACGGCATTCGTATGTAAGGTCGAAGGGTTTTGCTATGTGATAGTTCTTCTGCTTGGGAACGATAACGCCGTTCTCTGCAACTGAACTGTTCCAGTATGACTGCTTTGCATCAACGTCTGCGCTGATGTTGTCGGGTGAAACGTTCCAACCCACCTGGTCGAAAAGATAGAATTCAAATTCGGGAAGAATGAGCATTGTGTCTGCAATGCCACAATCCTTCATGTACTGCTCAGCAGCAAGTACGATGTTTCTGGGATACTGTGCAAGAGGTCTGTTGGCAGGTGAGTCGATAATCATTGCATTACCTGTCATTGACAATGTGGGAATATCACAGAAGGGGTCAATGATAGCTGTGTCAGGATCGGGGATAAACACCATATCACTCTTCTCAACAACTGCATAGCCGTAGTTGGAAGCGTCAAAACCGATACCGCTCTTCATAGTCTCTTCGGAGAAATTCTGTGCGGGGATTGTAACGTGACGGTACTGACCATTGATATCAACCATCTTAAAGTCGACCATTTTAATGTCTTTTTCTTTAATAAGGTTAATGATTTCTTGAATTTTGTTGCTCATTTTCAACACTCCAAATCATTTTTTTCTACATCCATTATTTTACTATATACATTTAAATTGTCAATATTTTTGCTAAAATATTTATATACATATTATATATAGTGATACAAAAACACCTCCGCTTATATCAAGCGGAGGTGTCCGATTGTTCGTATACAATAAATATATTAGAGCAAATTAATAGTAAACGATTTCATTCTTAAGATCCTCAAGGCCATACATAAGCTCAGAAGCAACTGTCTTGCCGAGAGAAATAAGCTCGTGATAGTGGTTTACAGGATCGCCCATTGTGTAGTCGTTATCAGGAACAACATAACCGATGGCATCATTCATAAGACCCATACAAGCAACATCATCACCGAAGAGTGAACATGCTGTAGGTGCGTTGAAGGGACGTGCGGTTACAGAGTTGTTGGGAAGGAGTGATGCGCCATTAGGAGCAACAAGGTCCTGACAGATTTCACCGGGGAGGAATACTGTCTTGTAAACCTGGCCGATTTCCATATAACCAACTTCTGTGATTGTTGAGTAAGTACCATCATCGTTAACAAGAACAACGTAGTTAGCCATGTTAAGCTTACCAACTGCCTTGATGAGAGAGTTGTCGATGTGGATTTCTACCTGGTTGAGGTAAAGGTTGAGGTAAGGCTCAACTTCAAATTCTTCAACAGGTGTCCAGTTCTCGTACCACAATGTGTAGTGGGGGTTTGTGGGCATTTTGCCGTTGGGTGAAAGAGCACCGTTTTCTGCGCGAACGAAAGTCTCGTATGTTTTTGAGATTTCTGTGATTTCAGTTTCAATCTCAAAGAGTACAGTGCCTTCGGCATCACTGATGATGTATTTAGAACCATCTTCGTTTTTACCTGCGTAGATGTCAGTGCTTGTAATGAATGCTTCAAAAAGATTGCCGTCAGCGTCCATTACTCTGCAAAGACCCTTCTGCTTGTCGTTGACGATTGTGTAATCATCAGGGTACTGATACTTCATAGCAACCTTATCACCGCTGATTACGTTAACGGTGTAGTTTGCTTCGTCAGCTTCAACCTGGAATGCTTCAATATTGTGAACATTGATTTCGAAAGTTGTTTCTTCATCAACAGCAATTTTGAGTGCAGTCTTGATATAATCAACAAATGAGAAGTTGTTTTCTGTGAATTCTGGAACAAGGTTACCGTTCTCGTCGTAGATGTCGATGAGCTTTGTGTTCTCTTCGATTTCATCTGCATTTGAGTTGATAACGGGATCTGCTTTGATTTCTTCCTCGGTAAGAGTGAGGGAGAGGAGGATTCTTGCGAGTTCGTAACCGTATCTCTGTGATTCCTCAACACGCTGATATGTCTCAACATTGTCGCCTGTTGCTGTACGTGCCATGTAGATACCTGCGATTGAACCCTGGAAGAACATGAAGTTGTAACCTGCTTTGTCAAGGTACTGACCGCAGTAGAATACGTAGTCACCACTGATTTCTCTACCTGAGTTTGAATCTGTGGGAAGACCTGCTACATCAGGATGAGCTGCGATGTTGAGCATCATTGTGGGTCTTACAGTTTCGTCATCAGGAGTGAATACGAATCTGTGAATCTCAGTCATAGCGATTTTTCTTTCGCCGTCTGCGATAATGTTGCCGTTTTCATCAAATTCAGTAATTTGACCTGATGTAGGTCTGTTTTTGTTCTGGAAGTAATCCTCACCGATATCCTTGATAGCGTAAGTGAGAGTACCGGGCTTAAGGTTGTAGAATGCATCCCTGAGAGTATCAGCAACTTTCTCTTTGAGGAATGCCATATACTCAGGATTTGTACCCTGCTGAAGCTCTTCGCCGGTGTTGAAACCGCTGTTAAGACCGTTGGATGCAAGCTTTGCAAGGTTTCTTGTCCAGAGACCTTCGGTGTCGATACAGCTATGAGTGTGAGTTGAAGCGATGTTGATTGCTACGATATTGTTTGCTACAGCGAAGTCTGCAAGAAGTGCACGAATATCCTTGATGTCAGCATTTGTAATACCGATACAGTCGATTGTTGCAAAGAGAACTGTACCCTTGCCTGTGCCATCGTTGATAGCGATACATCTTGCCTTCATATCGTCCTTGCCGAGGCCGGGGATTTCTGCGATGCCTTCAACAACGTTGGTGAAACCGTTTTCGGGAGCAATGTAACCACCGATGTAGTATGTACCGTTGTCGTAGTCATCGGGGATAAGGCTTGTGTTAGCGTAGCCAAGATGCCACTTTGCACCTTCCTCTGCGGATGTAGCAAACTCATTACTGATGCCTTCGTAGTAGTTGGACTCAATAAGCTTCTGGGTTTCTTCTGCATCGGGGGCTACGAATCCCGGTCCGTTGCCGAATAATCCCTGGAACATATCAAGTATAAACCTGAGGAGTGTGTCGATAATGTCAGCAAAGATAACACTGATTGGATCGTCACTGCCTGTGATAGGGTAGATACTTGAAGCGCCTGCTGTTACTGCACCAAAAGCTGATAAGCTGATTGTGAGTGCAAGAATAACAGCGATTACTTTAGTTAATCTGCTCTTTTTCATACAAAATGTCTCCTTTTAAATTGTTTTTATAAAAAACAATATATTTACCTACATATTCTACTACAACTTATTCTAAATTTCAACTATCATTATTGCTAAAATATAGTCTCATAGTTGAATGTTTTGCACAAAAATTTATGATAATAAAAAAGTAATAAACTATTGCGTGATTTTGTATTGACATTTTCGGTTGTTTTGTGTAGAATGTTATGGAAGTTATATGGTATCAAGGGGGATACTTTAAATGAAAAATAATGATCAGAACAACAATCAAAGACTCAAAAGTGTTGTACTTTTGCTTCTTGTTTCAATCATTGCGATAGGTCTTGTGTCAAGCACAGCTATCAGATTGGCATCTGCTACATATCTTATGCAGAAGACAAAGAAGCCTATTATCACAGTTCCCAAATTCATCGAGCAGATTATTGATTCAGTAGCACCTACACAGGCACCTACAACTAAGGCTCCTACTCAGGCTGCTCCTGCTCCCACACAGGCACCTACAACTAAGGCTCCCACTACAACAGAGCCTAAGACAGAGGCACCTACACAGGCGCCCACAACACAGGCTCCTACAACACAGGCTCCTACAACTCAGCCCGTAACAGTAGATCCTGACGCAGGTATCAAGAAAGACCAGGCTAACTTCAACAGTTATTTGACAGTTGTTGAACGCGCAAAGCGTAGTCCTCTTGCATACACAAAAACAACAAACAGAACTCTCAATATGAGTTTCTTCCAGTCACTTGCTGCAAGCGGTGCTGATGAGATTGTTGTCAATGATGCTAAGTACTTCAATAATGAAGTTACAGTTGAGGGTATTGCAAATGTTGATAAGGATTTCATTATCAACAACAAGAGCGCTTGTCTTATTAATGGTGCAGACCTTCAGGCAACAAGTGCTGCAATTTCATCCACAAGCAGAGAGGTTCTCAAGGATGGCTCAGTTAAGATTGTAATCAATTTCAACGATGAGGAAAATCCCAAGATCCTTGGTTACGAGGATGTTGAAACAGAAGGCTTTATCAACGCCGTTGTTCCTGTTGTTACTGCAGAGCAGGTTCGTTATCATGCTGATGACCAGCTTAATACAGATATCGAATCACTTGATTTGTGCTACACAGGATGCTATGTAGAACTTGTTTACAAACCTGCTACAGGTGAAATTATCTCCCTTAAACAAGTTATTAACTATGACATCGAAGGTAAAGATGGCTTCATGAGTGTAGGCGGCACAATCACAGAAACCAATATGTATACATTTGGTTAATAATTTATAAATATACAGGAAGAATGAGTAAAAACTTGTTCTTCCTGTTTTTTTATGCCTTGATAAATGTATATTTATGTGGTATAATTTTTAATTGAATAAGTGTGTTTAAAATATTAAACATCATTAAAGGAGAAAGTTATGACAAGAAGTGAAGCAAGAGAACAAGCCTTTATTGTTTTATTTGAAAAAATCTTTGATAATGACTCAAATGTATGGCAGATTATCGAGAGTGCTACTGAAGCCGAGCTTATTAAAATAAATAATTTTGCTGAGGTGCTTTTGAAGGCTGTGGACGAAAACACGGAGTGTATTGACAGTGTTATTGCAGAGTTTTCAAAAGGTTGGACTATAGAAAGACTTCCCAAGGTGTCATTGGCGGTTTTGCGTCTTGCTATTGGTGAAATGAAGTTTGTGGAAGATGTTCCTACAGGTGTTTCCGTAAACGAAGCAGTTGAGCTTACTAAAAAATATGGTACCGCAGATGACGCTGCCTATGTAAATGGTGTTCTCGGTGCTATCGCAAAGAGCTTATAATATGTGCGGATATCTTGGCTTTGACACAAGTAATTACACAACCTCTGTTGCATTTTATGATGGCAATGTGATGTTGCAACAAAAAAGACTCCTTCCGGTTAAAGAGGGGGAGCGTGGTATCCGTCAGAGTGATGCGGTTTTTCATCATACTAAGGCGTATCCTGGTTTGTTGGAAAATTTGATGTCAGAGGTTGGCGCAAAAGTAAAGGCGGTTGGTGTTTCTACCCGTCCCACTACACAAGACGGCTCGTATATGCCTTGTTTTCTTGTAGGCGAAGGGGTTGCTCGTGCGGTTTCTTCTGCTATGGGGGTTAATCTTCACACATTTTCCCATCAACAAGGTCATATTGCTGCGGCATTGTTTTCTGCAGATAAAACTGAACTTTTAAATAATAGGTTTCTTGCATTCCATGTTTCGGGTGGTACAACTGACCTTGTTCTGTGCGAACCTTGTGAATCAAGTGTTATTAAAACTACGCTCTATGCTTCATCAAGTGACTTGAAGGCGGGACAGGCTATTGACCGAATTGGTGTTAAGATGGGTGTCCCTTTCCCTGCGGGTAAGGGTGTAGAGGAGCTTGCGCTTAAATCTGACCGTATATTTAAGAATAAAATCAAGTTGAAGGATGGTTTTTGCTCTCTTTCGGGGCTTGAAAACAAGTGTCTTAAGATGCTTTCTGATGGTGAGAGTTCCGAGGATACTTCAAGGTTTTTGTTAACCTATATTGCAGATGTGGTAGCCACAATGACTGAAAATGCTTTGTCTGTTTTAGGTGAAATGCCCGTTGTATATGCAGGGGGCGTAATGTCCGATGTTATTATCCGTCAGGCTATTGAGCCTAAGTTTGAAGCATATTTTGCAGAGCCGGACTTTTCATGTGATAATGCGGCAGGTATCGCGTACTTAACAAGTGTAATCGAAGGGTGATTCAATGATAACTCCCACGCCCAAGGTTTATACTGTCAATGAACTTAACAACTATGTTAAAAATGTTCTTGATAACGATGAAAACCTTAAATATGTTTATGTAACAGGCGAAATTTCAAATTTTAAAGCCCATTATAGTGGGCATATGTATATGACCGTTAAGGACGAAGCTGCATCTGTTAAGGCAGTTATGTTTGCAGGTAACGCAAGTAAACTCCGTTTTGCACCCGAAAACGGAATGAAAATTCTTGCTCTCGGAACAATTTCGCTTTTTCCGCGTGACGGGTCATATCAATTATATATTACTGCAATGCAACCCGACGGAGCGGGTGCTCTTAGTATTGCATTTGAACAACTTAAAAAGAAATTGGAAGCGGAGGGCTTGTTTTCCCCCGTTCACAAGAAAAAAATTCCTCTTTTCCCTCGCAGGGTTGGCGTAGTTACATCATCAACAGGTGCGGCTATTCAGGATATTTTTAATGTCCTTGGTCGCAGATACCCTGTTGCAGAGGTAGTTGTCAGGTCTGCAAAGGTGCAGGGGGAGGGTGCCGCACAGGATATTGCCGCGGCAATCCGTGAATTTAATGAGCAAAATGGTGCAGATGTCCTTATTGTGGGTAGGGGCGGCGGCTCGGTTGAGGATTTGTGGGCATTCAATGAAGAAATTGTTGCACGTGCAGTCTTTGAATCACAGATACCAGTTATATCTGCGGTAGGTCACGAAACCGACTATACAATCTGTGATTTTGTTGCAGATTTACGCGCTCCCACACCATCTGCGGCGGCAGAAATTGCAGTTCCTGATATATTTGAACTGAAAGCCGACCTTGATGCTTACAAAGCTCATATCTATAACATCACAAGAAATATAATCACGGCAGAAAAATCACGTCTTGAAACCATACAGAAAAGCGGTGCTTTGAAGGACCCTGTTCTGAAATTACAGGATAACAGACGAAATCTTGCTTATCTTGGTGAGAAACTGTCTGATATTACACAAAATACCCTTGAAAAAAGTAAACATCAGCTTTCGTCACTTGCAGGTAAGCTTGATGCACTCAGTCCTTTGGGCGTTATTGCACGAGGCTATGGTATTGTTAATATGGATGATGGTGTCGTTTCCAGCGTTAAAAATATTAAAAAAGGTGACAATGTTACCATAAAGCTTTCAGATGGCTCCTTTGGTGCAAGTGTTACAGATATATACGGAGAATGATTATGGAACAGAATTATGAAAAGTCATTGGCTCGTCTTGAGGAAATTGTGAAGCTCCTTGAGGATGGTGGACAGCCCCTCGAAAAAACACTTGAACTGTTTTCTGAGGGAACAGCCTTGATAAGCGTTTGTAGTAAATATCTTGATTCTGCAGAGCAGAAAATCACAACTCTTATGAATAACGGTGGTTCCGATGAATAAAAAAATAACTGAATTTTCTTCAATTTTGGAGGAGAATCTTTATAAATACTTTGAAAACTACCTTGATGATTACAAGGAGGTTTTCGACTCTATGAAATATAGTGTGGAAAACGGCGGTAAAAGGGTAAGACCTTTGCTCACCTTACTTTTCTGCGATGCTTGCGGTGGTAATGTTTTACAGGCAGTACCTATGGCAACAGCGGTTGAGTATATCCACACATATTCTCTCATTCACGACGATTTACCCTGTATGGATAACGATGATTTTCGTCGCGGTAAACCCTCAAACCACAAGGTTTATGGTGAAGCAACCGCACTTCTTGCGGGTGACGGACTTCTCACCGCTGCATTTGAGCGCATTTCCGCTTGGTGCAAGGCGGGACTGTATGATGCAGAGGTTGCCGTTAATGCAATCGAAGAGCTTTCGCGTTGTGCAGGTAGTCGTGGAATGATTGGCGGTCAGGTTATTGACCTGGCAAACGAGAACAACCCCGATGTTAAAATAGAAACGCTACAGCTTCTCGATAACCTGAAAACAGGTGCACTCATTGAAGCGGCGTGTGTAATGGGATGCATTGTTGCGAAAGCGGATAGTGATAAGATTGACGCTGCCCGTACTTTCGCAAGCAAAATCGGACTTGCTTTCCAGATAAAGGATGATATCCTTGATGTTACAAGTACAGCTGAAAAGTTGGGCAAGCCCATTGGCAGTGATGCACAGAATGGCAAATCAACTTATGTTGGTATACTTGGCATAGAGAAATGTCAGCAACTAGTGGAAGAGCTTACAAATGATGCTATAAAAGCACTTGAAGCTTTCCCCGAAAACGGTGCACTTTTAGAGTATGCCGAATATCTTGCAAAAAGAGATTATTGATTATGGGACACAAAATTTTATGTGGAATTAAATCACCGTCAGATGTAAAAAATCTTTCGGATAAGGAGCTTCCTGTACTTGCGCAGGAGGTCAGGGATACTATTGTTTCCACCGTATCAGAGAATGGCGGTCATCTTGCATCAAACCTTGGTGCGGTTGAGCTTACCATTGCTCTTCATAAGGTGTTTGATTCTCCTAATGATAAAATAATCTGGGATGTTGGACACCAGGTTTATACTCACAAACTTCTTACGGGCCGATACGAGCAATTCGGTACACTCCGCCGCGAGGACGGGATGTCAGGCTTTTCACGTCCCAACGAAAGTGAACACGATATAGTGTACAGCGGTCACAGCAGTGTTTCCATTTCTACTGCTTTAGGTATTGCCGCTGCCAATAAGGTAAGCGGTAAGAAGGATTATGCGGTTGCTGTTATAGGTGACGGTGCTCTTACCGGTGGTCTTGTTTATGAAGCAATCAACAACGCAGGCAGAATGGGTGATGCAAGGCTTATCATTGTGCTCAATGATAATGGTATGTCCATTTCCAAGAATGTGGGTCACCTTGCAAAAAGACTTGCGGTAATGCGTTCAAGGTCGGGTTATTTCAGACTTAAGGACTTTACAGAACGAGCTATTTCAAGAATTCCTCTTGTTGGTAAATCACTTGCCAACAAGCTTTTCAAAATCAAAACAGAAGTTAAAAATATGATGTATCAAAGTAACTTCTTTGAGGATATGGGTGTTAAGTATATGGGACCCATTGATGGTCATAACATTCAGCAGCTGTGCGACGCCCTTGAAGGTGCCAAGCTTGTTAAATCACCGGTACTCGTTCACGTTAACACCGTGAAGGGTAAGGGCTATGAACCTGCTGAGAAAAATCCTTCGGATTTCCACGGCGTTCCGCCATTTGATGTGGATGAAGGCGTGATTCCTCATTCCAATGAGAATTTCTCTGAAAAATTTGGTGAGTTCTTATATAATCAGGCGGCAAAAGACAAGCGTATCTGCGCTATAACCGCCGCAATGACTCTCGGTACGGGACTTCAGCGCTTCTCCGAGGAATATCCCGACAGATTCTATGATGTGGGTATAGCCGAGGAACACGCTGTTCCATTTGCTCTCGGTATGGCAAAGGGCGGTATGGTACCTGTCTTCGTTGTGTATTCCACATTTTTACAGCGTTGCTATGACCAGCTTCTTCACGACTGTGCTTTGCAGAATACCAAGATGGTTATTGCCGTCGATAGAGCAGGTATCGTGGGTGACGATGGTGAAACCCACAACGGTATTTATGATACCGCGTTTTTTAACGGTATTCCCAATATTACTGTTTATTCACCTGCGTATTACTGTGACCTAAATAACTCATTTGTAAATGCGCTTTATCACAAAGAGGGCCCCTGTGTCATCAGGTATCCTCGAGGCACTGAATTCTACAAACCGGATGACTATACTTGCAATGGTGAGGATTATCAGGTTTTCGGTGACGATGATGCAGAAATTGCCATTGTTACATACGGCAGAATCTTTGGTGAGTGCTATAAGGCTTACGAGAAACTTAAAGCACAGAATAAAAAAGTTAAAATTATTAAACTCAATATTATTGTACCCATACCCGAGGAGTCTTTGCACCACCTTGAAAATGTGAAAAAACTCTTTTTCTTTGAGGAGGGTGTGGAAAGTGGAGGCGTAGGCGAAAGCTTTGCAAGTGCCATGCTTGAAAATAAGCTTTCTCCCGAATTTATTCTTACCGCTTTCCCTGATTGCTTTGTTAAACAGGGTAAGACAGACAGTATTCTCGGTCAGTACGGACTTGACTGCGATGGCATATACAATGCAATTATTAAGGAGATTTTATGAGCGATAAAAAACGACTTGACATAGCCTTGTTTGAACGCGGATTTACCGAAAGCCGCGAGAAAGCAAAGGCACTCATAATGTCCGGTATAGTTTATGTTAATGACCAAAAGGAAATAAAAGCGGGTAGAGATATTAAGCCTGACGATGTTATCGAGGTAAGGGGCAGCACCCTTAAATATGTCAGCCGCGGTGGTCTTAAGCTTGAGAAGGCTATGCAGAGCTTTCCCATAAGCCTTGATAACAAAATTTGTATGGATATAGGTGCATCAACAGGCGGTTTCAGTGATTGTATGCTCCAGAATGGCGCAGTGAAGGTTTATGCCATTGATGTTGGTTATGGTCAGCTTGCATGGAAACTGCGCAGTGATGAGCGTGTCGTAAATCTTGAAAGAACCAATTTCAGATATGTGACCCGTGAACAGGTACCCGACGAAATCGATTTTGCATCCGTTGACGTATCCTTCATATCACTTAAACTTATTTTGCCTGTTATGTATCAGCTTCTTAAGGCGGATGGTGAGGCAGTTTGCCTTATAAAGCCGCAGTTTGAAGCAGGCAAGGAAAACGTGGGTAAAAAGGGCGTTGTACGTGACCCAAAGGTTCACGAAAACGTTATTAAAACTATTGCAGAGTTTGCAAATGCAACCTCATTTGAAGTCCTCGGACTTGAGCATTCTCCCGTAAAGGGACCCGAGGGCAACATCGAATATCTTATGCATCTTAAAAAATGCGATGCACCGCAGGACTCATCTGCAGTTATTGCAGGTGCAGAGGAGCTTGTTGAACGCTCACATCTGGCTCTTGATAAGTAATTGAGGTGATTTTTTGAAGTTTTATATCATCCCCAATATGACGCGAAGCAATACCTTTGAGGTTACAAGCAATATTCTTGAAGAAATAAATAAGCTTGGTTGTATTGCTTTAATGGATTCTGCACTCGAAACTCATTTCGGAGCGCGCGACGCGCTTGCTTATGTGAGCGGAGGCGACGCTTGTGCTGAGGCAGATATGGTTATATCCGTCGGTGGTGATGGGTCATTTATAAATGCTGCCAAAAAAGCCACTGTTTACAATAAACCCGTTGTGTGTGTAAACGCGGGTAAGCTTGCTTACCTTGCCTGTATGGAAGGGGACGAAGCCCATCTTCTCGGTAAAGTTGTAAATGGTGAATACATCACAGAAAAACGAATGATGCTTCAGGTGTCTGTTAATGGCAAAAACGGCGAATTGATATACGAAACCTCCTGTATAAACGATGCCGTAGTTTCGCGCAGCGGAACAATTCGTATAATGAAGCTTTCGGTTAATTGTAACGGGGCCCCTTTACTCGAATATATGGCAGATGGTGCTATTGTGTGCACACCAACAGGCTCTACGGCATATTCACTTTCTGCGGGTGGACCTATTGTTGATCCCTGTGTTGAAAGTATTTTATTAACTCCGGTTTGCTCTCATAGTGTGTTTTCCCGCTCGGTAGTGCTTGGCGGCGAATCTGTTCTGAGTATCTCCCATGATAACAGCGGTGATGCAATTCTTTCATGTGACGGACAGGACCCCATACTTATTCCCGAGGGTGCGTGTGTGAATGTTAAGCGTTCATCATGCTATGCATCATTTATTAAAATCAAAGATGATACTTTTATTGATATTCTCAACAAGAAAATTTCAGGATAAGGTGACAAATCATGAAAAAAAGAAGACATAAGCTTATACTTGAACTCATTGAACAGTTTGACATCGGCACTCAGGAGGAGCTTCTTGCAATGCTTCGTGACCGTGGTTACGATGTTACACAGGCAACGGTTTCTCGCGATGTAAAGGAACTCCGCCTTTTAAAGACACTCGGTTCAAATGGTGTTTATAAATATTCTGTTGAAAAGCAAATGGATAATGGTTATACCGGTATGTTTGATGCCCTTTTCCAAAGTGCAATGACTAAGGTTGATTATGCAGGTAACATCTGTGTTATAAAATGTTCACCTGGTCTTGCAGGTGCTGCCTGTGCTACTATTGATGCAATGAATGTTAGCGAGGTTGTGGGTACAATCGCAGGTGATGATACCATATTTATGCTTTGCCGTACTTCTGATGAAGCACACGGCGTTGCAGAAGCACTTAACAGAATGATTGGTAGGTAAGGACTATGCTTTCCGTTTTAAAGATTCAGAACATTGCTATTATTGAAAGCGCCGAGATTGAATTTTCACGGGGCTTTAATGTTCTTAGTGGTGAAACGGGTGCAGGTAAATCAATAATTTTAGACTCTATCAACGCAATACTTGGGTTCAGAACCTCCCGTGAGCTTATCAGAACAGGGGAGTCACAGGCTCAGGTTGTTGCGTTGTTTTCTGATATAAGCGATAATGTAAGGTCGAAGCTTGAAGAATTATCCTTGCCCATTGATCCTGACGGCGGTCTGCTTGTTTCAAGAGTTATAGGGGCAGATAAAAATATCTGTAAGGTGAACAACGCTCTTACTACCGTTGCGGTACTCCGTGAGATTGGTGCAGAGCTTATGAGTATTCACGGTCAGCAGGATAACAGAGAACTCCTTGACAGTGAAACTCATATAGGATACATTGATGCACTTATGGGAGAAGAAGGTCTTATTGGTGAATACAGTGCCTCGTATGACAAACTCTGTGAAATAAGAAGACAGATAAAAAAGCTTTCGGGGGACAAGGAAAGTATTGCCAGAAAGCGGGATATACTGTCATATCAGATAGATGAAATCGAAAAAGCGGAGATTGACCCCGGAGAGTGGGAGCGACTTAAAGAACGAAGAAATGAGCTGCAGAATTTCGAGAAAATTCAGGCAGGTCTTTACGGTGCCTATGATGCTCTCAATGGCGGTGATTCCTATCACGGTGCCGTGGAAATGGTTTCGGGTGCATTCCGTGAACTCAGTTCAGTAGCATCCTTTTCACAGAATCTTCAAGAGTTGTCACAGAAATTAGGTGACATATACTATGAGCTTCAGGATGTGGCTGATACAGTCCGTGATTCTGTCAATGAAGATGGTTTTTCACAGGTAGAGTTAGAGAGTGTGGAGAACAGAATAAGCCTTATATACAACCTGAGTAAAAAATACGGTGAAACCGAGGAAGAT
>JAZRFZ010000016.1:0-6474 GCA_045643925.1 Acutalibacteraceae bacterium | reverse complement strand
TTCCCTTGTTACCTGGCTCAAAGAGAATACTTTTTGTACGCTTTTTGAGGCGGCAAAAGCAATGCTTCCTGCCGGTATAGGTCTTAATTATGTTGTAACTTATATGGCAGAAAAAATTAACGACGAGGATTATGACAAACTTTCGTTTGATGAAAAACGAATTTTTGACTATTTGAAAGATGGTTGCAAATTCGTGAAACAGGAGAGAATTCTCAATGATTTGGGAATACCTGCTGATTCTAAAATTTTAGAAAAGCTTGTTAAGAAAAATATTCTTGTAACCAATGTGGACACAAAACGTAAAACCGGCGATTTAACTGTTAAGAATGTTCGACTGGCTGTAAATGAATCGGACGCCGAGGACATACTTTCTTCACTTACACCCAAGCAGAAGTCTGTGGTTCGATTGTTAATTGATATTGGCGGCGCATCTGTTAAGGAAGTGTGTTATTTTACCGGTGTTACACAAGCGGTTATTTCAACTCTCCACAAAAAAGGCATCGTTGAGCTTTTCGATAGCGAGATATATCGTAAACCGCGATATGATTCATCAAGTAAAAGTGCTGTTTCACCCGAACTTACTGAAGGTCAAAGTAAGGCTTACAACGAACTTCTTTCAAAGTATCGTGATAATGACGGCGCTGCCTATCTTCTTTATGGTGTGACCGGTAGTGGTAAGACACAGGTTTTCCTCAAACTAATTGAGGATGTGGTAAATGATGGCAAGGGTGTCATTGTTATGGTGCCTGAAATTGCCCTCACTCCACAGACTCTCGGGATATTTTACTCTCACTTTGGTGATAGGGTTGCTGTATTCCACAGCGCACTTTCTGCCGGTGAGCGTATTGATGAATGGAAAAGGGTCAAACGTGGTGATGCAAAAATAGCCATAGGTACACGCTCCGCTGTTTTTGCTCCGTTCTCTGATTTGGGTCTTATTGTTATTGATGAGGAGCAGGAGCACACTTATAAATCAGAAATGTCACCTCGTTATCATGCTCGTGATGTTGCACGATTCAGATGTGCTCATAACAATGCTCTTCTTGTGCTTGCATCCGCAACACCCTCTGTTGAAACATATACAAATGCAGTTGCCGGCAGATATGGTTTTGTAAAGCTTGATAAACGGTATGGCAAGGCGGTTTTACCCGAGGTTGTTACCATTGATGTATCTGATACAAAGGGTGCAATCAGTAACGAATTGTACAATGCTCTCGAAGAATGTCTTAATAATAACAAACAGGCAATTCTTTTAATGAACCGACGAGGTTTTAATACCTTTGCAGTTTGCGGAGCATGTAAAAGTGTTCTTACTTGTCCTAACTGTAGTATTTCTCTTACATATCATAGCGCTAACAGGCGCTTGATGTGTCATTACTGCGGACATTCACAGAGTCATACTGATGTTTGTCCTGAATGTGGTGAAAAGGCAGTTTCTTATGCAGGCTTCGGCACTCAGCGTATCGAGGAAGAGCTTGAAAACATTTTTCCCAATGCACGAGTTTTGCGTATGGATGCCGATACAACAATGGCTCGTTATTCTTATCAGGATAAGCTTACTGCATTCGCTAATGGTGAATATGATATTCTTCTGGGTACTCAGATGGTTGCAAAGGGGCTTGATTTCCCTCGCGTAACTCTTGTGGGTATCATCTCAATCGACAATCAGCTTTACAACGATGATTTCAGGAGTAGTGAAAAAGCTTTTGATTTATTGACACAGGTTATCGGTAGGTCGGGGAGAGGCGATTTTGAAGGTAAAGCGTATATTCAAACGGTTTTACCTGATAATGAGATTATTGAACTTTCTGCCGCACAGGATTATGAAAGCTTTTACGAAACTGAGTCAATTATCCGTAAAAGTATGGTTTATCCGCCGTTCTGTGATATTTGCTCCATAACATTTTCATCAGAGCAACATAATAAATCATATCAATGTGCTAAAAACTTCTTTAATTCGTTAAAGGTTGCGGTAACAGGGGAGTATAACGACGTAAAAATAAATGTTATGGGTCCTATTCAACCGCGTGTTAGCAAAATTAGTAATAAATATCGCAATATTATCACTGTTAAATGTAAAAACACAAAGCGTTTTCGTAAGATGATGTCTGAACTTATTGTTCACTATATGAAAAACAGTGATAATACTAGTGCAAATATAACTGTGGATATAAATCCGCTTGTATAAAAGGAGATTCCAAATGGCTATTCGAAATATCAGGGTTGATGATGACCCTATTCTCAGAAAAACATCGCGTCCTGTCACAGATTTTAACGACAGACTTTTTGACCTGCTTGATGATATGAAGGAAACTATGTATAGATCAGGCGGTGTTGGTCTTGCTGCGCCTCAGGTTGGAGTTTTAAGACGTGTTGTTGTTATGGATGTAACTGAGGACAGGAACGAATATATTGAGCTTATAAACCCCGAAATAACAGAGATTGATGGTTCACAGACAGGCACAGAGGGTTGCCTTTCTTTACCTGGTCTTTGTGGTACTGTTACTCGTCCTATGACTGTCAAGGTTAAGGCGCAGAACAGAGAGGGTAAGTGGTGCCTTTATAAGGGTGAGGGGCTTAAGGCTCGTTGCTTCTGTCACGAAATAGATCACCTTGACGGTATTCTTTATAAAGACAAGCTTGATGAAGGAGAAGTTCTTTACAGAACTGATGTGGAGACTGAATAAATATGAAAGTAGTTTATATGGGTACACCTGATTTTGCCGTAAAGCCTCTTGAGGCTTTGATTGATGCAAATTATGATGTAGTTGGTGTATTTACTCAACCTGACAAACCTGTTGGCAGAAAGGCGATTCTGACACCTCCTCCCGTTAAGGTTGTGGCAGTTGAAAATAATGTTCCTGTTTTTCAGCCCGATAGCCTTAAGAATGGCGTTGGTCTTGAACTTTTAAAAGATTTAAATCCGGATGTTGTCATTGTTGTAGCTTACGGTAAAATTCTTCCCAAGGATTTTCTTGATTTTCCAAAATATGGTTGCATAAACATCCACGGTTCAATTCTTCCACAGTACCGTGGTGCTGCACCTATTCAATGGAGTGTTCTTGATGGCAGAGAGTTTGCAGGTGTTACTGCAATGCAGATGGATGTTGGTCTTGATACAGGTGATATGTTGCTTACCAAAACAACAAAAATCGGTGAAGATGAAACATCAGGTGAGCTTTATGACAGGTTAACTGTTTTAGGTGCAGACCTGCTCATTGAAACACTTGAGAAATTACCAAAAGGCGAGTTGACTCCCGTGAAACAGGATGATTCTAAAAGTTCTTATGCTTCAATGCTTGATAAGACTATGTCACCTGTTGATTTCACAAAAACTGCTAGGGAAGTTCACAACAAAATTCGTGGTCTTGACCCTTGGCCCGTTGCACTTACTGTACTCGATGGTAAAAATCTCAAGCTTTTTTCATCACATATTTCAGAAGAACTTAAGGGTGGTAAACCTGGTGAAGCGGTTATTCTGAAAAATGGATTGGGTATTTTTTGCGGTGATGGTAAAGCTGTTGTTGTTAAGGATGTTCAGTACGAAGGGAAAAAGAGAATGTCAGCCGCTGACTTTTTTAGGGGACATCCTATTGAAAAAGGTACCATATTAGGATAATTTTTAACATTTTATTCACATTCAATTATTCATTATTTAAACTATATAGTTTAAAATATAGATATAAGAATTATTTAGGAGGGATATAATGCCATATTTTTTGATTGACAGATATTATATTCTTTTAGTTTTACCTGTAATTTTTGCATCTATGATTATAAGTTGGCGTTTGAAATCCGTGTACAGCCGCTATTCTGCTATAGGTAATAGTCGCGGGATTACAGGCGCACAAGCTGCTCAGATGGTTTTGCATTATTATGGAATAACAGATGTTTCTATTGTGCCTATGGGTGGTAATTTGACTGACTGCTATGACCCCACTCAAAAGGTGATTAAGTTGTCTGAGGGTGTATATAATAAGTCCTCCATTGCGGCGGTAGGTATTGCTTGTCATGAGGCGGGTCATGCTGCACAGCATGCTGAAGCATATTTACCCATTAAGGTGCGTAATTCAATACTGCCTGTTTGCAATATCGGTTCAACTCTTTCAATGCCGCTTCTTTTGATTGGTTTGGTTTTGAGCTTTGAACCTCTTATCTGGGTTGGTATCGGATTTTTCTCATTTACTGCAATTTTCCAGCTTGTAACATTGCCTGTTGAATTCAATGCAAGTAATCGTGCATTGAAGGTAATTGAGTCAAACGGACTACTCACTTTTGAGGAAAAATTAGGCGCAACTAAGGTTCTCAAAAATGCTGCTTTGACTTATGTTGCTGCGTTAGCAGTAAGTGTTGCGCAGCTTCTCAGATTGATTTTAAGATACTCAGGGAGAAGACGTTAATGACAAAATCCGCAAGGCAGATAGCCTTTGAAATTCTCTTGAAAATTGAAAAAGATAAGGCTTATTCAAACCTTGCTATTGACAGTGCTGTTAAAGCGTATCGCCGCGACAGCACTGATTGTGCTTTTATTTCTCGTCTTGTTTATGGCGTGATTGAGCGGAAAATTACTCTTGATTACATGATTTCGAGATATCTTTCTCAACCACTTAAGAAATTAAAAACAGATGTTCTTATTGCTTTGCGAATGGGTGTTTATCAGCTTGTCTTCTCTGATAAGATACCTGAATCTGCCGCAGTAAATGAGAGTGTTAAACTTGTTAAGGACAATAAATGTGGTTTTGCAAGTGGTCTTGTAAATGCAGTTTTGCGTAAGGTATCAAAAGAGGGTTTTGAGCTTTCTGATGATTTGTCAAATTCGGAGCGGTTGTCTGTCCTCTATTCAGCACCGACTGATTTTGTTAATTTACTCATCTATCATTATGGTGAGGAAAATACAGAGAGCTTTCTTAAAGCTGCTCTTGAACCCAAAAAAATTACTGTTAGAGTCAATACATTGAAAACAACCGCAGAAGAGCTTAAGGTAATCTTCGAGAATGAAGGTGTTGAGGTTGTAGAAACATTTCTTGACAACGCTTTGTATATCTCCCTTAACTCTGCAGTTTATGAACTGGATTCTTTCAAAAAAGGCTTGTTCCATGTTGAGGATATATCTTCACAACTTTGTATTGAGGCGCTTTCACCTTACCCTGGGTGTACTATGATTGATGTTTGTTCTGCACCGGGGGGCAAAAGCTTTACTGCTGCAGAATATATGGAGAACAATGGTGTTATTTATTCTTGTGACATATACGAAGCCCGTACTAATCTTATAAAATGTGGGGCTGAAAATCTTGGTATCGAGTGCATAAAGCCTACTGTGAACGACGGTACTATATTTAACGAATCTTTTCCAAAAGCAGACAGGGTTCTGTGTGATGTTCCTTGTTCGGGTCTTGGCATTATCACAAAAAAACCTGAAATCAAATATAAAAATCTTGATGAAATCAAGGAATTGATTCCGATACAAAAGCAAATTCTTGAAACATCCTGCAGGTATGTCAAAAGTGGCGGCAGACTTGTTTATTCAACTTGCTCTGTTAATCCTAATGAAAACCGTAAGGTATGTGATGCATTTTTAAAAAATCATCCCGAATTCAGAAGTGTTAAAACATTACCGCATATTGACAGAGCAGTAGATGAGGGTGATTATCTTACTCTGTTACCCGGAAAAAATAATTGTGACGGCTTTTTTATTGCTGTGTTTGAAAGGGAGTGAATCCTTTGGAAAAGAAAGATATAGTTTCTCTGAATTACGATGAATTGCTCGGTGAGTTGACTGCTTTAGGTCTGCCGAAATTCAGAGCAACGCAGATTTATGATTGGTTACATAAAAAATGCGTAACTTCTTTTGGCGAAATGACCAATATTTCAAAGGATTTAATAGCAAAATTGAACGACAATTTTGTAATATTGTCCTGTACTATTGAAAAAAAGTTGATTTCGAGGTATGATAATACAGTTAAATATTTATATTCATTGCCCGACGGAGAATACCTTGAATGTGTTGTAATGGATTACAAATACGGTCACACAATCTGTGTGTCAACTCAAGTGGGTTGTAAGATGGGCTGTGCGTTTTGTGCATCAGGAATTGGTGGTTTCAAGAGACAGCTATCTCCCTCGGAAATTCTCAGTCAGATTTACACTGCACAGAAGGATTTGGGTATCCGTATCTCTCGAATTGTTCTTATGGGTATGGGTGAGCCGCTTGACAATTATGATAATGTTATGCGCTTTTTGGAGCTTGTTAGCGACGAAAAAGGCCTTAACATTGGTATGAGACATATATCACTTTCCACAAGCGGTATTGTTCCGCGTATTTATGATTTGTTAGATAGAAAACTTCAGTTGACGTTGTCTGTTTCTCTCCATGCACCAAATGATAAAATCAGGTCATCAATTATGCCTGTTAATAAAAGCTGGGGCGTTGATGAGCTTCTTGAAGCTTGTCGGATATACGCTGATGAGACGTCT
>JAZRFZ010000015.1:0-19735 GCA_045643925.1 Acutalibacteraceae bacterium | reverse complement strand
AGCAGAGCCCGTTATTGAGGAAATCTCCGAGGTAAAGGAAGTTACAGAAGAATCTGTAATCGTTGAAACTCCCGAAGTCAAAGAAGTTGCAGAGGAACCTGTAATTGACGTAACTCCCGAAGTCGAAGAAGTTGCAGAGGAACCTGTAATTGACGAAACTCCCGAAGTAGAAAAAGTCGCAGAGGACCCTGTAATTGACGAAGCTCTTGAAGCTGAAGAACTTTCGGGAGAAGCAACTCCACCACCCTTTGTTCAACCAACTACTAAGCGTGGCAGAAAAGCAAAGAAAAAAGAAAAGCAACAGAAGAAAAAAATCTCCGAACCCAAGCAGGAAAAGACTAACATTCAACAGGTTACGGAGGACGAGAAAGTCGAGCCTGTTGCACCCGCACCAAAAAAGAAAGAGAAAAAGGCAAAAAGCTCGAAGCCTGTTATCACAAACAAACGCCGTTATCTCAAGAAAAAGGGCGTACAGATAAAACTCAAGCTCAAGGAATCTCACGACAATCGTAAGGAAAAGCGCAAAGCAAAGAAGTTCGGCAAGGCGCGTGGACTTAAGGTAGCATCATTCTTCCTGTTACTTTATGTTGGCACTGTTTTGGCATTTACAATCCCCATCAGACCCACATATTCGGAAACAGAAAAACGTCCCTTGGCAAAGTTCCCCGAGTACAGTGTACAAGCTCTGTTATCCGGCGACTTCTTCTCCGATATTGACACCTGGTTCTCGGACACCTTCCCATTCAGGGAAACACTTACACAAACAGACACATTCATTAAATCCCTGTATGGTATTGACACAATATCCATACACGGTGACGTAGATGCAGGTGATGATATCCCCGATGCTCCTGTTAAAGAGCCTGTGGAAACACCCGACGTGCCTGAGGTAACAAAGCCTGTGGCAATGCCCGATGAGGATGAATTGAGCAAGGACAACGGCGACCCCAATGCAGTAAAACCCGATTATGACGTTCAATCCCTCAGTGCCATTGTGGTTGCAGGTGACAGTGCCTATGAATATTACAGCTTCTCCAAGGAAGTTGCACCCCGATTCATCGACTGTGTGAACAGCCTTGACGGTATCACAAAGCCCTTGGGCAATGTTTATGCTATGATTGTCCCCACCAGTATGGATATCACCCTCAATGATGCTATCCGTGCCGAGGTCAACTCCGCAAACCAGAAAAAGGCTCTTGATTACTTCAACGCTTCATTCAAGAACACGATTGCAGTTGACGGCATCTACGATGCAGAGCGTAAGCATCGTAACGAATACACATATTTCCGTGCCGACCACCATTGGACTGCCCTCGGTGCATACTATGCCTATGAACAATTCGCTATTGAAAAAGGCATCGCACCCGTTCCTCTTTCAAAATACAAAACACAAAAATTCGATAACTTCATCGGCACATTCTACTCAAGCTCAGGTCAGAATCCTGCACTTAAGGAAAACCCCGACTATGTTATGACATATCTCCCATTCAATAAGGTCACCTGTAAAATAAGTGACTCTGTGCTATATGAAGGTTTTGACTATGACGTTATCAAGGACGTGTCAGACAACACTCCCGGTTCAAAATACCTTACCTTTATCGGCGGTGACAATGGTCTGACCACAATCACAAACCTTGATTTGCCCCGTGGTGAATCCTGCCTTGTTATCAAGGACAGCTTCGGCAACGCCCTTGTACCCTTCCTGATACCTCATTACAACAAAATCTATGTAATAGATCCCCGTCACTACAAGGGAACACTTTCTGAATTCTGCGACAAAAAGACTGTCAACGATGTAATTGTTCTCACAAACATCTCAACTACACGAAACTATGTGTACCTTGAGGCTTTAGAAAATTTCGTTCAATAGGATATAATATGACATATATCAACTCATTTAAAACCGGTTTAAAGGAAGGTATCCCCGTTTGTATGGGATATTTCTCCGTAGCATTTGCCTTTGGCATATTTACCGTGGAAAGCGGTCTCACAGTATGGCAGGCAGTTCTTATTTCACTATTCAACCTTACTTCGGCAGGGCAACTTGCAGGTGTGCCCATTATTGCCGCAGGTGGTTCATTTGTCGAACTCGCGCTGTCACAGCTAATCATCAATTCACGCTACTCACTTATGTCAGTAGCCTTGGGTCAGAAATTGTCCCGCAAAGTAAGTCTTCCCGAAAAACTTTTCATAGCTTATGGCAACACCGACGAGATTTTTGCCGTTTCTGTTTCAAACGAAGGTGAACTCGGCACACGTTATATGGCAGGACTTATTTTACTCCCTGTACTCGGATGGACAGGCGGTACCCTGGCAGGTGCCATTGCAGGAAACATCTTACCAACAATTGTTGCTTCTGCACTTGGTATTGCCATTTACGGTATGTTTATTGCCATTGTTGTTCCCGTAGCAAAAAAGGAAAAGGCAACTGCACTCTGTGTTGTGACTGCAATCGCACTCAGCCTGGCGTTCAATTTCATACCCTTCCTGTCAACCGTTCCTTCGGGATTTACAATTATTATCTGTGCCGTTATTGCAAGTGCCATATTTGCAATAATCGCACCCATCAAAGAGGATGAGGAGGCACAGAATAATGGATAACGGAAAATTTTTCATTTACCTTTTGGTTATGGCAGGTGTCACCTACCTTGTGCGAATGATACCGCTGACACTAATAAAGGAGAAAATCAAAAACAGATTCATCGTGTCATTTTTGCACTACATCCCCTACACCGTTCTCAGTGCAATGACCGTACCTGCCTGTTTTTATGCAACAGGCAACACAGTATCGGCAATAGTAGGCTTTATAATTGCAGTAATTGCTGCTTTCTTTGAACGAACTCTCATACAGGTTGCCATGCTTTCCTGTGCAGGAGTTCTTATAACAGAGCTTATTATGAATTACATATAAGAAAAATCAGTACAGCAAGTCCGCTGTACTGATTTTTTATTACAACGATTTGAAAACATATCCTTGTGAATGTGCATAGTCAATAATACGCCCGAGCGCATCAGCATTATCAGGTGATACCGCGTGGAGGAGTAATACACACCCCGGGTGAAGCCTTGAAGTCACCGTGTCAAAGGCATATTGACTACCTTTAGTATTATTTACATCCCAATCCGCATAGGCACTTGACCAAAAGACAGATTTATATCCGCAATTTTGCACCAAGTCAAGGGCACTGAGTGAACATGCTCCCTCAGGGAAACGGAAAAAGGGTGACGAGTAACCAAACTTCTGTCTCAGATAGTTATCAAGCCCCTGCAATTCCTCTACCATCTGTGTGCGTGTAATCTTAGAAAAATTCGGATGTGTCACAGAGTGGTTACCCACAGTGTGACCTTCGTTTATCATACGCGCTACGATGTGCGGACTTGATTTCACGTGATCCATTGTAACGAAGAATGCGGCACTCACCCTTTTGTCGCGCAGAGTGTCAAGTATCTTCTCCGTGCATCCATTCTCATAACCGCAGTCGAATGTAAGATAAATACACTTTTCCCCGCTTGTATCGAGACACAAAGCGCCGTATTGCTCATAGATTTTCTGATTGTTCACGGATATTTCGTGGGGTATGCCATCCTTGGAAACACCAAAGCTATGCTTGATTTCATCCTCCGATAGACCTCGTGCATTCTGCGGGTCAATAATAGGAAGCTCCCTTTCGGGTAAGGGTTCAAGTCCTGTATAGGTTTTATCAGTACCTGTTTTTTTACCATACGTTGCTTTCAGTAATTCTGCTGAATTATCCATTGGTTTGGGTTCGGGAACACCTGTGGTAGATTCTTCCTTTTTCTCGGTTGATTCTGCAATAGTTTCCGTTGATGTTACTGCTTCAGAAGAAAGGAGCGTACTGTTCCCTTCCGTCGTATTTCCACAGGCAACGGTTGTAGCGAGCAAGCACAACACAACCATAAATGATATAATCTTTTTCATTTCAAACTCCTAAAATGCCGCAAGTTTAAACTTGCGGCAAAACTGCATTATTTAAACGCGCTCATTACTCCGTCCATTGCCTTGATTGATTTCTTTGCCATTCTTTTCATCTTGGACTTTGGACTGCTTTTCATACTTATGACACCTGCTGTAATTGCCGCTGCAACACCGACTGCCATCGCTGCACTGCCAAGCTTTGCCATATCCTCGGTCTTCATCATCATTTTTAACACCTCCGAAATTATTTTGTGCAACAAAAAATTTTATATCAAATATATAATTTGGTATTAAAATCAAGAAAAAATTTCTATGATTATTATTTTTAAAATTCCATCAACCTACTTCCAAAATGAAAAATATTTATGTATAATAATTGCAATAAAAAAAGAAGGAAAAATTTTATGGAAAACCAGAAAAGACTTATTGCTATAAATGATATTTCAGGTTTCGGTAAATGTTCTCTCACTGTTGCATTACCCATAATTTCAGCAGCAGGTGTTGAAACTGTCTGTATGCCCACCGCCGTACTCTCCACACACACCGGCGGTTTTTCCGGCTACACTTATCGTGACCTGACCTGTGATATGCCTGCTATGGGTGAGCATTGGAAATCAATCGACATCCGTCCCGATGCAATTTATACGGGATTTTTAGGTTCATTTGAGCAGATTGATATTGTGAAAAAAATTGCCGACGACTTCAAGCGTGAGGACAACCTTTTCATTGCCGACCCTTGTATGGCAGACCACGGCAAGATGTACACAGTATTTGATATGAAATTTGCGAAAGCAATGGCATCACTTTGCGCAAGAGCAGATATAATCCTCCCCAACATCACCGAGGCTTGTTTTATGGTGGACGAGGAAGTTATTGAAGGTGTGCAGACTGAAGAATACATCGAAAGACTCCTTACTAAGCTTCTCGATATGGGTGCAAAGAATGTTATCCTTACAGGTGTTTCGTTCGAGGAATCAAAACTCGGTGCCGCTTGTATGGGACAGGACAGAGTTCCCCACTACTACTTTGAAAACAAATTAAACGGCACATATCACGGCACAGGCGACGTTTTTGCAAGCTCATTCTGCGGTGCCCTGCTTAACGATTTTTCACTTCACGAGGCAATGGGAATTGCGGTAAGATACGTCTGCGACTGTATAAAGCGCACCCAAACAATGGACAGACCCATAAGATACGGTGTTGACTTTGAGCGTGGTATACCCTTCTATATAAAGGAGTTAGGCAAGGTATGAGCGAATTAAACATTGTACTTGTAGAGCCTGAAATCCCCCAGAATACAGGCAACATTGCCCGCACCTGTGCAGCAACAGGAGCAAGACTGCATATAGTAAAGCCTATGGGTTTTACCATTGATGACAAAAAGCTCAAAAGAGCGGGTCTCGATTACTGGTATCTCCTCGACCTTACATATTATGAAAATATGGACGACTTTTTTGAGAAAAATCCTGACGGAAGCTACTTCTTTTTTACAACAAAGGCGCAACACACCCATTCAGACGTTACATATTCCGACAAGTCTTATTTGATTTTCGGCAAAGAAACGAAGGGATTACCCGAAGAACTTTTACTTCAACACCCCGACGAATGTGTGCGTATCCCGATGATTGATGATGCACGAAGCCTTAACCTCTCAAATGCCGTTGCAATCGGTGTTTACGAGGCACTCAGGCAGATGGGCTACCCAACGCTTCAGAATATGGGAGAACTTCACAATCATTCGTGGAGCGAGGCGGAATAAAAAGCAGACAGGTTTTCAAACCTGTCTGCTTTTTTAATGCAAAATTCAAAATGCAAAATGCAAAATTATCGGGGCTACGCCGTTATTATAATGCCAACGCAGTTCCAGAATTTAAAACTTATAATTTATAATTTGAAATTCTCATCTATGGGCATTGATGCTACTGCGTTAAGTGTCAGGTCGGCAGTTTTGCCGTCAAGGTATTCATAGTAGCCTTGTGATGCTATCATAGCCGCGTTATCACCGCAATATTTGAGTTCGGGCATATAAAGCTCCAAACCACGTTTTTGACACGCCTCAGCCATTACACGACGGAGTCTTGAGTTTGCTGATACGCCGCCTGCAAGGACAATTTTAGTGGCGCCTGTGTCCTCTGCTGCAAGCATTGTGTGTGACACAAGTAAATCGGTAACGGCTTTTATAAAGGATGCACCCAAATCCTCTGCCTTAACCTCTTCACCCTTTTGTGAAGCATTATGCACAAGATTTACCGCAAAGGTTTTAAGACCCGAAAAGCTAAAATCGTATTTACTGTCTGCCACCTTGGGTGTTGGGAATTTATATTTATTCTCATCACCATCTTTTGAGATTTTATCGAGGTTGACACCACCGGGATAAGGTAGTCCCACAGTACGTGCAGCTTTATCCATAGCCTCACCTGCCGCATCGTCGCGTGTTCTGCCGATAACCTCAAACTCTGTATATGATTTAACATTGATTATATGACTGTGACCGCCTGAAACCACAAGTGCAAGGAAGGGCGGTTTTATATTTTCATCGGATATGTAATTTGCCGCAATGTGACCGCGCAGGTGGTGTACAGGCACAAGGGGTAAGCCGGTAGAAAGTGACATTCCCTTGGCATAGTTCACACCCACAAGCAATGCCCCGATAAGACCGGGTGCATAAGTTACTGCAAGTGCATCAATATCCGCCAGTGTGCAATTTGCATCCTCAAGGGCCTTGTCAATAACACCACAAATAGCCTCGGTGTGACGACGTGATGCAATTTCGGGTACAACACCGCCATATATTTTGTGCTCCTCCACCTGTGAGGCAATTACATTTGAAAGTACAACTCTGCCGTCCTCAACAACGGATGCCGCTGTTTCGTCACAAGAGCTTTCAATACCTAAAATCTTCATAATTCACCTATTGTCATTAAAATTGCATCCTCATTGGGATTATCATAAAAGTTTTTGCGCTCACCCACTACCTTAAAGCCCATTTTGTCATAAAGCTTTATGGCAACAGAATTGCTTTTGCGGACTTCAAGAGTAATAAAATCGGCATTTTCTGTTTTACTGTACTCTTTCAGAAAGCCTACGAGCATTGCACCGATACCCTGTCCTCTATGCGAGGGTGAAACCGCAACGTTGGTTATATAAACCTCACCAACGATATTGTGTGCACCGATATATCCGCACACCTGCCCCTCTGCCACGCAAACAAAAAATCGGGCGTGTGGGTTTGTCAATTCTTCCGCGAGGGCATTTTCACTCCAAGGGGTTGAAAAGCATTGTTTTTCAACCTCCGCAAGGTGTGGGATATGCTCTGCGGTCATTTTTTCAATAGAAATATTCATCATTTTGTATCATACCAAGTTTTACCGCAGGCAACCTCAACAGTAAATGGAACTGACATTTCACAAGCATTTTCCATTGTTGATTTGAGCAAGTCTGCAACTGCCTGTGCATCTTCCTCGGGTGCTTCGATGATAAGCTCATCGTGTACCTGCATAATAAGCCGAGCCTTTGGAAATTCCTCTTTAAGCCTTTCATAAACTCTTATCATAGCAATTTTGATGATATCTGCCGCTGTGCCTTGAATGGGCATATTCATTGCAACGCGCTCACCGAAGGCGCGACGGATTGCATTTGATTCGTGAAGCTCGGGTAAATATCTTCTTCTGCCGAAGTATGTTTCGGCATAACCTTTTTCCTTAGCAGATTTTTTGGCATTGTCCATAAACTCGGCAACGCCCGAATAGTTGGCAAGATAACCCTTAATGTAGCGGTCTGCCTCAACAACAGATGTACCGATATCCTGTGAAAGTGAAAATGCACCGATACCATAAACAATACCGAAGTTTACTGCCTTTGCCTTACGGCGGTCAGAGGATGTCACTTCCTCGAGCGGAATACCCATTACCTGGGAAGCAGTAATGGAGTGAATATCATCACCATTGATAAAGGCTTTTGTCATATTATCATCATTTGCGAGAGCCGCAAGAACACGCAACTCAATCTGTGAATAGTCGGCATCCACAAGGGAATAGCCGTCCTTTGCAACGAAGAAACGACGCAACTCTCTACCCAGCTCTGTCCTTACGGGAATATTCTGCAAGTTAGGCTCAGTAGATGAAATTCTGCCTGTACGGGTTTCCGTCTGATTAAGGGTGGAGTGTATTCTGCCGTCGTTATCAATAACCTTAAGAAGTCCGTCACAATATGTGGACTTGAGTTTCGACAGACTACGATATTCTAAGATTTCATTTATAATAGGATGCTTATCCCTGAGGCTTTCAAGCACGTCTGCATTTGTGGAATAACCACTCTTGGTCTTTTTGCCGTGGGGAAGATTGAGTTTGTCCTCGGAGAAGAGCACATCACTCAACTGCTTGGGTGAGTTAAGGTTAAACTCGCACCCTGCCATATCGTAAACCTTATGAAGAGAGTCCTCGAGACGGACGGATATTTTATCTGAATACTGTTCAATACCCTCTCTGTCAACAAAGAAGCCCTCACGCTCCATTGATGCAAGTACCCTTGCAAGAGGAATTTCAATTTCCTCAAGGAGTTTACGTTGATTATTCTCATCAACCGCGGCGGTGAGCTTTATGCTGAGAGCTTCAATAACTGCAGCAGAGTCAACAAACTCTTTTTCGCTCTCATAAAAGTCTGCCATATCACCGCCATCAACCTTTACATTATTAAGTGAATATGCACCTGCAAGGGTTGAAACAGAATAATCTGAGGAATTGGGGTTGAGAAGATATGCGGCAAGTGAGGTATCGAGCTTCACATTATTGAGTTCAATTCCGCTTGAATCACAAAAACTGTAAAGTCGTTTGGAGTCATCAGTATATTTTTCGATTGTATTGTCACTCATAAATGCAGATGCAAATGACAGGAACATAAAGTCTGCATTCTGCACCGCAACAACACCATCAGGCATTTTGAAGAGGATATATTCGATACCGCAATCGTTGTATTTAACGGTAAAATATGCTTTGCCTGATGCCTTGAGTGAATTGAGCAAGCTGTCGTAATCGTCAGTGTTTTTAAGTGTAACTGTGTCCGCCTTTGACTCGTCAATAGTCTGTGCGGAATCAAAATTGAGTTTTTTAAGTATTTTCACCATTTCCAATGATGAAAGAAGGTTTGTAGCCTTGACTGCATCAGGCTCACTCATTCTGTATGAATCGAGGTTTGTATCAATGGGTGCACTAAGACAGATTCTACCCAAATCCTTGCTAAGGAAAGCGTTGTCCCTGGATGCTTCAAGCTTTACCTTCATACCCGGTTTTATATCAAGGTCCTGAAGATTCTCGTAAATATATTCGATTGAACCGAACTGTCTGATAAGGTCACCTGCACCCTTTTCACCGATACCTGCAACACCGGGAATATTATCGGATGTATCACCTTGAATAGCTTTGATATCAATAAGTTGTTCGGGTGTTACACCGTACACCTCGTTGATTTTATCAAGGTCGTATTTGACTGTGGTTGACTGACCCATTTTGGTTGTGGCAAGGAGAACATTTACGTTATCCCTTACAAGCTGAAGACTATCACGGTCACCTGTGAGAATATAACAAAAATCACCTTCGCCGCATTGTGCGGAAAGTGTACCGAGAATGTCATCTGCCTCGTAGCCCGGCTTTTCAACCACAGTATAACCCAAATAACCAAGGAGTTCCTTAAGCGTAGGGAACTGTTCAATAAGCTCTGTGGGAGCAGGTTTACGAGTGCCCTTATACTCACCGTACATCTCGTGACGGAACGTGGGATGCTTCACATCAAATGCAACTGCAACAGCATCGGGTGAATATTCATCCATCATACCAAGGAGAATGTTCATAAAACCGAAAATACCATTGGTGAATTTGCCGTCCTTTGTGGTAAGGGCGCGTATGCCGTAAAAAGCACGATTTATTATTGAGTTTCCGTCAATTACAAGTAGTTTCATAATTACCTCACAGATTGAGTGTTTCTAAGGTTACGAAATGATAGCCATTTTGTGACAGATAATTTTCCTCATTAAGAGCTCTCAGGCAACCTAAAGCCGCTGCATCTGTCACATTACCGGGAATCTGTACTTTGATACCCGTTGCCTCGGATATGTATTTATCAAGACCATAAAGGTTTGCCATACCACCGCAAAGGAAAATGCCGTCATCGGTAATATCCTTCACAAGCTCTGGCGGAGTTATCTCAAGAACGCTCTTTATTGCATTACACATTTCATCAATACTGTCACGGATAGCATAATTGACCTCTTGCGCAGTAACTTCAAAGAACAAGGGCATACCGTTTGACATATCCTTGCCCTTGGCAACTGCGGCGATTGTTTCATCGCGCATTTTAGCACCTGCCAGAGTGTGCTTCAACTGACGGGCGGTAAGTCTGCCCACAGCAACTCCCCTGTTGGCTTTAAGGTATGTTTTGATAATCTTATCAAAATCATTGCCGCCAACAGAAACGCTCTTGGCAACAGCGATGCTACCCATAGTTATAACTGCAACACCTGTTGTACCTGCACCGATATCAACAACCATAGTACCATAGGGTCTGTCAAGCATAACACCGATACCCAGCGCGGCTGCAAGTGGTTCCTCGATAAGTGTGGCTCTGCCTGCCCCTGCCCTGAGGATGCAGCCTAAGATATTACGTTTTTCAAGGTTGGTAATACCCGCAGGCATTGTGGCGACAACAGTAGGCTTGAATATTTTGTTTTTACAAATGCGCTCAATAAAGGCTTTCAGAAGCTTTTCGGTGCTTTCAAGTTCTGAAACACCGCCACTTATAAGAGGACGGACAAGCTTTATTGCATCGGGACAACGGCCAATCATATCTGCCGCCTTCTGCCCCGCCTCAATCACTCTGCCTGTTTCACGCTCCAAGGCTACAACTGCAGGTTCACAAAGGATAACTCCCTTTCCCTCCACCGCGGCTGTGACATAGCCTGTACCGATATCAAGACCGATTTTTAAACCTACCATTACTGCACCACACAATCAAAAGATTTTGTATCATTTTATTATACACCTATAAAGCCTGTTTGTAAATAACAAGTAACTAAAATAATATGTTTACAAACCGCAGGTTTTATTGTACAATAAATGAGACAATGAACCAGTTCATAAGCAAGGAGGAACCGCTATGGCAGGTGTAAAAAACTCTAAACTCAAGTTATTGTATATCGCAGATATTCTCAGCAAAAAGACTGACGAGGACAACTACATATCCGCAACCGCCCTTTGCGACGAATTGGCAAAGTTAGGTATTCCCGCAGAGAGAAAGTCAATTTACAAGGATATTGATGTGCTCAGGGATTACGGCTACGATATTATACACAACGGCTCCCGCAGTACAGGTGGATATTTCATGGGGGCTCGTAAATTTGAACTTGCTGAAATCCGTCTTTTATCAGACGCTGTACAGGCGGCAAACTTCATATCACAGAAAAAGACCAACGAATTGGTTGACAAAATCGAAAGCTTTGCAAGTGATAAACAGGCAAAGGTACTCCACTCACAGGTATATGTTGATAAGCGTCCCAAGTGCAAAAACGAGGAGATTTTTTACAACATAAATGCCCTTGACGAGGCAATTTCATCAGGCTTCAAGGTATCATTCACATACACAAAGAGAAAGATTACCGACGAATTCAAAACAACCAAGGAGGAAAAGCTGTTCAAGGTTTCTCCCTATGCACTTATTTGGGCAAATGACCATTACTATGTTGTGTGCAACAACGAAAAATATGACAACCTTATGCATCTGCGAATTGACAGAATCAAAAAGATTGCTATAACAAACGAACCTGCACGACATTTTTCCGAGGTATCCGACTACAAGCGCAGTTTTGACTCGGCAGACTACGCAGGTAAGCTCTTTAATATGTACAGTGGTGAACCAAAGCCCATTGAAATTGTATGTGAAAATGATTTGCTCGACACAATGCTCGACCGTTTTGGTGAAAATACCCGTATACAAAAAGTTGATGACGAGCATTTTCTTCTGCGCACGAATGCAGCAGTCAGTGACGGCCTTGCTGCATGGGTACTTCAATTTGGTGGCAGAGTGAAGGTGCGAACACCAAATGACTTGATTTACACAATCAAAATGAAGGCACAGGAAATTTTAGATAGCTATAACTAAAAATAAAAACAAACCGTGAGATGAAAAACCATCTTACGGTTTGTTTTTTGATTAAGCATTAGGTACAAGTGCTATATATGTGCTGGTATCTTTATTATAGTAGTAATCATAGGTATCACTTATACCGAACTGGACACCTGTATTTTCACCTGATTTTGTATAAAGCTCGACTACTGAAACAGCAGTTCCCTCAGATGTTACCGCTGTGCGACCTGTCACGATAAAAACATACTCAGTAAGTCTGTTTGCAAGACCGATGGGACTCATATCATACTTTGCAAACTTCTCTTGAAGTGCGGCATTGTTGCCCTTGTGATACTTGAAAGTGATTTCAGGGTCATCGGGAATGGGCTTGGTTGTTTCAACAGGCTCGGTTTCAATAATCTGACCATCCTCGGATGTAACCGGCTCTGCCTTAGTAGTGGCAGGCTTTGTTGTCATTTCTCCGCCAATGAGAACATACTTATTCTGTTTAACATCGAACTTATAGTTCTTGCCATCCACAATCATAAACACACCCGCAGCAGGGGCATCCTTTTTACCTTCAGGGTCAAAGGCCTCGATTTTTACACCCGCAACACCATCGAATTTTGTGTTACTGATAGCAATATCATATTCATCAAATTCTTTTTGAAGACCAAGCTCATCTTTGGAATATATACCAAGAATAACCTTCACCGCATCAGCATCCATATTAACACTGATACCTGAGCCCTCTATCTGAATAACGGTAGGTTCTGTCTCATCCTTCCCGAATAAGCCACCGTTACCGCCACACCCTGACAAAGCAACAACACATATCAGAGCAGTTAACAACAAGATATATTTTTTCATATAAATGCCTCCTATATGAATAACTACTTAAAATATACCTTTTTCCCGGGAATTTGTCAACCGCTCACTTTTGTTATATTATGTTAAAAATCAACGTTCACTTACAGATGTAATTGCCTCGCGCTTATATTTTTCACGAGTTGCCAGTCCTCCGCGGATATGACGTTCTTCTTTATTCACGTCAAGAACCTTGCGAACCTCGTTAAAAAGCTCGGGGTTAATTTTCCTCAGTCTTTTTGTCACATCACTGTGCACCGTTGACTTTGACACACCAAACTTCTTAGCAGCACCTCTTACAGTTGCATTACTGTCGGCTATATATCTGCCAAGCTGCACAGCTCTGTCCTCATAATCGTTGTACATAAAAAAATCCTCCCATAGAGTTCTATAGAACTATATGAGAGGAGATTTTAAATTATGTTATACAAGCAAACAAAAACCTATCAATCTTCATCTAATGTATAATATATATCACCGAATGAGAAGCCTGTGATTTCACCATTTTCCCAGTTTATATTGTAAAGTGGTTTTACACTTGAACAATCCTCAGGATTTTCAGGGAAATCTATTTTTTCACTACAACCATAAAAAACACCATCTATGATTCTGTATTGTAAATTAAAAGACGCATCCATATCAATTCCACCTATATAAAGCTTAGGTGTATGTCCTGCAAATTCGTGTACAACCGATTTTGAACCGTCGTGCGCATAGCTTCTGAAATACAAATTGTAGCTTGACACACGTAATGGACTATAACTTGTCAAGGTACAGTTATAGTCATTGCCACAAAGACCAATGCCTATATTTTGTCTGAGTTCAGATACGTCTTTATAATCGCCAATTTCATTAAAACAATCCTTTGCAGTAGGATAGTTGTAATTATTAAGTGCATCAACACCCTTTTGGTAGAGCAATTCAGGCTTAATCTCATCAACACCAGTATATTCCGGAATAACAGCAAGAAGCTTTTCAGCACTTTTCCAGTCAGCGTTCTCCAATGCCGACTTTGCGTCGTTGAAAATTATTTCGTCTATTTTAGCAATCTGCTCTTCCGAATCCTTATAACCATCCAATTTGACAAAAAGTTCTCTTGCTTCAATAGGGTCATTTACTGCAGTTCGAACCGCAAGGTCGTATTCTCCCATAGGAGAAAACACCATAAGAATCACAACAAACAAAGCAAAACAGCCCACAACTCGAACAAACTGGAGCAATCCTCTCAATGCTTTTTTGCCGTGAGTTTTTTTGCGTATAAATGAATACCAAACAGGAAGTGATGCAACAAAGCCGATTATAGATGATGCCATTATCAAAGGTGTACTATAGTCAGATGTACCAATAAGAGCAGCTATAAACAAAAACATTAACAAAAGAGAAATAAGCGTTACAATTATTGAGCCAAACGTTGTTTTTGCTGTCTTTTCCTGACAATTGGTACACATAGAGGCGCCAAGCTGCAATTCGCTACCACACCAGATGCAGTATTTTTTCGACTTGTTTTGTTTAACTCCGCAAGCTGAACAAATTTTTTTGTTTGATTCGTTACCACAATTTGAACAATACATATATAAAATCCAACTCCCCAAATAAAATTGAACACCCTTTATCTAATGACAAAGGGCATTCATCAACTATAAGATTACTTCTTACCCTCGTATTCCTTAATCCAATCAACCATATCCTGAACTGACTGTTCAACACTCATAGGATTATAGTCAAGCTCACGTCTTGCCTTCTCAATAGAGAAATTGCAGTTCGATACAAGCTTACGGATTGAATATCTTGTAAACAAGGGTGTTTTCTTGGCTAACTTATAGAAAAGCTCTGCACCGGGTGCAACTGCCTTTGCCACACCGTAAGAAAGCGGGATTTTGGGTGCTTTCTTACCACAAGCCTTAGCGGTTGCTTTGATAAAGCCGTCAACAGAAATCTGCTCACCGCAGAGGATGTAGCACTCACCCTTGCCACCCTGCTTTGCCGCCATATACATACCATGAGCAACGTCGCGGATGTCAACAAAGTTATATGCACCGAATGAAAGTGTTACGGGGAAAATACCGTTAACAAACATTCTTACCATTTCGCCTACGTTTGAAACCTTGAAGTCGTAAGGTCCGATACAAGCACCGGGATGTGTAACAACCGCATCAATTTTACCTGCTCTGACTTCATCAAGAACAAACTGTGTTGCAGTTGCCTTTGTCTTAGCATAAGTACCTTCAAGGTTATCAATGGGGAAATTATCAACTTCTCTCATAACCTGATTGTCGGGCAGGGGCTCGAAGGCATCAACAGATGATGCATAGATAAGACGACGAACGCCCTTCTCTTCGCAAGCCTGAACAACATTCTTGGTACCGCCAACGTTAACATTCCAAATCATATCTTCCTGGTCGGCATTGATATCAATAATACCTGCAAGATGATAAACTACGTCAACACCTTCGAATGCAGCACGAAGCTGGTCGAGGTCAGTAACGTCACCATAAACCTTTTCACAATCGATACCATCAAACTGTTTGCTGTCTTTTCTGATTAAGATACGTACTTTTTCACCGCTGTCAACAAGTTCCTTTAAAAGAGCATAGCCAATGTGACCTGTTGCACCGGTTACAAGACTGATTTTGCCACACATATTTTTCCCTCTATTCACTAATGGGACTGCACAAACAGTCCCATCAAAATTTAGTTTTTTGTGTTAGCTTAGGGCAGATTGGCTTTTTAGGAAACCCGAAGCGTATGAGGATACGCGAGTTGGGTTGAGTAAAATGACAAGGTGCCCAAGATGCCACACATGTTTTGCGTTAGCTTGAGGCAGATTGGCTTTTTAGGAAACCCGAAGCGTATGAGCATACGCGAGTTGGGTTGAGTAAAATGACAAGGTGCCCAAGATAACCAAAACAGATTATTCACCCTTCATTTCAAGGAGCTTAACTGTACCGTCATAAGACGCCTGTGAAACCTTGATTGAATCAAAAATTGCTGATTTGATATCATCATCAGTAGCACCTAATTCTTTTGCAAAACGGTCGGGTATGAAAAGATTGATACCCATAATATCTGCAAGTCCGTCAACATCAATACCACTTTCGATACCTTTTTCAGCGTATTCCTTCTTAACACCGCCAAGACCCATACGCATCATCCAAGGAGCAACGCTGATAATCTTGCGGTCTTCGCCCATACCACGTGCGGCATAAACGATTTTGAGGAATTCCTTCCATGTAAGGTTGTACATTGAGATAGGCCATGCCTTTGCGCCCTTTGACTTTTCAGCAGCACCAACGATAACCTCACCAACCTGACGTACGGTAAGCATTGCTGTACCGCCACCGAGATACATTGTGAAGGGAAGCTTATCCATACGCTTAATCTGCTCGATAAGAATAACCCAAACGGGCTTTCTGCCGGGCTGTGTGCCGAAGATATAAGGAAGCTCAAGAACTGATACATCGAAGTTATCATCAGCAAATGAGAAAGCAACTCTCTCCTGGTCGATACGGCTTCTGATGTAAGGATGCTTCTTTGTAAGGTCCATATCAGGACGCTCCTTTGCAAGGTATGCAAAGTAAGAGCCGAGAACAACCGCACTCTTCATACCAACCTCTTTACAGAGAGGAAGGATTCTCTCAAGGGGCTGAATGTTGTATTTGTAATATGCATCATAAACAGGTGCAGGGAACTCAACACGCTCGTCGATACCTGCAGCAAAAACGAAGCAATCGTGACCCTTAAGAAGCTCACGGATTTCATCGTCTGATTTCTCGTAGATGTTGCACATCTCGAGCTTCATTTCCTTAGGAATGGGAGCACCTTCGGGAAGAGGAGGCAAAGCAACGCTTGTTACCTCGTGACCGCGCTCAATGAATATTCTTGCGGCTTCACAGCCAAGAAGGCCTGTACCGCCAATCATAAAAATCTTCATTCTGTAACCTTCTCCTTAAAGTTGTCGAAAATTTCAGGACCATAAACATTATTTTCACCCTGACGGTCCCAAACCTGTGCAAAGAAAGGATTAATTCTTGCTTCTTCGTCATAGTTCCAGGGCCAGGGAAGCTCTGCAGGACACCAGTGACCACCCTTGAGAACAAGGTTGGGTGACATCTCAAACTCGTTACCTCTTGCACTTACCCACTTAACGGGTGTGTACATATCAACGATTTCTGTTGCAAGACACTTACCGCCACGGAACTCGGCAGCCTTCTGAAGGTCTTCAAGAGTAAGTGAATTGAAATCCTTGCTCTCGTCGTAACCATGGTCAAGAACAACAACATCGTCTGCAGTTGTTTTCTTTGAAGGAATGATGATGTCAAAATCCTCCCACTTTCTGGGAAGCTTCTCGTACTCTTCCATACTGCCGTAGTAAGCTTTCATTCTTACGTCAACTTTATTTGCTGCCCACCAAAGTGTACCGTACTCGGGAGTTTCGGCAATCTTCTTCATCCAGAGCTTCTTAAGTATGGGTGCGAAAGGTTTTGCAAGGAAAGCAAGCTTGTAGAATGACTCAACCTTATCCATCATGCTCTTGAAGTATTCCTTAACGGGAACATTTGCACGGAAGTGGCAATATTTCTCAAGCTCGTCACCGTCGTAGTACCACTGACCGTGGAAGTTACGTGTTGTGAACCAATGAGGGTCAAAGAGTTTCTTGGGTGAACCAAGTCCCAATGTGCCAAGAAGCAAATCCTCAAACTCATAGTTTGTAATTCTGTATTCTTCACCTGAGCCGATATTGTAGAATCGTCTCCAGAATTCTTCTGGGATATCGTCACCGCAAACGTTTGCAAGAAGACGACCTGAATCCTCAACCGTTGCCCACTCAAGCATACCATTGATCGGCACGTGATACATAATGGGTTCAAGGTTTTTGAGGATTGCGGGGTAAAGGATACCTGACTGACGAAGTGATACCCAGTGCTTAAGACCTGATTCTGCGAAAACAGCCTCTGCCTTAATCTTACTGATAGCATAGTGGTCATAAACGCTTACCTTGAGAGGGTCACCTGTTCTACCCCAGTGGATAGGAGCGTTTCTGTCACCTGTTTCAGCAACTGTGCCTATGTAAACAACCTTAACTGCATCAGGATCGGGCTGTGCCTTGATAGCGTTAACGATATTCTGTGCAGCGGTTACGTTTGTCTTCTGTGTTTTAACGGGATAGTAGTCAGCGGCGGGTGAAACCATACCACCAACATGGAGAACATAGTCAGCGCCTGTTACCATATCAAGCACATCTTCGTAATTAGTAAGGTCACCCCATACCAAACGAACTGACGGGTCGTTCTCATACTTTGCGAATTTCTCGCGGTTTTTTGCGCTGTCTCTGTTAAGAACAACGATATTGAACTCGTTCTTTCTTGCGTAGAGCTCAAGGAAACCCTGGTAACCCATAGTACCTGAGGAGCCTGTAAGCGCAACTGTTTTCTTCTGCATTTCAAAATCCCCCAATTTAAAAAAATTTATACATCTTTATTATAGATTTTCGTTAATAAAATGTCAATAGAAATTGAATCATAATTCACCCTGAAACCCTCGCAAAATCAACAAAAAAGAGAGTCTGCTTTTGACAAACTCTCTAAAATGTTATTTTAATGTTTTTTTAGCATTAAAAGCCAATCTGTCAAGCAATACCTTGTTTTTCTTTAATGCCATATCATAAAGCAAGAATACGAGGTTTGACATAGCAAGAAGAATAGGAACTGTCCACTTGCCAAATTCAGAAAACTCCTCCCCTGATATGTCGAAAGCATACACGCTGATTACACCGATAAGCACAGCACAAATATTAAAGACGACAAATTTCAAAAGCCAGGAAAGTGCCTTTGGTAATCGTTCAAAAACATCCTTCACAAGCGGATAGTAACCGAAGAACAATGTATATGTAAGGGCGCTTTCTTTGTCAGTAATCAATATAAGCAACAATATTGATGATGCAGCATACACACCTATACCATATTTTTTACCTGCCACAAGTGACATAAGCAGTACGATTATGCCTGTAATGATTGGCAAAACATACATAAGCACAGGAAGAATGGTTGTGGTTGCCATCAGCACCACGGTAAGTGCAATGGACATACCACAAAGTGCGGTATATTTAACCTTTCTCATCAGTTGATTACTACCTCGTGACCTGTGCGCGCAGATTCATAAACCGCATCAAGAATCTTCATAATCTCAACACCGTCCTCTGCAGGAGCAATACAAGGTGTGCCATTGAGAACACAATCAACAAAGTGATTGATCTCACGGCAGAAAAGACCATCAAAAGCAAGACTTGTGTCATTGTTGAAGCTTGTGTTTACAAGGTAACCGTTTTCCTCACTGAAAATCTCAACCTGTGGATCAAGCTTTGCACCGGCTTTTGTACCGAAGAACTGAATATTACCCTCACCATTTTTGATATTGAGGGAGAAGCTTGCTTCAACAGAAAGCACAAGACCATTATCGAAACGGATAAGTGCAGTTGCCAAATCCTCAACATCGCAGATATCATTATTACTTGCAGAAACGGATGTGTAACCCTTACCTGTCTTTACCGTGGGACGGTTAAACAACTTCTGGAATGTTGCACCGTAAACGGAAACGGGCTTGGGATTACCGCAGAGGTATCTTGAAAGGTCGATAACGTGAACACCGAGGTCAATGAGAGGACCGCCACCTGAACGTGATTTATCACCGAACCAGCCGCCGGGATTACCATTACGACGAAGGTAAGTTGCCTTTGCATAGTAGATGTCACCAAATTTACCCGCATCGATAAAATCGCGCATTACATCAGCATCGTTACCGTAACGACGAACAAAACCAATC
>JAZRFZ010000014.1:0-1554 GCA_045643925.1 Acutalibacteraceae bacterium | reverse complement strand
TCGGCAGAGGCGGAAGCATTTGGTGCAGAGCCAACACCTGCCTCGTTACTGAAAAGTCCACGCTTGATACCAAACATAACACAGGAGCCTGTAAATCCGCCGAAGATGGCTTTGAAATCAAACGCCTGTTCAAAAATAGTTTTGAAAATATCGGGAAGCAATTTAAAATTGAGCACCACAATAACAAGGGCAACAAGAATGTATGCAACACCCATAAAAGGCACGAGGAATGAAGTAACCTTAACAACTCGTTTACCGCCACCGATAAGACAATAACCACAGATAACCGCAAGGATAAGACCGATTATCCAGGGAGATGTGTCGGGGTTATAGAAAGAATATGATGAAAATGTTGACTGCAGATTATATGAAGCCAACATATTAAAACCAACACCGTAAGTCAATATAAGGAAAACGGCAAAGATTATAGCAAGCGGCTTGTTTTTAAGCACCGCAAGTATGTAATAAGCAGGGCCACCAGAGCAAGTACCATCATCATTTTTGCGTTTGAAAATCTGTGCAAGGGTGCTCTCAATAAAAGCAGAGGCACTACCGATGAGGGCAATGACCCACATCCAGAAAACAGAACCGAAGCCACCAAGGCAAAGGGCAGTGGAAACACCTACAATGTTACCTGTACCTACACGTGATGCAGTGGAAACCATAAGTGCCTGGAAAGAGGAAACACTCTTGCCGTCAGTAGGCTTTTGTGCAACACTCTTTATCTGGTCTTTGAAAAGTCTGAACTGTGCAAAACGAGTTCTGAAGGTAAAATAAAGACCTCCCAGAACAAGTACAATAATGAGAATGTAAGAATAAAGTGCATTGCTTACACCCGAAACGATTTCTTCAATAAAAGCCAAATTATTCACCCTATCTACAAAAAATAACATTAGAATTATACCTTGCAACAGTCAAATAAACAACCCTTTTCAAAAAAATATTGACTTAACAGAGATTATAATGTAAAATAGCCTTCGGTAAAATGGGCAGTCGCGGATATGATTTATCATAGACGAGGAAAGTCCGGGCATCACACGGCAGGGTAACTGCTAACGGCAGCCGAGGGTAACCTTAGGGAAAGTGCAACAGAGATATACCGCCGAATTTTTTTCGGTAAGGGTGGAAAGGCGAGGTAAGAGCTCACCGGCGTGGTGGAGACATCACGGCCATGTAAACCCTACCCGATGCAACACCGACAGGGGCGTTTGCCGGACAGCGATTTTTTCGCAACCCCGAAGGGTGGCTAGAGCCTTGTGGCAACGCAAGGCGTAGATAGATGATTGCCTTAAACGACAGAACCCGGCTTACAGTTTTACCACTTTTTAAAACCTAATATGTGAAAAAGGAAGCGGACATCCGCTTCCTTTTTCTTTTATTTAATATTTAATTATACACCAAAATACTTCACAGCATTGTTATAAGAAACATCCTGTACAACCTTTGAAAGGAATTCAATATCACAAGGATATTTGCCCTCCTCAACCAAATCGCCAAGGAGCTCGCAGAGTATTCTGCGGAAATACTCGTGACGAGGGTATGAAAGGAAGCTTC
>JAZRFZ010000013.1:0-6275 GCA_045643925.1 Acutalibacteraceae bacterium | reverse complement strand
GCTCCAATGAACCAAGTCGCACCCGTTCGATAGCATCATATTTTTCTGCTAATTCAAGTGCATCAGGCAGAGAATAAGGTGTGTTTTTGCCGTAGTCAGATAAATTGATGCCAACAAAAACTATCTCCTTGTAGCCGTTTTGTGCAAGACACTTCAGCTCATTGTCAATAACCTCAAGGGGCTTGGAACGTGAACGTCCTCTTGCAGTGGGGATAAGACAATATGAACAAAATCTGTCGCAGCCATCCTGTATCTTCAAAAAAGCTCGTGTATGACCATCAAAGCGTGTAATACCTGTGCTGAGTAATGAGTCACCTGTTTTATGTTCTTCTCTGTAATTAAGAGGGGAGCGTGTTTTTAAAAACTCATTTATGGCATCAAGTATCTTTGTATTTGTTTTATTGCCCATAAAGATATCTACTTCGGGCAAATCGTTTATAATATGTGGCTCGGCCTGTGAAGCGCAACCTGTAAGGATAATAACACACTCGGGATTTTGCTTTTTAAACCGTCTTACGGTTTGTCTTGTCTTGCGAACGCTTTCGGCGGTAACAGTGCAGGAATTTACAACGGCAATATCAGCATCAGCTATACTATATATAATAGTATAACCTGCACCTTTTAATATTTCTGCCATTTCCTGGCTTTCGTACTGATTGACCTTGCAGCCCAAGGTGTAAAAATAAACTTTCATAAACGCTCGTTTTATCCACTCTATATATAATAGTATAAAAAATCACTCCCGATTTTACTCGGGAGTGAAATTATATCATATCTTAATGATAAGTGCAAGTTTTAACAACTTACTTATTTACCTGCAAGAACGCCTGTCTTCTCAAATTCTGAGAAACCGTTACCTGCACCGAAGATTGCTGTGATTGTTGAATCAAGGAACTGTGTAATAGCTTCAAGAATTGCACCTGTTGAATCATCTTCCACGGGAAGCTCACCGTTGTGACCAACTCTGTAAATAGCATCTTCAATTCTCTCTGTTGCAGCCTTAGCTGCTGTGGGTTCGCAAAGTGTATCTGCAAGGAGGTTGAGACACTCTTTGTATGCTGCTGTAAGCTCAACAATGTCTGCTTCGCGGCATGTAATCTCATTGCCCTCTACGTCAACAGTCTTGCCGTTTTCGTAGTTAGTGATAAGACAAGCTGCATCCTCAAGTCTCCAACGAGTGATGTTTCTTGTGTTACGGTTGCCGTTGAACTGAGGGAACATATCGCTCTTGTCAGCTACTGTCTTGATTTCGCCTGTAACAAGATAACCGATAAGGTTGATGATAACGTCGTTTCTACCAACCTCGTGGTGCTGACCGTGGAACAACCAAACGTTGTCGGGGAAAGCACATGTTGAAATATCAATGCTGCCGTCGGGAGAAATTCTTGCATCCTTGCTGAAGAGGATGTGATCTTCAAGAACCTGACCTGCAACTGCATACTGTGCACCGAGTGTTGTTGAGTCGATGTCGATGATAGCGTCAGAGTTTGTTGTTTCGCTTGACTTCATAGCTGAGAAGAAGCAGTAATCCTGTGCGCTATAATCAAGGTCATAACCTGCAACGAACTGAACAAGTCTGTTATCTTTGTTTGCGAATGCCTTAAGGTTATCCTCAAGGTTAACTGCTGCAGTGTGGAAAGCATCAATCTTGTTAGCAAGAACCTGATTTGCGTAGTTTTCATCCTCAGTATCCCAGATGAAGTTGTACTTTGCTTTAACATCCTCAAATCTGTCTGTGGGAACCATTGCCCAGAACTGAGGACAGTTGAGCATAAGTGACTCAAGAATACCGTCAACTGCACCTGTGAGGATTGAGTAAACAACCTCTTTGGGCATAATCTTGAGTGCAACGTTAATTATGTAACCTAATGTGGCATCGCCGTTCATCTCAGTCATAATCATGGGAAGGAATTCGTTAAAGAAGAAAACGTCGTCCTCGCCCTTGATACGGAAGTTTCTCATGTAGAAGTCGCCCATAACGTCTGTACCCTGGAGACAGGAAACAACGTTGATGATGCGGTTGATGTCAGTGTAACCTGTGTCCTTCATGAGCTCCATATAAGCTGTCATGATAGTACCACCAAGTGAAATTGTAACAAGGTTAACCTTGTCCATGCCACTGTCTTTCTTAACGAACTGGATGTATTCGTCAAGACCCCTTGCTGACTCCATAGGATCGCCGATAAGGGGGAATGCATAGAGGTAAAGGCTGTCATCAGAGATGCAAGGCTCTTTGATATATTCGCCTGTGGTTTCGTCTTTGATACCCTCGGTAAGGCTCTTCATGGGAATCATTCTGTAGAAATAATCTCTGTCATCCTGAGACATTTCTGCAACAGAAGTCATATATGAAACAGTCTTAAGGTTGTTTACAGGTAAACCATTTGTATCAGATGACTGGATTGAGAAAACTTCCTTAACAGTTTTTGTAACTGCTTTCTGGAGAGTTTTGTCTTTGTCGCTCTGTGTAACAAGTGCTCTTGTGAGGGGAGCGAGAAGGTTGTTTGTAATTGTGGGAACGAGGTTGGATGTGTCAAGGATAAGAAGACCACCTGAAAGCTCTTCACCATTTGCATTATATGCGGGGTAACCCTGTTCATCTGCAAGGTAAGAGATTGACTGGCTGATACCGGGAATGATAACAGTGGGATAAACTACACTGTCTTTACCGTAAGCAGGGGCAGCCTGGTCTGTGATTGTGCCGGAAATCTCGTCGCTACCTGCGAAGAAATCAGGTGTGGATTCCATAAGTTCGATAGCCTCTTCAACGCTGTTTGCATTGATGATTGTTGAGCCGTCGGCTGATTTTGTGAATGTGTTTGAGTTGAGTAAGCTTACAATAGCAACTGCGCCGACAGTGTAAAGAGAGAGAGTCATTACAACTGCAAGAGCAACGGCTATTATACGTTTGCCTGTCTTTTTCATAGAAAAAGCATCCTCCTTAGATTTTATACGGATATAATATACCATAATGTGTTAAAAATTACAATATAATTTGTACATATTTTTTTAAAAAATATATACTTTATTATGTTGTTGACAACGGGCTTATGCTTTTATATAATTGAGTTAGCGCAAACTTGATTTTCAAGGAGAGTTTTTATGGCTATTTTTACAGCGTACATCGGTACAATAATATTTGTTTTTGGTGCGGTAATCGGCAGCTTTCTTAACGTTTTGATTTACCGTCTGCCTATTGGTATGGATTTTAAGAAGGGTAATTCCATTTGTCCTAATTGTGAGCATCAGTTGAATTGGAAGGATTTGTTCCCGCTTTTCAGCTGGATTTTCCTTGGTGGCAAGTGCCGTTACTGTAAGGTACCCATTTCCAAGCAATACCCCATAGTTGAGGCTTTGAATGGTGCTTTTTACGTTCTCGCTTACATATTCCTCTGCGGTGGTGAGGGCATAGAGGGTCTTTCTCTCAAGCTTGCAGGATATATGATTTTCTTCTCTTGTCTTATTGTAGTTTCCTGGGTGGATTTCAAACACCAGATTATCCCCGATTCAATGTGGATTGCTATTTTTGTCGGCGGTTTGTTTATTGTTGGTGATGCACTTATCAAAGGTGAGTTTAATAAGGATTGGATTATTGCTCGAGTTATTGGTTTGTTTACAGTTTCCGGCTTATTCCTTATCATCGGACTTGTTACAAAGGGCCGTGCTATGGGTGGCGGAGATATCAAGCTTATGGCGGCAGTCGGTTTTGTTCTCGGATGGAAAGCCGTTCTTATTTCTTTATTTATGAGCGCACTTTTTGGTGTTATTTTCACTGTTGGCAGAAAGCTTATTGTAAAAACAGAAATGAAGGGACTCATTCCTTTCGGACCTTTCCTTGCAATGGGGTCTGCAGTTTGTGCATTCTGCGGTGAGTGGATATTCAACTCATATCTCAGCTTGTTTTAATTACTCAATTAAATCATTAAACTCCTTTGATTTGCATATTCTTTTGTGAAAGAGTCTGTAATGCAAAGGAGTTATGTTATGTTTGTTGTTTCTTTGTCCGGTTCATTGTTCAAGAAGATTGTTATTCCTACTGTGGTTGTAGGTGTTGCTGCTTTGGTATGTACTTTTGCCAAAATATCATCACCCGAGACTGTTAAGGGTGAAGAGCTTGTCAGCGTGAATGGTTCGGATGCCACATCTGTTGAGCTGAAAAGCTTTATTTCTTCTTACGGATGGTCTGTGAACGAAGAACCTGATGAAGTTCGCGAAGTAATAATCCCTGCGGAGTTTGACGATGTTTATACAAACTACAACTCTATACAGCTTGAACAGGGCTTCGATTTATCATCCCTTAAGGGACAAAGGGTTAAGCGGTGGACTTACACAATAACAAATTACCCCGGCTATGAAACCGAGGATTGTATAAAAATAAATATACTTGTTTATAACGGCTGTGTTGTGGGCGGTGATGTCTGCTCCATAAAGCTCGACGGCTTTATGCACGGCTTTGAAAAGGAATAATTATGGCAAAAACAGAACGACTCGATAAATACATAGCATCACGTGGGCTTTCTACCCGAAGTGAAGTTAAATTGATGCTTAAAAGGGGAGAGGTTACCGTTAACGGTAAGGTTATTTCCGACTCCGCCTTTAAGGTAGGTGAAGGAGATGCCGTGACAGTTAACGGCAAACGTATTTCATCTTCTCAGTACACATATATTATGCTCAATAAGCCTCAGGGTGTGGTGAGCGCAAGTAATGACAGGCGTGACAAGACTGTTGTTGATATTCTGCCCGATGAATTGAAAAGAAAAAATCTTTTTCCTGCAGGCAGACTTGATAAGGATACAACCGGTTTTTGCCTTATAACCGATGATGGTGATTTTGCACACAACATTCTTTCCCCCGGACGCCATGTAACCAAAACCTATATCGCGAGGGTTTCGCAACCTATTGATTACGAAAAAGCGAAGAAAGGCTTCAGCGATGGTGTTGTGCTTGCTGATGGTACTGTATTGCTTTCAGCGGTACTTGTTATGCTGGAGGATTCGGACAAGCCTCTCTTCAAGGTTATCATCAAAGAGGGTAAGTATCATCAGATAAAGCGTATGTTCGCTTCTTTTGGTGCGACGGTCATCGAATTGAAGCGTATTGCTATTGGCGGGTTGCCTCTTGACGGTGCGCTTTCCGAAGGCGAAGCAAGGCTGATTTCAGATACCGAACTGAAAGCTATTGTTGAAAATGACGAAAGATTTTGAGTGATTTATCTTTTGTCTTTTTTGCAATTAAACCAAGTTTTTGGTCGTAAAATTAACATTTTGCATAAAAAAATTCGGAAATTATAAAAAAAGCACTTGCAAATCGGTTTAAAGTTGTGTATTATGTATAACAACCGATTAGTCAATTTGTTAAAATTTTCGGAGGTTTTAAAAATGTCCAACAGATTATTTCAGGGTGTTATACACCAGATGCGCGATGTCGTTGACAGAACCATCGGTATTATTGATGAATCCGGTGCAGTAATTGCTTGTAGCGACCTTGGCAGAATTGGCGAAATTCGCACCAATAATCTTGTGTCTGTCTTTTCCTCTGCAACACCTGTTGCAAGTGACGGATGCCTTTATCAGTCCTTCGGTACACATATGCATCCCGAGTATGCTGTGTTTGTTGAGGGGGACGATGTTACAGCTCATACATACATTGGTGTTCTTTCTGTTTCTCTTGCAAGTATTAAGCAGTTTTATGATGAGAAATACGACAGAAGCAACTTTATTAAGAATATAATCCTCGATAATATACTTCCCGGCGATATTTATCTCAAATCACGTGAACTTCATTTTAATAATGAAGCATCACGCGTAGTTCTTCTCATTCGTCTTACCGAGAAGAGCGATGTTTCCGTTTTCGATGTTGTTCAGAACCTTTTCCCCGACAAGAGCAAGGATTTTGTTATCAATATCAGTGAAACAGATATCGCACTTGTTAAAGAGGTTAAGAGTGATGTTGATGGCAAGGATTTGGAAAAACTTGCTCGTTCAATTTCTGATTCTCTTTCATCAGAATTCTTTACACATTCACTTGTTGGTATCGGTACACCTGTTGTTGGTGTTAAAGACCTTGCCCGTTCCTTTAAGGAAGCGCAGGTAGCACTCGAGGTTGGTAAAGTTTTTGATACAGAGCGTAATATTGTAAGCTACGACCATTTAGGTATTGCTCGTCTTATCTATCAGCTTCCTACCACACTTTGTGAAATGTTCCTTAAGGAAATTTTTAAGGTTGGTTCAATCGAAACACTTGACCAGGAAACTCTCTTCACAATTCAGCGTTTC
>JAZRFZ010000012.1:0-2286 GCA_045643925.1 Acutalibacteraceae bacterium | reverse complement strand
GCCACCTGCACCGAAGTCGTTACAACGCTTAATCATAAGTGTTGCTTCCTTATTTCTGAACAAGCGCTGAAGCTTTCTTTCTTCGGGGGCATTACCCTTCTGAACTTCTGCACCGCAGGTTTCAAGTGATGTTGCTGTGTGCGACTTTGATGAACCTGTTGCACCACCGCAACCGTCACGGCCTGTTGAACCACCAAGAAGGATAACGATGTCACCGGGGTCGGGACACTCACGACGAACATTCTCCTGAGGAGCAGCCGCTACAACTGCACCGATTTCCATACGCTTTGCAGCGTAACCGGGGTGATAAATTTCATCAACAATACCTGTTGCAAGACCGATCTGGTTACCATAAGATGAATAACCTGCAGCAGCAGTAGTAACGATTGTTCTCTGAGGAAGCTTACCCTTGATTGTTTCGCTAACAGGCTTTAAGGGGTCTGCAGCACCTGTAACACGCATAGCACCGTAAACATAAGCACGGCCTGAAAGCGGGTCACGGATTGCACCACCGATACATGTAGCAGCACCACCGAAGGGCTCGATTTCTGTAGGATGGTTATGTGTTTCGTTCTTGAAGAGAAGGAGCCAAGGCTCTGTCACGCCATCAACATCAACGTTGATTTTAACTGTACAAGCGTTGATTTCTTCTGATTCATCAAGCTTGTCAAGCTTGCCGTTTACTCTTAAATATTTAACTGCAACTGTTGCAAGGTCCATAAGACAGATAGGCTTTGTTCTGCCCAATTCCTCACGTGTTGCGATGTATTCATCGTAAGTTTTCTGAAGAAGCTCGTCCTCAAACTCAACATTGTCAATAACAGTAAGGAATGTTGTATGACGACAATGGTCAGACCAATATGTATCAATCATACGGATTTCTGTTATTGTGGGGTCACGGTCCTCAGACTTGAAGTACTGCTGACAGAATGCGATATCGTCAGCATCCATTGCAAGACCGTATTCCTTAACAAAGCTTTCAAGACCTGCCCTATCAAGACCGATAAATCCGTCGAGAGTTTTAACCTCTGTGGGGATTTCATACTGCATTGCAAGTGTCTCGGGCTTTTCAAGAACTGCTTCACGTGCCTCAACAGGGTTGATAACATATTTCTTGATTTCAGCAAGCTCATCTGCTGTAAGGTTACCATAAAGAGCATAAACCTTTGCACTCTTTACTGTGGGACGCTCACCCTGTGAAATAATCTGGATACACTGTGCGGCTGAGTCTGCACGCTGGTCGAACTGACCGGGCAAGAACTCAACTGCAAAAACTGTTGCACCGTCAACATCGATATCAGCTGTAGCAATATCAAGCTGAGGCTCTGAAAAAACAGTTTTGATAGCGTAATCAAAAAGCTCTTCTGTAATATTTTCCGCATCATAGCGGTTGAAAACACGTACATCCTCAAGGCTTTCGATGCCGAGAAGTGTGCGTACGTCACCCAAAAGTGACTTTGCCTCATTGGCAAGTTCTTTTTTCTTTTCAACAAAAACTCTAAATACCATTTCTACTTACTCCTTTCACCCTTTGGCCGCAAGTGCTTTTGCACCTATATCGTGACGGTAAAAAGCGTTACCGAAACTGATTTTATCCACAATGGCGTATGCAGAATCAATAGCTGATTTCAAATCACCCTCAACAGCAGTTGCACCAAGTACACGACCGCCGTTTGTAAGAAGCTTGCCATCCTTAAGAACCGCACCTGCAACATAAACATTGTCGTTTATTTCAGCAGGGATAGTCATCTCAAAGCCTTTTTCATACTGGGTGGGATAGCCCTCAGATGCCATAATAACACAGCAAGCGCTCTTTTCGCTGAACTTAACCTCTGTTGTGCTAAGTGTGCCGTTTGTTGTTGCCTGCATAATTGTGAGCAAGTCACTTTCAAGCAAGGGTAAAACAACCTGAGTTTCAGGGTCACCAAAACGGCAGTTATATTCGATAACCTTGGGGCCGTTGGGTGTAAGCATAAGACCGAAGAAAAGACAGCCCTTGAATGTTCTGCCCTCAGCGTTCATAGCCTGGATTGTGGGAACGAAAATCTTTTCCATACATTCCTTGGCTACTGCCTCGGTATAGTAGGGGTTGGGAGCAACAGTACCCATACCACCTGTGTTAAGACCTGTATCATTGTCCCCTGCTCTCTTATGGTCCATTGATGAAATCATAGGAACAACAGTCTTGCCGTCTGTGAATGAAAGTACAGAAACCTCGGGGCCTGTAAGGAATTCCTCGATAACAACGTTGTCACCGCTTGTGCCGAACATCTTGTCCTGCATCAT
>JAZRFZ010000011.1:0-2268 GCA_045643925.1 Acutalibacteraceae bacterium | reverse complement strand
AAAAAGGAACAAAGACTTATCTCAGACAAAAGATAAGTCTTTGTTTTATAATTCGCGCTTGCGCCCGATAATTTTGCATTCTGCATTCAAAAAACCTCACCCGATTGGGTGAGGTTTTTGTAATTATCTGTTAAGAATAAGCTTTGTAAGTTCAACGGGTTCAACGATCTTGTCGCCCTTGTAAACTCTCATATTACCTGAAGCGATTTCGTCGATGAGGATAACCTCGTCGTTGTTGTAACCAAACTCAAACTTGATGTCCCAAAGGTCAAGACCGATTGTCTTAAGGTCGTCTGCAATAATCTTTGTGATTTTGAGTGTCTGCTCCTTCATGCTCTGGAACATTTCGGGGCTCATAACACCGAGTGCTGCAAGACCTTCGCCTGTAACGAGGGGATCACCGAGAGCATCGTTTTTGAATGTGCACTCAACGTAGCCACCTTCAAGAACTGTACCATCAGCGATATACTCGCCGTAACGGCGGATAAAGCTGCCTGTTGCAACAAGTCTGCAGATAACTTCAAGACCGTGACCGAAAACCTTACCGGGAAGAACTTCCATAGTAGCGTTTTCAACGTCAGCGCTTACGTAGTGAGTTTTGATGCCTGCTTCCTTGAGCATATCAAAGTAGTAGATAGATGTTTTGAGGTTTTCCTTGCCGATACCGTCAATCTTAAGGCCAACACTGTTCTCGCCGGGATCAAACACGCCGTCTTTGCCTGTGCAGTCATCCTTGAACTTAAGCAACACGTTACCGTTCTCAAGCTCGAAAACGTCCTTTGTTTTACCTTCGTAAAGTTTTTTCATTGTAAATCTCTCCTTTAATTGCTCACAAGAAGTGGCACATTAACTTTTATTACATATAGAATTTTAATGCTGATTTTGTCTGTTGTCAAGTGTGATGACAGAAATTTTTTCACTCTGACAAATGTTTTAATAATTTGTTATAAATGTATAGTTTCAAGGTCTGTTTTTTGTGTAATTATACATCTGTGGTTTAAGTGTTTGGTGTGGCACTTACTATGAAAATATCATCATTGTCAACAATAACATCCACACAGAAGTATGGTGACAAAAATTCTGCCAATTCTTCACCCGACACCATTTTGTCAGATACTTGACCTGCTGTTTTTTCGTGTAATTCATCAAGCTGTGACCGCCCCATACTGTGCGCAATGGTAAATCTTCCGTCGGGCTTGATATGTCCGGCAACAGATTCAATAACCTTCTGCTTGTTGCAGAAGTGGGGGAACGCATCAAATATGATTATTCGGTCAAATTTCTCTTTGAAATGCATATCCTCTGCCGATACTGTGAAAAATTCCACATTGTTATATTCGGCAAACTTTTGCTTCGATAGTTTTATCATTTCGGGGGATATGTCAACACCCTTGATATGAGTTGCACCACGGTTCATCAGAAATGGTGTGAGAACGCCTGTACCACAGGCAATGTCAAGCACACTCAGGTTTTCATGAATATCCGAGTAATTCAGGATTTGGCTTATCTTTTCGGTGTTATCATGGGCAATCTCATCCCATTGGGAAGAAGCTTTGTTGAAAAAATCAATTATCACTTGTTGGTCCATTGTATAAAAAACAATCCTTTTCGTGGGAGTTTATGACACCGATTGCCTGTAGATATGAATAAACAATCACAGTACCCACAAATTTCATACCGCGCCCTTGCAGGTCACTTGATATACTGTCCGACAAAGGGGAGTGGGTAACGTCAGTTTGTGTAATGATTTCGCCCTGCGTGAAGGTGCAAAGGTAGTTGTAAAACGAACCGTATTCCTTCACAATTTCGGTGAAAACTCTGCCATTTGTAACAGCGGCGTTGATTTTCAGCTTGTTGCGGATGATATCTTTGTTCTGGGTCAGTTCACGGATTTTATCGCCAGAATAGGTGATTATCTTTTCGATATCAAAGTTATCAAATGCAGTTCTGAAAGCCTCACGCTTGTTGAGAACACACTCCCAGGAAAGACCTGCCTGAAAGCTTTCCAAAATGAGCATTTCAAAGAGGTAAACGTCATCTGTTCTCAGTACGCCCCATTCCTCATCGTGATATTTCACATAGAGTGGGTTTTTGAGGTTACACCATTTACATCTGCATCTGTCCATATTCTTCTAAAAGCCTCATAACATCAAACAAGGAATCAAACAAGTAGCACACCATTTTTTTATAGTGAATATCGGGGTATTTCATATCGGGTATGCAGATTGAGGTTATGTTTGCAGAGTATGCAGCCTCGATACCTGCCTC
>JAZRFZ010000010.1:0-4051 GCA_045643925.1 Acutalibacteraceae bacterium | reverse complement strand
AAATCACAGGCTTCTCCGAGGAGGTTACTCCCGACGAGCCCGAAACGCCTGTTGTCCCCGACACACCTGTTGACCCCGAGAATCCCGGTGAAAACGAAGGTACAGAGGAGCCTGTAAATCCCGATGCTCCCGTAAACCCCGGGAATCCCGGTGATAATGGTGAAACAACCGATCCCACAGACCCCGAAGACAATGGCAGTACAGAAACTCCCGTAAATCCCGATGAGTCCGAGGATGACGATGAAGGCGGCGTAGGTGAGATTTAAAGCTCTTACACTATACACAATTTATAACAAAGCCACCACAGTGTTCCCTGTGGTGGCTTTATTGTTTATGACATTATATCCTTTTATCTTGCAGAAAATTTCTTCGGAGTTGTTCCGATCAATTCCCTAAACACGCGACAAAATGTTTTTGTATCATTAAATCCGACAATTTCAGCTATTTCGGAAACTGACATATCCGAGTGCTTCAAGAAAAATTCTGCCCTTTCTATCCTGTACCTGTTTAAATATTGATGAAAAGGAATGCCTGTTGTTTTCTTAAATATTTTACAGAAATTACTTTTACCGTATCCTGCAATTTTTGCAGCAGCTTCAACGGTAATAGGTTCAGAATAGCTATGATGAATCAAATCAAGCACCTTTTCCATATTGTTGATTTTCAAAATGTCTTTTTGAAGGTTATCGACAGAAAATTCATCAAGAAAAACGCCAAAAAGTCTTGCAACGTTCCCTCTTATAATAAGCTCATTAGACGTAACCTTTTCTTTTTCTTCAATTATTTCGTTAATAATCGGCTTAATCCTCTTACCAAATTCACTTTCTTCAAGATTAAATATTGGCGATTTCATAGAAAAGGAAGATACAGAGTCAAACGAAGCACCAAGGAACAGAGGCCCTGCTTCTACAAGCAGATGCAGGTTCTCGCAATCAGTTTCTACAGTTTCGTGGGGAACAAAGCTTTGGATAAAAGCAAGTGACCCTTGCTCTAATATATGTGGTTCATTATTGATTATAACCTTATACGAGCCCTTTACACAATATAGAATTTCGTTTTCATAATGCTTGTGCAAAGTAAAATCGCCCAATTTGTCCAATATAACCGCAAGTGAATTTTCGTGGTCAAGAATAGGTTGAAAAAGCATATAAACACCTCGTATGCCTAATGGTAACAGTATTTTACCCTAAAGTCAACATAAAGTGAATTTTTGGGTATAAACCGAGAATTTGCGGTATTGTTATTGTTTCGAGTGAGGTTTAAAATCAAAATACATCCTACAAAAAGGAGATGTTATTAACAATATGTTTTTATTAGGTGTAGCAAGGGAGGATATTACTCCCTCTGTGGGAGCCCGTCTTTTTGGTTATCGCCCGGATTTGTACTCTGAATGCGTAAACGACAATCTTACGGCAACTGCCTTTTACTTTGAACAGAATAATGTTAGGGCTATTATGGTTACCGTATGCGTGTGTTTACTTGACACAACACTTGCAAACCGCATTCGAGACCTTATTGAAAACAAGCACGGAATAAGCCGTAATAATATACTTATCTGTGCCACGCATACACATTCCGGTCCGGACACAAACGATATGCCCGGTTGGGGCTGTATCGACAGAGATTACTACGACAATATTTTTGAGCCTGCAGTATTAAAAGCAGTTAACGAAGCAGTTAACAATACTCAACCTGTAACTATGGGTGTTGCAACGGGCGAAAGCAAGGTTGGTATAAACCGCCGTCAGCTTAACGAGGACAACTCCGTAAGCCTCGGTCAATGCCCTTGGGCACCTTATAACCCTCAGATGACTGTTATCTCATTTAAAAATGGCGATAACAAAATTGTTGCCAACATAATTCACTATGGTTGCCACGGCACCTGTGCAGGGGTTAATACTGAAATCAGCCGTGACTGGTCGGGTGTTATGACAGATGCACTTGAAGAAGCTACCGGCGGTATAACAGCATTTTTTAACGGTCCCGAAGGTGATGTTGGTCCACGGCTTTCAAACGGTGCCACTACTGCAGAGCTTTCCTACATATATGAGGTAGGCAGTATTGGTGCAAAGGATGCTGTGAATATTTTTAACAACATAAAAGAATACAAGAACATTACCTTAGCCACAAAAAGTTCCTCATTACGCATCCCCTACGATAAACGAATATCTTACGAGGATGCCCTTGAAGGCTGTAAGCAATATTCCCACGACAGTATCAATAAGGATAAGCAAATGGCCGTTTACTTCACAAAGGTAAAGGAAAGCTATGAGGTTGACTTTGCCGAAAAAGAAGCCGATTTCATTGAACAGGTAATTATCCGTGTGGGTGATGTTGCATTTACAGGATTCCCATACGAGCTTTTCTCGGAAATCGGCATGAGGATAAACAAAGCCGTACCCGACCTTAACGTGCTCTCCCTGTCCAACGCGAACGGTTCGAAGGGATATTTCCCCACACAGGACCAGCTTTGCCGTGGCGGTTATGAGGTCACAATGTTCAAATACAATGGTGTGCAATGCCTGACAGACGATGCTGACTACCATCTTATGAAAGAAACCTTAAGAAACCTGAAAGGATTGGAATAAAATATGTTCAGAATAGGCAAAGAAGAAATAGATGCGGTTGCAAGAGTCATTGAATCAAAGCAGCTTTTTAAATGTAACGATGCACTTAAAGAAACCGAAAAATGCGAAAGGGATATGAGAGAGCTTTTTGGCTTGGACCATACTGTACTTATGACATCGGGTTATGCTGCTCTTGTGTCTGCCTTGGTTGGTATGGGTATCGGTCCCGGTAATGAGGTTATTGTACCGGCTTATACATATATTGCAACTGCGATGGCTGTTGTTGGCGCAGGCGCTATGCCTGTTATCGCTGAGGTTGATGAAACATTGATGATTGATCCTCTTGATATTGAAAAGAAAATCACTGAAAGGACAAAAGCAATTATCCCTGTTCATATGATGGGTTATCCCTGTAATATGGATGCAGTTACAGAAATTGCTAAAAAACACAACCTTTTCGTACTTGAGGATGCCTGTCAGGCAAACGGCGCAAAGTTCCATGGCAAGCGTTTGGGTACAATCGGTGACGCCGCGGCACTCAGCTTCAATTATTTCAAAATTATCAGCGCAGGTGGTGAGGGTGGTGCACTTCTCACAAACAATAAAGAAATATTTGAAAAAGCTCTTATTTATCACGATAGTAGTGCAGTAGCATATTTCGGCGACCAGATGAACGGTTTTTCAACAGAACCCTTCTGCGGAACAGAATTCCGTGTGGGTGAGGTTACCTCCGCAATTCTCCGTCAGCAGTTTAAGAAGCTTGACGGCATTGTATGTGACCTTAAGAAAAACAAGGCACTTCTTATCGAAGCCCTTGGCGACGGCTTTGATTACGTACCCTGCAATGATGATGAGGGTGACAGTGCCATTGCCATTTCATTCCGCTTTGACAGTGAGGAAAAATGCAAGACTTTTGCGGAGAAAACCGGTGCTGTCATTCCCGGTTACACAGGAAAACACGTTTACAATGATTGGAAGCCTATCCTTCAGAAAAAGGGTGCTGCCCACCCACTTATGGACCCCTTTAAAATGGACGTTAACAAGCACGTAGAATACTCAGAAGATATGTGTGCAAAAAGCCTTGATATAATGAAAAAATGCGCTCACATCTTCAATGACCCTGACTGGACTATCGAAGAAATAAATGCCCTTGCTGAAAGAATTAAAGAAGCGGTAAAATAAACACCATATAGAAAAGAATTCCTGTGAGCTTATCACTCACAGGAATTTTTGTTTAATCTGTATATTCGGGTAATTCAAGTACATTATTTGCCTCGGCAGATTCAATCTCCTCAACATTTTTCAGTTTTTTCTGAATCATTTCGTTGCGGTGACGTGCTTCATCAAGTGTTTTACCAGCCTCGTCAATTTTCTTCTTCGCCTTTTCAAGAACTGTGCCGAAGGTGTCGTACTGTGATTTTGCCGCGCCGAGAATCTTTCTGACCTCGTCGGCTTTTTCATTGATAGCCATAGCCTTGAAGCCC
>JAZRFZ010000009.1:0-7732 GCA_045643925.1 Acutalibacteraceae bacterium | reverse complement strand
TAAAGAAATCGCAGCTTTTGGCATTGTCAAGAGTTGCGGTTTTTAACTATTTGTAAATAAACTTTAAGATATTTATGATATTGTTGTTTTTTTGCTTTTTATGTGGTAAAATTACAAAAAACCTACTTCGGAGGGAATTATGAAAAAATTAACCGTATCAATGATTGCTTTAGTGCTTTCTGCAATATTTTTAGTGCTCAGCGGTTGTGAGATGTCATTTGAGCTAGAGCCTACAACTGTTCCTGTTGTCACCACAACAGAGCCCAATACCGCAGTTGTGGAGGTTACAGACGAGAACGGTGTTGTCCTCGAAACACAGACAGTTACCGCTTCACCCGAGGCAGAGCAGTTTGTTAAGGATTTCTTTACACCCGTAACTCAACCTGCGACACAGTCAGGTGACAAGGGTAATGCAAAGCCCGACACAGGCGTTTCAAACGACAGACTTCAGCAGGCTATTCAGCAACAGCAGACAACTACAGGCGCTGATTCTCAGAACACAACCAAGCCAAATGGTAACTCAAACAACAAGCCTACCAATGGCGCAACTAATAATTCAGGTAACAGTTTTGCGGAAGTTATTCAGCAGGATGACAGCGCGGTGCTCAAGTCATCACAGTACCTTGTTTCTATGCGCTCTGTGACTGCTGATGGTCAGGTTACAACATATAAGGTCGCACGAAAGAATAACAGAACTGCACTCTTCTACGATCAGAATGGTGAGCATATGGGCGTTATTCTTAATAATGACGTGATTTACTATATGTCCATCGATCAGAAGATGTATCTTGAAATTCCCAGGTCAATGCTTGAGGAACAGGCAAAGAAAGAGAATATGGACGTGGATTTTGATATGATGTACCGTGACCCTATGGACGTTGACAGAGTTGTTAAGGGTACAGGCACAGAAACAATCGATGGTGTTGAATATACTTTTAAAGAGTATGAAAACGGTATCAAGGATTATTTCGTTGGCAAAACACTTATTATGACAAAAGGTACTGACGGTAGCGTGATATACTATGATTCACTTTCACCCGTTGCACCCGAATCAGTTTTCTTCCCGCCTGCAGGCTTCACAAAGGAAGAATTCAATGCGGAAAATGTTTCTGAATTTGTAGAGGAATTACCCTCGGAGCACGAGCATGAGCATGAATAAGACTGCACTTGTTACAGGTGGCGCAAAGGGCATAGGAGCCGCCATTTGCCGTGAATTGGCGAATATGGGTTACAACATTGCTGTGAACTATAATTCGTCTTGTGAGGCGGCACAGAGCCTTAAAAACGAATTATCGCAGATGACCAATATCAATATATATCAAGCGGACATTTCCGACTCCCAACAGGTTGCCCATATGTTCAATGCAATCGAAAAAGATTTCGGTGGCGTGGATGTGCTTGTTAACAATGCAGGTATTGCAGACCAAGCGCTTTTTACCGATATAACAGATGATATGTGGCAGAGAATGATTGGCACAAACCTTACAGGCACCTTCAACTGTTGCCGTAGCGCCTTGCCCTATATGATAAACCAAAAGGATGGCGTTATCGTCAATATAACCTCAATGTGGGGGCAGGTAGGTGCATCGATGGAGGTTCACTATTCCACTGCCAAAGCAGGTGTTATAGGCCTCACAAAAGCCCTTGCCAAAGAAGTTGGCCTTTCCGGTGTCAGAGTCAATGCGGTGTCACCCGGTGTAGTGCTTACTGATATGATGTCACAGTTTTCTGAGGAGGACAAAGCCGTTCTTAAGGACGAAACACCCCTTAACAAATTAGGCACACCTGAGGATATTGCCCATACGGTAGCCTTTCTTTGCTCCGATAAAGCAGAGTTTATCACAGGACAGATTATCCCCGTAAATGGCGGATTTGTTATTTGATAAGATATTATAAAACATAAAGCCTTAACTCATTTCGGTGAGTTAAGGCTTTGTTGTTAATCAATGTATTCTCTTGTAACACGCTTGTTGAGGGCGCATATAGCTTCCTCGGTTGCGCCGTGGATATGCTCGGCAATTTCGTCAAGGTGGTGAGTGTCCTTTATGAGAACAACCTCATCATCCTCACACACTGTATCGTCAACAAGTATGTGGGTGATATCCATTGTTACCGCCACAATGGGGTAACGCTTACCGTTGATGAATACATCTCTGCCGATGTTGGTTTTGGAAAAACCGTCACCGAAACCAATGGGTATTGAGGCAATATGTGTGTTGTCTTCGGTTGCCGTATATGCACGGCTATATGCAACGCTCTGACCCTTTTTCAGTGCGAACACATTAAGCACACGGCTCACAAGTGAAAAAGTGTTTTCGAGCTCAGTGTCTTCACTTTCGATTCTGTAAACAATATTACCAAGTCTGCAGGCATTTGCGTAGTCCTTCTTGCCGTAGCGGGGGAGAGTAAGACTGTTTGAAATGCTCACAAGGTCAAGACTCTCTAAGGGAAGCCCTGCGGTCATATTTTCAAAGGTTAAGTATTCATTTGCGGTGTCCTCAGCACATTCGGCATTGTAGCTGTGTAGGTAAATACCCTTGAGGTTACATTTACCGTTTGCGAGTGTGTTCCACAAGGTGTGGAATTCTGCAGGAGTTGTGGGTCCACCCAAAATATCACTGCCACCGTTTGCTCTTATAACCACTTGAAGTCCATCAACGGTTGAAGCGATTTCTGCTTGTTTCTGCGTGGCAACAGTTGCCCACAGGCTGTTGTCCTTCATAACCTGCAGCTGTGAAAGGGGAACAGGTGTGAACAGAAGTATGGGTGTGTTTGGGAATTGCTCACGGAGTGCAAGTCCCTCTTCAAGGAGACTTGCGGCAAGACAGTTTGCACCACCGTCAAGCATAGCCTTTACCACGTCAAAACCACGGTATCCGTAGCAATCTGCCTTGACAACTGCCATATAGTATTGATAACCCTTGTATTTCTCGATAAGCCGTGATGTGTTGCGCTGAATTGCACCAAGGTAGATAACGGCTTTTGTGGGGCGGAAGTTTTCCATCTTGTTATTCCAATTCCAAATCGGGTCTCTGGAATTCCTTTCTTTTTGCTTCGTAGCTTTCGTAAAGTGCGCTTTCGAAGGGGAGCTTCGGTTCTTCAACACCAAGCTTTTTGAGTAACCATTTTGCAAAGTCAGGGTTTGCCACAAGGAGCGGACCTAACATATAGGTTGCAATAAGGTTATCCTTGTAAATGCCCTCGTTCTTGATGCCGGGGCAGGAGCCTGTACCGATTTCAACCTTTGCCATTGTAAGTTCATCAGGTATGCCATAAGTCTCCGCAAAACGGCTTGTATAGCTGAGGAGAGTCATATCCTGGAACTTTGCCTGGATAAGTGTGTTGAAGCGGCGGGGAGCGTGACGTACACTGTGAGTGTCGAAAAGACCCAAAGCTTCAACCTTGCTTTCATCCTCGCGCTCAATGTATTTACCAAGTAACTCCATAGCGTTACCAAGGAATAAAAAGATTGTTTTTGAATTGTTGATTTTGTCAGTAATTTCATCCTTGAGAGGGAGAAGTCTATTGAGCACAAGCTCCTGACTCTGTTCACTCATTGAGTACATACAGCAAAGGTCAATTTCCTCTGTAAGGAAACGGGGTTTCTCATTAAGCTGTGTAAAGATGAACTCTGCCTCGGGGAGACATTGTTGTAAAAATTTGGTGTTTCCCTTGTCACCATAAAGGCAACAAATCTGAGGGTATAAAATCTCTATTCTCATTTTGATGCCTCCAATACTGCAAGTAATTTATCCTTCATTCTGCAAGAAAGGTTGTATGTTGATGTATCGTAAAGAATAAATACGTTGTCAACGACGTCTGTGTTGATAAGGTCGATACCTGCCATTTCATCAGTTGAACAAGCAATTTTTTCTTCGGGTACACCTGCAAGAAGTGCTCTTACCTTGTGGTCGTAGCAACGGGGACCTGTGCAGATAACCTGCTCAACGCCCTCACGGGTCATAAATTCATAGTCAACGTCGTAAATCCAACCTGCAAACTCAATACTCTTTTTACGGTCATAGTAGTCGTCAACTGCAATAATAACTGCCTTTTTGCCGGGCTGACTTGAAACGAAGTCGAATGTACGGCAGGATGAAATACAGCTCTGACCCTTGCTCATTGCCTGAGTAACCTTAACACCCTTGACCTCTGTGTGGTTAAGACGTGAGTCGGGCACGTGGATTTTCTTAACAAGTGCGAGAACCTGCTCGTCGGTGTAACCGACCTGTAAAAGAGTTGTGATAACAGTAAGCTGATTGTAAATGTTGAAAATAATGTCGTTGATAAGGGGGAATACCATATCCTTACCGTTGTGTGTAAGTGTGAATGTTTTGTTTGCGGAGTCAACGTTTGTAACAAGGTAGTCCGCATTCTTTGATTCGAAATCACAGTTGGGGCACTTTGCGTGGCCAATGTGGTGATAACGGAGATAGTCGTACTTCAACTGAGTGCCACACTTGGGGCAGAGTGAGTAGTCTGCAACGATATTGATGGATTCTTTAATATCAGTTGCCATTTCACCGATGCCGTAGAATACACGCTCGTTATTTTCCTTAAGACGAGCAGAGCAAAGCTCGTCCGCATTAAGAATAAGCTTGGTTGTGTCGGGACAATATGTGTCAACAACACTGAAGATGTAGTCGGGATGAGCGTTTCTCTTAAGACTGTCACGGAAGAAGTTTGTAACAACAAGGTAATCGGGCTTGAGGAAGGGGAGAATGAGTCTTGATGCACGTTCATCAACCTCATAAACCGTAACGTCAACCTTAACCTTGCCGAAAATGTTAAGACTGTTAATAAGGTTTGTGGTACAACCTGGCACGATGTTTGAGCCTGTACGGTTGCTTACAACCTTTTTGCCGTCGGCAGTGAAAGCATCTGTCAGCAGGTTTGAAACGGTTGTTTTGCCGTTTGTGCCTGTAACACAGATAACAAGGGGTGCTTTGGGGGCAAGCTTCAAAAAGTCGGGGCATATCTTAAGTGCAATAACACCGGGATTATGTGATGCATTGCGACCCAGCAACTTTATAGCGAATTTGGTGAACTTGGCAGCCGCGAGGGCTATAAGAAATCTTAATTTTGCCATTGTATTCTCTCTTTTCTTCGGTTTGTGGCAAGATGTACCACAAACTGTATTTTTAATGCATAATATTATACTATTTATTATTATATAAATCAATCTTTTTTATCTTAATTAGGGGAAAATAAAACAAGCATCTGCAGACATTTGTTGCAGATGCTTGTCAAATAGTTTTAGCCAACAAGCCATTTGTATTTTTCAACGCTGTACAGGGGGATGAAGGGTACCATAATGGGAACGCTCTTCACATATTTCTGATATTCAGGGTCGTTGCCATAGTTTTTGTTCTGTCGTATTTCAAGACGACGGGCACCGCTGAACATAACGAAGATAATTCCGATATAACCGATAGCAACAAGAATCCACTGTGCACCTGTAACAGCACCGATACCTGAAATGAACACACCTGTCCAGAAAATCATTTCGCCAAGATAATTGGGGCAACGAACGAATTTGTAAAGACCTGTGTCAACAAAGCGCTTGGGGTTAACTTTTTTGGCTTTGTTTTTCTGAATATCTGCAGCTGATTCAAGCACAAGACCAAGCACCATAACAGCGGCACCAATGTAAACAAGAATATTATCCTCGGTATTGTTATGTAAGCGGTAGAATACGCCCGAAACCTGTGTTACGTAAAGGAGTGCACAGGTAACCCATATTGCTATTTTAACACCGAAGGGAACGGAACTGCCTTCCTTGATTTCACCCTTCATATTCTTTTTATATGCGCTACCGCCGAATTCACGGATAGCAAGGTAACCACCAAGACGGATGCCGTAAATGATGAACAGCACACAACATATAATTGTACCGATTGTCAGTTGTTTTCCGTAGAGGAGCAACATAAGAATACCTTCACCTGCAATGGAAAAACCGTAGCCCAATGAGATGAACCAAACGTAATTTTTAAAACCAATGGAGCTGATAACCATAGCTGCAATAAACAACCATAAAAGTTCAATTGTAAAAACCATAATAAACTACCTTTCTATTTTTGGATTTGTAGAATCAAAGTGCAATATGTGTATTATAAATCCGTAAAAACTTATTTTCAACTATTATTTGATAATATGTGTTGATGAAAAACAGTGGGTTGTCAGAAACATTTTCTGCTTTTACAATCACTGGTTTTGCCGTTTTTATAGCATATTTCATTCGGGCATTGACCATTTTTGGAGAAATCAATAATATTTCTGACAGTAGTTTCAGCAATGTTTTCAAGAGCTTCTTCGGTGAGGAATGCCTGGTGGGATGTTACAATGACATTAGGCATTGAGATAAGTCTTGCAAGGATGTCGTCCTCAAGAATATGCCCTGAATTGTCCTCGAAAAACAATTCTGATTCTTCTTCATAAACATCAAGACAAGCGGCACCCACTTTTCGTGACTTAATACCATCAAGAAGTGCCTGTGCATCAACGAGCGCACCCCTTGAGGTGTTGATAATAACAACACCTTTTTTGCATTTTTCGATTGCATTTTCATCAATCATATGGTGTGTTTCATCTGTGAGGGGACAGTGTAGGGAGATAATATCACTGCTTGCAAAAAGTTCGTCAAGCTGTGTGTATCTTATTGTGTCACCATTATCAAGGTCTTGTGCAGGGAACTTGTCATACGCAAGAATCTTCATACCGAAGCCACGGCAGATATCAATGAAAACTCTGCCGATTTTACCTGTTCCGATAACGCCCACTGTTTTGCCGTGTAGGTCAAAGCCTGTCAGTCCCGATAGGCTGAAATTGAAATCCCTTGAACGGATATATGCCTTGTGAATTCTTCTTATGGATGTGAGCAAGAGTGCAATGGCGTGTTCAGCAACCGCATAAGGAGAATATGCAGGAACACGGAAAATATGAAGCTTTCCGTGAGCATATTTTATATCAACATTGTTGAAGCCTGCGCATCTGAGTGCAAGAATTTTTATTCCCATCTCATTAAGACGGTCAATGACTTCCGCATTTATTGTATCGTTTACAAAAGCGCATACACCGTCATAACCTCTTGCAAGCTCAACAGTATCCTCGTTGAGTCTTGTTTCAAAAAATTTGAAAACAATTCCGTGTTCACTTCCGTGCTTTTCAAAGGAGGGTTTGTCGTATGGCTTTGCATCAAAAAAAGCAATTTTCATATATATCACCTTGTGCTCTATGCCTTAGTATGTAGTTGGCATAGAGTTATCATTCTTATTATATCACGTATAATCAAAAATTTCCATATTGTTTGTGATTGCTTCAATTAGAAATCGCGAACACCCATGTGTGTAGGCTTCGCCGAGAACCGGTTTGCGAAGCCAATGACGACGAAGTCGTGTATGTAATCCGTCGCAGATGGAATGTAATCATAAAGAAATTATGCATGTAATCAATACGAAGGCTACATACACCAGGGTGATTCCATACGCCTTCGGCAATTACATACCAATCCTTCGAATTGAATAAAAACAAGACAGTCCGAAGACTGTCTTGTTTTTTGGTGCCGGTGACCGGACTTGATGGGCTCTGCCCATCATTCGCAAGTAAACTTGCGAACACCCGATTATGTTCGGCTTCGCCGAGGCGGTTCAAGTCCTACTTGTTCATACAAAACGAAATAGAGAACCTACACAAAAAGTGTAAGTTCTCTATTTGGTGCCGGTGACCGGACTTG
>JAZRFZ010000008.1:0-8071 GCA_045643925.1 Acutalibacteraceae bacterium | reverse complement strand
AAGGAAGCTTTCTGCTATGAATTTTGCCCTTAAGGGGTCACCGGGCATAAGCACGGTTTTTGCAAAATCCTCAGGGGTAGCGTTAATGTGTGGGGTAGGATAATTTGACATAAAATCACCTCATAACAGGTATGTTAAAGTTTTATTTCACCATATCACCGTACATGGTGTACATTTTGGCATAAATGCCGTTTTGATTTACAAGCTCACTGTGGTTACCGCTTTCGGCAATACCGTCCTTTGTAATTACAAGTATTGTGTCGGCATTTTTTATTGTGGTCAGTCGATGTGCAACAGTTATTGTTGTTCTGCCCTGTGACAGACGCTCAAGTGACTGCTGAACGAGGAATTCGCTTTCGTTGTCGAGGGCGCTTGTTGCCTCATCAAGGATAAGTATTTTCGGGTTTTTAAGGAAAACTCGGGCAATGCTTATTCTTTGCTTTTGTCCGCCCGAAAGCTTAACACCGCGTTCACCAACATAAGTGTCAATTCCGTTGGGAAGTTTTTCAATAAATTCATCTGCACCTGCAAGACGAGCAGCCTCCCAGATTTCCTCGTCGGTTGCACCGGGTTTGCCGTATTCAATGTTTTCGCGGACAGTACCTGAGAAAAGGTAAACATCTTGTTGAACAATACCGATATTCTCACGAAGGCTTTTGAGAGTTACGTCGCGGATGTCGGTGTCGTCAATGGTGATAGCACCCTCCGTTGCTTCGTAAAAACGGGGGATGAGGTTGCATATTGTGGTCTTACCACCACCTGAGGGACCAACGAGAGCTACGCTCTCACCACTCTTTATGGTGATGCTTACATTTGACAGGATTTCATCTGTGTCCTCGGAATATCTGAATGAAACGTTGTTAAAAGCGATAGAGCCGTCTGTAACAACAAGTTCTTTTGCATTGTCCTTGTCAAAAATTGTTGGGTTGGTGTCAAGAATCTCGTTAAAGCGCTCAATACCTGTCATACCGCGTTGGAATTGCTCGGCAAAGTCAATAATTTTGCGGATAGATGTAAGAAGTGTGCCAATGTAGAGAAGATATGCAATGTAGTCGGGCGCCTGTATTTTGCCCTTTACAAGGAAAAATGCACCTGCCACCACGATGACGATGTACATAAGACCCTCGGATGCTCTGTTAATAGAACTATGAGAGCCCATATATTTGTAAACCTTTGACTTGATTTCAAGGAACTTTTCGTTGCCTTTTTTAAACTTCTTTTCCTCAATGGATTCGTTGGCAAAGGACTTTACAACGCGGATACCGAGAAGGGAATCTTCAATCTGACTGTTAAGCTCACCGACAACCACGCGGGACTGCCTGAAGCCCTCCTTCATACGCTTTTTGAAGTAATTAAGGCAAAGAGCCATAACCGGAATAACTGCAAAGAGGAGAAGTGTCAGGGGTACGTTTATGAAGCAGAGTATTGTGAATGAAACAATGATTTTGATACCTGCAATGAAAAATTCCTCGGGACAGTGGTGGGCAAATTCTGTAACATCGAACAAGTCCGATGTGATACGTGACATTATTGTACCCACCTTTGTGTCGTCATAGTATGAGTATGACAACTTTTGCAGGTGGTTAAACAGGTCACGGCGCATACTCGTTTCCATCTTGGTGCCCATAATGTGGCCGATAGATGCCATATAGTAGTTTGCAAGGGCATCAATAATACGCAGAGCAAGGTATGAAAAGCCTATTGTAAGAATTGCCTTTGTAGTAAGCAGGGCAACATCCTTGATAACTGCGTCCGTTATGTAGCGCACAATAAGGGGTAAAATCAACTCGCATACTGTTGTGAGCGCCGCACAAAACAGGTCAAATATAAGTGTTTTGTAGTGCGCCTTATAGTATGGCAAAAAACGTTTTATCAGTTTAATGCTGCTGTTCTTTCTTTCCATATTATTTTTCACTTTCTTTTCCTGATTTATTTTCATCTTTGTAAATAAAAAACACATAAAAATTTTACCACACTTTTCCTCATAAAAAAAGAGGTATTGAACAAAATTTCTTATATATAATACTGATTAAATATGGTATTTTTTTCACAAAACTACTTGATACTTTTGCGATTTTCTGCAATAATAAGATGTTGAATTATATATTGGGGTATTGTGAATTTTAGCTTTACCCGAATTGGAGTTTTAGATATGGATTTTGATTACAAAAAATTAGCAGAGCTCTTGTTCCCTGATGTTACGGGTACTGTGGCAGAGCTTGAAGAAAAGTATCCTGAAAGGGGACTTAAGGAGGGTGCGCGAGTTACTCGTTTTGCCCCCTCACCCACAGGCTATCTTCACATTGGTGCGTTCTATACCGCACTTGTAAACGTGCTTACTGCCGACGTTTCCGGCGGACAGGCTTATCTTCGTATTGAAGATACCGACAAAAAGCGTGAAATTGCCGATGGCGTTTCCGCTATTATCGACGGATTTAAAGATTTCGGTATGGAGTTCACCGAGGGTGTTACAGGCTTCGATTCCGAGGCAGGTAATTATGGTCCCTACACACAAAGCAAGCGTGCAGGCATTTATCACATCGTTGCAAAGCAGCTTGTTGAACAGGGTCTTGCATATCCTTGCTTCTGCTCAGCCGAAACTCTCACAGAAATCCGCGCACAGCAGGAAAAAGAGGGTGCACTCATTACAGGCTACTTCGGCAAATATACACGTTGCCGTGACCTTACAATAGAGGAGATAGAGGCTAATCTCAAAGAGGGCAGGCCCTATGTACTCCGCTTCCGTTCCAACGGTGACGAGAAAAAGAAAATTGCATTTGACGATATGATTCGTGGCAAAATTGAAATGCCCGAGAATGTTATTGATGAGGTTCTTCTCAAGTCAGACGGTATTCCCACATACCACTTTGCACATGTTTGCGATGACCACTTTATGAGAACAACTCATGTTATCCGTGCTGAGGAATGGCTTTCAAGTGTGCCTAAGCACATTGCCATTTTCAAGGCTTGCGGATTCAAGGTTCCCAAGTATGCACACCTTTCACAGGTTATGAAGCTTGACGAGGACGACGGCAACAAGCGTAAAATTTCCAAGCGTAAGGACCCCGAGGCTGCAGTAAGCTACTTCTTTGAGGCAGGCTTCCCCACGGAGAGCATTCTTGAATATCTGTTTACTCTCATTAACTCAAACTTTGAGGATTGGCGCAGAGCAAACCCCAAGGATGATGTTTTCAAGTTCCCATTCAATCTTAAAAAGATGAGTCCCAGCGGATGTCTTTTCGACCTTGTTAAACTTAATGATGTAAGCAAAAATGTTATTTCTGTTATGACTGCGGACAAGGTATATGACTGCATTGCAGAGTGGGCGGAGAAATACGACCCTGATTTCTGCAAGGTGTTTACCGCAGACCCCACACGCTCACGCGATATGGTTAACATTGACCGCGAGAGTCCCAAGCCCCGTAAGGATATTGCAAAATGGAGCGAGGTTAAGGACTATTACTCATATCTTTTTGATGAATATTATGAGGCGGATTTCCAAATCCCCGAAAATATTACAGGTGAAGATGCAAAGGCTATTCTTGAAAGCTACAAGGCAGTTTATGACCCTGCCGATGATAAGGATGCCTGGTTCCAGAAGGTTAAGGATTTGTGTGAGCCTCTCGGATTTACACCCAACGTTAAAGAGTACAAGAAAACTCCCGATGCCTTCAAGGGTCACGTTGGTGACGTTTCCACAGTAATCCGCCTTGCGGTTACTTCAAGACGAAATACGCCTGACCTTTGCTCAATTATGAAGCTCTTGGGCAAAGATAAGGTTATTGAAAGAATAAATGCAGTAATCAGCGCTATCTGATTATTTTAAGGAGAATACATTATGGAAGAAATTTTTGAAACCCCGGGTAATTTTATCCACGATATTATTGATGAAGAATTAAAAGAGGGTGTTAACACCCGTGTGCAGACCCGTTTTCCTCCGGAACCAAACGGTTATCTTCACATCGGCCACGCTAAGGCTATCTGCATCGACTTTACAACTGCAATGAAGTACGGCGGTGTTTGTAACCTTCGTCTTGATGACACAAACCCCTCAAAGGAAGATATTGAGTATGTTGAGTCAATCAAGGAGGATATTGAGTGGCTCGGCTTCAAGTGGGAGGAGTGCCTCTACGCTTCAAGCTACTTTGATTTCCTTTACGAGTGTGCAATCAAGCTTATCAAGGACGGCAAGGCTTATGTTGATGACCTTACTGCAGAGCAGATGCGTGAATACCGCGGTACTCTTACAGAGCCCGGTAAGAACAGCCCCTACCGTGACAGAAGCGTTGAGGAAAACCTTGACCTCTTCAAGCGTATGACAGACGGTGAATCCCCCGACGGTGCAAAGGTGCTCCGTGCAAAGATTGATATGGCATCACCCAATATGAATATGCGTGACCCTGCCATTTACAGAATTATGCACACAAGCCACCATCAGACAGGTGACAAGTGGTGCGTTTATCCCATTTACGACTTTGCACATCCTCTTTCAGATGCTCGTGAGGGTGTAACATATTCACTCTGCTCACTTGAGTTTGAAAACCACAGACCTCTTTACAACTGGTTCATTGAGCAGATTGGTTTTGAGGAGCCCCCCAGACAGATTGAGTTTGCTCGTCTTAACCTTAACTATTGCATTACAAGTAAGCGTAGAAATATCCGCCTTGTTACAGATAACCTTGTAAGCGGTTGGGATGACCCCCGTATGGCTACAATCTGTGGTATGCGTCGTCGTGGTTACCCTGCAAAGGCACTTCGCACATTTATTGAGAAGGTTGGCGTTTCAAAGGCTTACAGCGTTGTTGACTATGGCCTTCTTGAGGCTTGTGTAAGAGATGAGCTCAATGCCGAAGCACCCCGTGCAATGGCAGTCCTTGATCCCATCAAGGTTGTTATTGATAACTATCCCGAGGGACAGACAGAGGAAATCACTGTTGAGGTGCATCCCGATAAGCCCGAGCTTGGCACAAAGACAGTTACATTCGGTAAGGAAATTTACGTAGAACGTAATGACTTTATGGCAGAGCCTGTTAAGAAGTATTTCCGTCTTTTCCCCGGTAACGAGGTTCGTCTTAAGGGTGCATATTTCATCACCTGTAATTCTTATGAAACAGATGATGAAGGCAATGTAACAGTTCTCCACTGTACCTATGACCCCGAAACAAAGGGCGGTAACGCTCCCGACGGCAGAAAGGTTAAGGGTACAATCCATTGGGCAGGACCTAAAGCATTCAAGGCAGAGGTAAGACTCTATGACAGACTCTTTAACGTTGAGGACCCTGCAGGTGTGCCCGATGATGAGTTTGTAAGTGCTATCAATCCCGAGTCACTTATTGTTCTCAAGGATTGCCTTATTGAAGAAAGCATCAGGGATGCAAAAGAGCTTGAGTCATTCCAGTTTATGCGTAACGGTTATTTCTGTGTGGATAAGGATTCCACACCCGAAAACCCCATTTTCAACAGAACAGTTCAGCTTAACTCTTCTTGGAAGAAGTAAGCTATAAAGAAAGGACAGTTACTTATGAAATATGCTTATAAAGTAATTACTGCTCTCCTTGCAGTTGCTATAATTGCAATGTTCATTTTTACTCCCTTGGTGGCTATTCGTGTAGAATCTCTTGCAATTTCAATTTTGGCACTTGTGGGTCAGTACAAGGGTAATGATACAATTACCGAGCTGACCAATGAGAGTGGTGAATTACCCTCACACATAGGTGAAAGCTTTTCTGTTTATGATATCGCCTATGGTGACGTGAATTCTATTGCGGGCGCGATTTCTGATATTGCAAAATCATTTGGTGACGGCGATTCCGATATTCTGGAGCGTATAGAAGTAATAATAGCTCCCGCACTTGCATTTATGGTGCTTGGTATTCTTGCAATCATCTGTGCCGTTGTTACCATTGTGCTTGCCTTTGCGGCAAAGAATAATCGCAAGGTTATTTATTCAGCACTTGCAGGCTTTGGCTTCAGCTTTATGATGCCCGCTACCTTCAAGGCTGTGGCACAGCCCTTCCTTGACGGTGATATCACTATCGGCACACTTATGGACAGCTTCCTCGGAAGTCTTCTCGGTCAGGTTGTAAACTTTGAAATTACAAGTATGTTCTGGTTTATTCCAATAACCTTTATAGCAATAGTTGTTTGGACAGCGCTTTACAACTACACACTTCCTGAATCAGAAAAAAGAGAAAGAAAGCTTATGCTTGGTGAGGCAGACTAATGATTTACGATAAGGTTGAAAATATGAGCCTCTATTTTGGGGGTCTTAAGGGCTTTGAAAAGGTTGAAGAGGTTTACAAAGAATTTTTAAAAGCTCCCTTCAAAGAGGGCAGAATTGATATTGATGGTGACAATGCTTGGTGCAATGTTGCTACATACACCGTGAATCCCGACAATCCTCTTAAGTACGAGGCGCACAGAGAGTATGCCGATGTGCAGGTTATGGTTGAGGGCGCTGAAAACTTCGGTTGGGCAATTACTGACGAATGTAACATAACCGAGGATTTCAAGGAGGGCTGCGACATTGCATTTATGGATGCGGAAAACGGTCAGTTCTTTGAGCTGAAAAAAGGCTATTTTGCAGTATTCTTCCCTCAGGATGCCCACGCACCCTGCAGAAAGAATGACTCTGCCGACACTGCCCACAAGCTTGTGTTCAAGATTAAGCTTTGATTTTTAGTGGGAGGCTATATAATGAAAAAATTTATGGATAAGGATTTTCTCCTTTCTACCGAAACTGCACAGAAATTATATGCTGCTTGTGAAAACACCCCCATTTTTGACTGGCATTGCCACTTACAGCCCAAGGAGATTTATGAGAATAAAACTCCCGAAGATATTGCATATCTTTGGCTTGCGGGCGACCATTACAAATGGCGTGGTATGCGTTCCTGCGGTATAAGCGAGGAATATATTACAGGTGACAAATCACCTTATGAAAAATTCAAGGCGTGGGCAAGTGCTATGCCTAACCTTATAGGTAACCCACTTTACCATTGGACTCACCTTGAATTACAGCGTTATTTTGACATATATGAGCCCCTTTCACCCGCTACTTGTGATGAGATTTGGGAAAAGGCAAATGCCAAAATCAAAGCAGGTGGCTTCACACCCCGTGAGCTTATTGAAAAGAGCAACGTTAATTTTGTTTGCACAACAGACGATGCAGCAGACACACTTGAATATCATAAGCTTCTTGCAGAGGATAAGTCCTTCAAGTGTAAGGTTCTTCCTGCATTCCGCCCCGATAAAGCACTTGGTATTGAACTTCCCGGTTATTGTGAGTGGGTACAGGCGCTTGAAAGCGTAATGGGCAAAAAAGTGGAGTCCTTTACAGAGCTTAAGGCTGCTATGCTTTCACGAATTGAATTCTTCAAGGAAATGGGTTGCCGTGCATCTGACCACGCTTTTACCTACGTGCCCTATAACAGAGCAGGTGAGGACGAGCTTAACGCTATTTACAAAAAGCGACTTGCAGGCGAGGAGCTTACCACACCCGAGGTTGATAAGTATAAAACCGAGCTTATGCTTTTCCTTGCAAATGAATATGCCCGCCTTGGTTGGGGTATGGAAATCCACATCGGTGCTATGCGCAACAACAACGGTGTAATGTTTAAAAAGCTTGGCCCTGATACAGGCTATGATTCAGTTGCGGACTATGAAATTGCAGTAAATCTTTCAAGACTTCTTGATGCTATGAACACAGAATACAGACTTCCCAAGACTGTATTGTTCACTCTTAACCCCAAGGACAACTACGTTCTCGGTACAATGCTTGGCAACTTCCAGAGTGACGAGGCAGAGTCAAAAATTCAGTTCGGCTCCGCATGGTGGTTCAATGATAACTATGACGGTATGCGCACACAGATGCAGACCCTTATGAATCTTGGCGTTATTTCAAAGTTTGTTGGTATGATTACAGACTCAAGAAGCTTCCTTTCATACCCTCGTCACGAGTATTTCCGCAGAATACTCTGCGAGCTCCTTGGCGATTTGGTTGAGGAGGGCAAATATCCTTGTGATATTGAATTCCTTTCAAAGGTTGTACAGGATGTTTCTTATAACAATG
>JAZRFZ010000007.1:0-2165 GCA_045643925.1 Acutalibacteraceae bacterium | reverse complement strand
GCTTGTGACGTAGCTGTTAATCCCATTGTGGGCAAATCTGTTGCATCAATTATCAACAAGGTTTCTGATTATGCGATGGCAGGGGTGCCTGTAATAAATACACAGAATTCATCCGAATACCGTAAGCTTATCGAGGATTATAATTGCGGTATCAACTGCGAAAGTGGTAATGCTCAGTCGGTTGCCGATGCTATTGAAAAAATTTATAACGATAAAGCACTCAAAAAACAGATGGGTGAAAATTCATCAAAGCTTGCACAAGAAAAGTTTGATAGAAATATTACATACAAAAACATAATCTCATTGATTGAGGACGTGATTTAAATGCGATTACAGGTTATAGTTTCTACTATGAATCAGGTGGATTATTCCCTGCTTGATAAAATGAATATTCAGTGTGATGCGGTTGTTGTCAATCAATGCGACAGAAACGAGGTTGCGGAGTTTGACTACAAGGGACACAAAATTAAATGGATTTCAATGACTGATAGGGGTGTCGGATTAAGCCGAAACACAGGCATATTGCACTCGGATGCTGATATTATTCTCTTTGCCGACGATGATATACAGTATGTTGACGGCTATACTCAAGGTGTTTTAAATGCATTTAATGATTATAAAGATGCCGACCTTATCTGCTTTAACATAAATCTTGTTAATTCATCTAAGAATATTGGTGGTCACCGCAATAATACGGTTTGTAAGAAGCGTTGTGCTTTCAATTCGATGCGCTATGGTGCTGTGCTTATTTCCGTGAGGCGCAAAGCAATATTGAGAGAGCGTGTGATGTATTCTCTTCTGTTTGGTGGCGGTGCCGAGTTCAGCAGTGGTGAGGATTCAATTTTCCTTAAACAATGTCTTGATTCGGGGCTTACACTTTACAGCCATACATTCTGTCTTGGTGACGTAGATGATTCACATTCAACTTGGTTCGAGGGTGTAAATGATAAATTCTTTGTGGATAGGGGAATGGTTTATAGAACAGCTTTCCCGAAACTTTATCCGCTTATATTTCTTTACTACGCATGGCGTAATTCAAAAATCCATAAAGATTATTCCCTTGTGTATATATATAAACTTTTTGTTGAAGGCAAAAAAACAATCGAGAACTACAGATAAACGAGGATTTAGTTGTGAGTAATATGAAGAAAGATATAAAAATAGCAGTTGCTGGTACAGGCTACGTAGGATTGTCAATGGCAACTCTTTTGTCACAGAAATATAGTGTTGTTGCAGTGGATATTGTCCCTGAAAAGGTTGAGATGATAAATAACAGAGTTTCACCTATACAGGATAATGAAATTGAACAGTATTTTCGCGAAAAGGAGCTTAATTTAAAGGCTACACTTGATGCAAAAGAGGCTTACAGTGATGCAGACTTCGTTATCATTGCAGCTCCCACCAATTATGATGCTGAACTTAATGAGTTCAATACTTCTGCAGTTGAAAGCGTTGTGGATTTGGTTATGGAGTACAATCCCGATGCAATTATGGTTATAAAGTCAACTGTTCCCGTAGGTTATACAACTCGCATTCGTGAAAAAACAGGCAGTAAAAATATAATTTTCAGCCCCGAGTTCCTTCGTGAAAGCAAGGCTTTGTACGATAACCTTTATCCATCAAGGATTGTTGTGGGTACTGACCTCGGTGACGAAGCTTTGGTTCAGGCTGCAAAGGACTTTGCAGGGCTTTTGCAGGAGTCAGCATTGAAAGAGAATGTTGATGTTCTATACATGGGCTTTACCGAAGCAGAGGCAGTTAAGCTCTTTGCAAATACTTACCTTGCCCTCAGAGTTTCTTTCTTCAACGAGCTTGATACCTATGCTGAGATGAAAGGCCTTGACACTAAGCAGATTATTGATGGCGTTTGTCTTGACCCACGAATTGGTGAACAGTACAATAACCCCTCTTTTGGTTATGGTGGTTACTGTCTTCCTAAAGATACAAAGCAGTTGTTGGCAAACTATAAGGATGTTCCCGAAACTCTTATTGCTGTTATAGTTGACTCAAACAGAACAAGAAAAGATTTTATTGCAGACAGAGTGCTCAAAAAATCAGGTTACTATTCTTATGATAGTGACAGTTATGATGTAGGCAGAGAAAAGAATGTTGTGGTTGGTGTTTACCGACTTACAATGAAGTCGAATAGTGATAATTTCAGGCAG
>JAZRFZ010000006.1:0-5784 GCA_045643925.1 Acutalibacteraceae bacterium | reverse complement strand
ACTCAGGCAACTGGGAGCGTTATGCAGACCTTAATAAAAGCACTAACACAACCTTTGTTGACAAGGAAGTGGAAACAGGTAGCACCTACAGCTACAGAATAAGAGCCTTCAAGGGTAACGTTGTCAGCTCCTATGACGTTGCAGGTATAAAGCAGCTTTATCTTGGTACTCCCAAAATGACTTCTGCGGCAAATGATTCAACAGGTATTACAATTAAATGGGATTCACTTAAGGGTTCTACAGAATATCGAATCTATCGCCGTGGTGCAGGTGAAAAGTATTGGACTTACCTTGAAACAGTAAAGGGTAACAGCTACACTGACGAGAATGTTAAAAGCGGTGCCTATTACAGATACACAGTTCGTTCTGCAGCGGGCAAGGTTTTCGGCGGTTTTGATTCAGAAGGTAAGGTGCTCAGATGTATTGCAACACCTGAACTGTTGACAGTTTCATCGTCGGCAAAAAAGGTTACCTTGAACTGGTCAAAGATTGAAGGCGCAACAGGCTACTATGTTTATCACAAGCTTGCAGGTGCAAAGTATTGGACACGTATTGCAACGGTGACAGATGCCACATCTTATGTGGACGCAGATGTTAAGCTTAACACAACATATCAGTACACAGTCAAGGCTTTTTATGGCTACACAATGAGTTCGTATGATGCAACAGGCCTTAGTTGTAAGGTTGTGGATAAGGTTGCTCCACCACTCACAACTGCCCCTGTTCCCGAAACAGAGTCTCAGACAAGTACCGAGCTAAGTACAGAAGTGAGCACACAGGAAAGCACAACAACGCTTCAAATGAACGACATACAGAAGGCGGATTTGGCTCCTGTAATTGTTGAAGTTACAACAGAGCCTGTTACAGAAGCTTTTGAGCCTACAACTGTCGTTACAGTTTATACAGAAGAATAATCTACATTGAAATAAATCCCCTAAAAAAGGTGCATCGGAAAGAGTCCGATGCACCTTTTCTTTGTGTTTATGGAATTTTATCGTTCTTCTCTGAAGTAGTTGAGACCTAAGTTCTGAGGGGGCTGATGCTCTCTCTTCTTACGCATACTTGTGATAATAAGAACAACGATTGTAACGATGTAAGGAAGCATTTTGAAAAGCTCCTGAGTTTCGGTACCAAGACCGGGGATATAGTTGTTGGCATTGCAGAGCGCACCAAAGAGGATTGAGCCTACGATTGCCATTGAAGGCTTCCAGAGAGCGAAGATAACGAGGGCAATAGCCATCCAACCGCGGTCACCGAAAGCGTTGTTTGACCACACACCACTTGCATAAGCCATAACATACTGAAGTCCACCAAGACCTGCAATAGCACTGCCTATACAGGTTGCTGCATAGCGGTATTTGATAACATTGATACCTGCTGCGTCAGCGGTAGCGGGGTTTTCACCCACAGAGCGGAGATTAAGACCGATTCTGGTACGGTTAAGAACAAGTGAAACAATTATAGCGATTACAATAGCCAGATAAGTAAGGAAGTCGTGCGAGAAAATAAGTTCACCGAACCATCCCAAATCATCTGCAAACGGAAGCTTGGTTGAAAAGAAGGAGCTTGTTTTGGTAAGTGCGATTGAGGGGAGCTCACTTTCTGTAATGTTGATAAGTGAAGCGCCGAGGAAGTTACCCAAACCGATACCCATTGTTGTAAGGGCAAGACCCGTAACATTCTGGTTAGCGTGAAGCGTAACAGTCAGGAAGCTGTATATCAAGCCCATTATAACTGAACCTGCAATAGAGCATATCAAGGGGATGATAACTGCAAGGAAAGGATTCATATTTGCAATATCATTACCGCAAGAGTTTTCGTAGAGGAATGAGCCTACAACACCACTGATAGCACCAACGTACATAATACCGGGGATACCAAGGTTAAGGTGACCTGCTTTTTCTGTAACGATTTCACCGGTTGAGCCGTAAAGAAGCGGTACACCAAGGAGAATAGCACGGCAAATAAATTGAATAATCATGCGTTAACCTCCTTTTTGCTATGACGGAACTTGATGGAATACTGAATAAAGAATTCGCAACCAACAAGCATCAAAATAACGATACCGACAATGATTTCGGAGAAGGATGAATTGAGCAAGGATGTGTCAGCAACCTTGGCAACACCCAATCTGAGGAAAACAACAATAGCGGTCATAATGACCATAATAAAGGGATTGAACTGACCGAGCCAGGACATAAGAATTGCGGTGAAGCCCTGACCACCAACAAGGTTTATGTTGATACTGTGGTCCTTACCTGCAACCAGGAGCATACCTGATACACCGCACAAAGCACCTGAAATCAGCATAGTGCGGATAATAACCTTTTTAACGTTGATGCCAACGTAACGCGCTGTGTTCTGGCTTTCACCAACAACGGCGATTTCATAACCCTGTTTGCTGAATCTCAGATAAATGTACATAAACACCGTGATAGCGGCAACTGTAACGATGTTTACAAAGTAATCGTTGTTGCCTACTGTGGGGAAGTTACCGTATTCTACGGGGTTGATAACGTTTGAGCCACCACCCTTGATGTAAACATAGTAAGCAATAACCTGTGTGGCTATGTAGTTCATCATAAGAGTGAAAAGTGTTTCGTTAGTGTTGAACAAAGCCTTGAATATAGCGGGAATAACGCCCCATATAGCACCGGCAAGTACGCTTGAAATAATAATTACCGTGATAAGTGCGGGGTAGGAGAGTGTGGGGCCGAATTCAATCATACAGAATATTGTTGCAAGACCACCCACAAGGGCTTGTCCCTCGGCACCGCAGTTCCAGAACTTCATTTTGAAGGCAGGTGTAAGAGCAAGAGCAAGGCACAGGAGAATCGCAATTTCCTGAAGGTATTTCCACAACATTGTTGTATAACCATCTAAAAGTCTGCCGAAAACACCTGAAAACATAATGTTATATGTTTCGCCAAGGCTTTTTTGTGTAACTGCCATTGAAAGGAAACCTACAACAAGAAATCCGAGCAAAATTGTGCATCCACGGATAATCCACGCCTTCCATTGGGGCATATCATCACGCTTAACTACGCGGAAAAGAGGCTCGTGGATTTTATTTTCTGTTTTTTTAGCCATTTGCGTTCTCCTTTCCATCGTCTTTTGATTTAGTCATAAGCAGACCGATTTCTTCCTTGGTGGTGGTACGGGCATCAACAATACCTGTAATTTTACCCGAACCGATAACCATAATTTTGTCGCACAATTCAAGGAGAACATCAAGGTCCTCGCCGACAAAGATAACGGCAACACCTTTTTCCTTCTGCTCGTTGAGCAGATTGTATATCAAATAGGATGAGTTTATATCAAGTCCGCGCACAGGGTAGGCAACCATAAGCACTGTGGGAGATGCGGCAATCTCACGACCAACAAGAACCTTTTGCACGTTACCGCCGGAAAGACGGCGAACTGGTGTGTTTGCACCGGGGGTTACAACTTCAAGGTCATTGATGATTTTCATTGCCAGGTCCTTGGGTTGTTTGCGCTTAAGGAAGAATGAGTTTCCTTTGGTGTAGCTTCGGAGCATCATATTGTCAACGATGTCCATATTACCAACAAGACCCATACCAAGTCTGTCCTCGGGAACGAAGGAAAGACGCACACCCATATGGCGTATTTGCAGAGGAGTTTTGTCGCGAAGACTTTCTTTTTTGCCTGTCTTGGGGTCGAAGTAGAAAATATCACCATATTCGAGCCTCTGGAGACCTGCGATGGATTCAAGAAGCTCACGCTGACCTGAACCTGCAATACCTGCAACACCCAGGATTTCACCGCTCCTTGCCGTAAATGATACATTGTCGAGAACGGTTGCTCCCATTCTGTCCACACAGGTGATGCTGTTTACGGTAAGTCTTTCCTCTGTGTTTTTCGGTTCATCGCGCTGAATGTTAAGGTCAACCTTTTTGCCAACCATCATTTCGGTAAGCTGTGATTCGTTTGTTTCAGCGGTGTTGACTGTACCTACATATTCACCCTTTCTGAGAACAGAAACTCTGTCGGAAAGAGAAAGCACCTCGTGGAGCTTGTGGGTAATGATGATAATACATTTGCCGTCGTCGCGCATACGACGAAGAATACTGAACAGCTTTTCAGTTTCCTGAGGGGTAAGCACAGCAGTAGGCTCGTCAAGGATAAGAATATCCGCACCACGGTAAAGCACCTTGATGATTTCTACAGTCTGCTTTTCGGAAACAGACATGGTGTAAATCTTTTTGTCGGGGTCAAGGTCAAAGCCGTATTGTTTGCTGATTTTCTTGATTTCGTTGGTGGATTCCTTAAGGTTGTACTTTCCATCCTCAATACCAAGCACAATATTTTCTGCAGCACTGAAAACATCAACAAGCTTGAAATGCTGATGAATCATACCGATTTTGTACTTAAAAGCATCTTTAGGGGAAGTGATGGAAGCCTCTTTTTCATCAATGTAAATATGACCCTCATCGGGGAAGTAAATACCCGAAATCATATTCATAAGAGTAGTCTTACCACTTCCATTTTCGCCAAGAATAGAAAGAATCTCGCCGCGATATGCAGTAAGATTTACGTTTTTGTTGGCAACTACCTTGCCGAAAGTTTTTGTTATGTTTTTTAACTCAATAGCAGGTTGTTTAGTCACGTTTAACCTCCGTTCCTGTGTTGTGAGCACTAATTTTCAAGAAAAGGTTTTGCCTATATCAAAGCCCTTTCTTCAAAATTAGTCTGAGGCGAGGGGTTAGCCTCGTCCCCAGACTAAAGTGTTAATTAGTAAGCCTCGTCAAGAAGAGTGATGCCGTCAATTCTTACGTCGAAGTAAGGAGCTGAACGATGCTTTGACTCGTAGAATACGCCGTTTTCGATAACCTCTGTATCCTTCTCGAAGTTTGCATCTGTGTCAACGTCAGCAAGGTAAGAATCAAGCTTCTTGCCTTCTACTGTGAAGTTAGCAGTATCAAATACCTGGAGAGAACCGTCAAGGAGCTTAGCCTTAACATCTGCAAGCTTTTCAGCAGTGCCGGGAGCAGCAGCCTTTTCGTTGATGTCTGTAAGAACAACAGAGCCTGTCTCGATAGTACCTGTGTAGTCTGTGTCAATAGCAGTACCGTTCTGTACACACTCGATCATATATTTGAAGTAAGGTGTCCAGTCGATTCTTGAAGAAACGATAAATGTGTTGGGGCAAGCAGCAACAGTTGAACCGTTGTAGGAAACGTTCGGAACGCCCTTAGCCTCACAAGCTGTGGGAGCACCCATTGAGTCAGCGTGCTGGCTGATAAGAACGCAACCACCTGCGATGAGAGCCTCTGCAGCCTCTTTTTCCTTCTGCTCGTCGTACCAAGAACCTGTGAACTTAACATCCATTGTTACGGAGGGGCAAACTGACTTTGCGCCAAGGTAGAAGGATGTGTAACCTGACATAACCTCTGCAAATGTGAAAGCACCAACATAACCCATCTTAGCCTGGTCAGCAGTGATTTTACCTGCATCGATCATCTCGTTGAGCTTGAGACCTGCAGCAACACCTGCAAGATATCTGCCCTGGTAGATAGATGCGAAAGCGTTGTGGAAGTTAGCAACACCTGCTGTGTGAGCCTGTGTACCTGTAGCGTGGCAGAACTGTACATCGGGATACTTCTTTGCTGCGTCAAGAAGGAATGACTCGTGACCGAAGCTGTCAGCAAAGATAATGTTACAACCATCAACCTCAACGAGCTCAACAGCTGCGTCGTAGCAGTCCTTTGACTCGGGGATCTGAGTCTTCTGAGCGTACTCTACGCCCATTTCTTCACAAGCTGC
>JAZRFZ010000005.1:0-8396 GCA_045643925.1 Acutalibacteraceae bacterium | reverse complement strand
TGTGCCGCCGCTTGCTATACGGAAACAGGTGATTTTTCAGCTGTTCCCGAATATGTGTGCCGTATGACGGAGCGTATTGCACAGCTTATGAAAAACGAAGTAGAAAGGCTTGGTATTGATAATGGAAATTAAAAAACAGGTCATTTTGAGAAGTGTTGCAGGGGAGCATATGCTCATTCCCGTCGGCGAAACAGTTTTTCAGTATAACGGCATTTTTATGCTCACGGAAAGTGGAAAATTCCTGTGGGAAAACATCGAAAAAGGCATTGAAAAGGACGGTCTTGTGACTGCTCTTATGAATGAATACGGCATTGATTCCGATACCGCAACCACCGATGTTGCTGAGTTTTTGGAAATGCTCCAATCTTTTGAGATAATTTAACAAAAACAATAAAAATATTTGTATTTTAAAATCCCCGAAAGCCTTGATTTTACAAGGTTTTCAGGGATTTTTTGTTTTGGGGTATTTATTTGAAAAAATATACCCGAAAACACACTTATTTAAGTGAATTTTGTTGACATTATAATGTAATATGTAGTAATATATAAATTAGAGTAGAATGGAATAGTATAAGGAGGTGCGCTATGATTGATATTCATTGTCATATACTATGCGGTGTTGATGACGGTGCGGAAGATATGGAAACATCCCTTGCAATGGCAGACGTTGCCGAGAGTAATGGCACTACCGCGATTATAGCCACACCTCACAGTAATGTTCCGGGTATATTTGATGTTGATTATGAGTTCGATTACAAAGAGTGTGTTCGACATCTTAATGAAAAACTTATTGCTTCCGGGTCAAAAATCAAGGTTTATCCCGGGTGTGAGATTTTCGGGGCAGGGGATTTTGTTAATCTTCTTAAATCGGGTAAACTGATTACACTTAATGATTCGATTTATCCTCTTATTGAGTTTGATTTTTATGAGCACCCTGCATCGGTTTTTGTGAAGCTTCAGCAGGTGGTTGTCGAGGGGTTCGTACCTGTGGTTGCTCATCCTGAACGCTATGCCTTTGTTAATGAGGATTGTGATTCTGTCAGACGATTGAAGGATATGGGATGCCTTGTACAAATAAACAAGGGTAGTGTGACCGGTAAGTTCGGTGCAGACGCTCATCGATGTGCTCACGAAATTCTTGTTAAGGGTCTTGCGGATTTTGTTGCAAGTGATGCGCACAGTCCCAGGATGAGGACTCCGAATATGACAGATGCCTACGAAATGGTAAATGAGCTTTATTCAAAGCAGTACGCAGATCTGCTTTTTAAGGGGAATCCCTATAAGCTTCTCAATAATCAAAAAATTAACTAAGGAGTTTCGGTATGAGACTTTTGCGAATATGTATAGTAATTCTTTTTATCGTAATCAGTGTTGTATTTGGTGGTATGTACGTTGAGAACGTGGTTCTTGCTGATAAAACGATACCTGTTATAAGCATTGATTCAAATGTGTTAGAGGTAAGTCTTAATGCGGGTGACGAGGAGTTGCTCAAGGGAGTTACCGCTTATGATGAAAAGGATAAAGATATCACAGACAAGGTAATTGTGGAGTCTGTGTCTAACTTCATCGACGATGGTGTGTGTAAGGTTACTTATGCAGTCTGTGATAACGACAACCATGTTGCTAAAAAATCACGAAAGATAAAGTACAAGGATTACCAATCACCCAAATTTGGTCTTACTGAATCCACATGTTATTCAATATACGAGAGAATCAATCTTGCAAATGCAGTTACTGCTGAGGATTGCATCGATGGTGATATTTCCAAGCAGGTAATCATAACTTCGGAAAATTACACAAAATCTGTAGCCGGTGTATTCTCTATAAATGTTACGGTTTCAAACAAAAAGGGTGATGTTTCCGAGTTGGAAATTCCGCTTATCATCGAAGATCGTGAACTTTCTGCTCCGGTTATCGAGCTTAAGGATTATCTGGTTTATGTTAAAACAGGTTCTAAACTTAATTTGCCGGGTATGATTGTAAGCGCTACCGACTCAAAACAAAATGATTTGAAGGATTCAGTTAAAATTGAGTCTGATATAAATACAAGCAAAGAAGGAACATACACTGTTCACTATTATGTGACAGATGAAGATAATTTAAGGGGACACACCGTTCTTACGGTTGTTGTTGGGAACTGATAGTATGGATAAAAAAATTATTACAATAGAGTGGCACAGCATCTTCAAGGATGTACTCAGGAATATCTGGGTTGTTGTTCTTGCGGCGCTTATGGGGTATATGGGTATATTCATTGCATCTCATAGCGTTTATAAGCCCGAATACAAATCAACTGCAATGCTGGTTGTGAGTGTTGGTTCAAATGCGGGTTCAGGTTCCTATGCCAACTACACAGTGTCCGGTGAGGTTGCCAATGTTTTGTCTAACGTGTTTATGGACTCTACGATGAAGAAAAAGGCGGCAGATTTTGCAGGTAAGGATGGATTCAACGGAAATATTTCGGCATCGGTAGTGTCATCTACTAACTTTATTGAGATTTCGGTGTCATCTGATGACCCACAGAATTCATACGAACTGCTGTCAGCGGTGCTTGAGGTTTACCCTGAAATTACCGGCAATGTTTTCGAGAATGCTAAAATGAGTGTTCTTCGAATGCCTTCAATGCCACAGAACCCCTCAAACTCTATATCATACGAAAATCAGGGTCTTGTAGTTATGGGATGTATGACTCTTGCACTGTTTGCGATTGTGGCATTGTCCATCACAAGAGATACTGTGAAAAATGAAGAGTCATTTGATGACAAGGTTGATGCAAAGCTTGTGGGAGTTATTTCACATGAGAAGAAGCATTATTCACTCAAAGAAAGACTCAAGAAAAAGAAAAAAGGTTTGTTGATAGGAAGTAATGCATTTATCAGTTTGCATTTTACGGAAAGTTTCAACAAGATTGCTGCAAAAGCAGAATATTCACAGAATGTAAGAGGAAGCAAGGTATTTGCAATTTCGAGTGTTTCAGAAAATGAAGGTAAATCTACTTGTGCCGCAAATATTGCCGTCGCACTTGCTAACAGAGGTCACCGTGTTGTACTTGTGGATTTCGATGGTAAAAAACCCGCTCTTTATAAAATATTTGGTCAGAAATACAGCGAGAACAGTGAGATTGGTAATTTGCTCGAGCAGACAATTACTTTTGAAGATTTTAAGTTAAAGAAGTCAAAGAAATTACCCTTGTATCTGGCGGTAAATACTAAAAAATACGACGATTATCACAAGTGGTTTGAAACTGGTGTAGCAGTGAAATTTATTGACGCACTCAAAAACAATGCGGATTATATTATTATTGACACTCCGCCTTTTTCAGCGGATGCTACGGTCACAAATGTTGTATCATTTGCAGATGAAACATTATTGGTTGTACGAACAGATTGTGTTGCTACTCCTGTGATTAACGATGCAGTTTCTGTTATCAATACTGTGAGCAAAAACTTTATGGGTTGTATCCTTAATGATGTGTATCCCAAATTCACACCATTCTTCTTCTCGGGTAATGACCACAGTGTGCAGTATGGCCGCTATGGCAGATATGGTAAGTACGGCAAATATGGTAAGTACGGCAATTACAACAATTTTTAAAGCGTAAGAAAGAGATAAAAAATGAATCATTCGGATAGAACTGGTGTTAATAACACTAAAGAAACTTATGTAAAAATATATCTCAGCGATATTATAAAAGGCATCCGCAAATTTTGGTGGTTGTGTGTTGTTGTGGCGATTGCTGTGGCAGGTATTAAGGTTGTTATGGCAAAAACGGAATATAAGCCTGTTTATAAAGCAACTGCCACTGTTACTGTAAGCACACAAAACGCTTCGGCAGAATTAGGCGGTATATCCGTTTACTCCTTCTACTACGACACAAGTACAGCTTCTCAGCTTTCTTCAACTTTCCCGTATATTCTTTCCAGCAATCTTCTTCAAGATGCGGTGTGTGAGGACTTGGATTTAGAGCATTTCCCCGTAAGCTTGAGTGCTCAGGTTGTGGATAGCTCAAACATGTTCACCATAGTAGCAACGGGTAGCGAGCCTCAGTTGACTTACGATGTGCTTATGTCGTCCATTGAAAATTATCCTTCTGTTGCGAAGCATGTAGTGGGTAATATCAAATTTGAGATGATTACAATGCCATCTGTACCGACGTCTCCGTCAAACCCCATTGATTACAAGGCGGAAATTATGGTCGGAATTATTCTCGGTTGTGCATTTGGTCTTGTGGTAATATTCATCTATGTTATTCAGCGTAAGACGATTAAAACTAAGAGGGATATCAAGCAGGAGCTCAATCTCGAAACTCTTGCTGCGATTCCCCGCATATCTCAGAAAAAATATTCCAAGCAGAAGCCTGAAAGCCTTATCTATACCAATCCGCAGATGGATTCAGGCTTCACGGAGTCCTTCAGGGTAATGAGAAACGTTATGGTATCTACACTCAAAGAGGATGAAAAGGTAATAATGGTTACAAGCTCTGTGCCTGGTGAAGGTAAAACTACCATAGTAACCAACTTGGCTCTTTCGCTTGTGGAGTATGGCAAAAAGATTTTACTTGTTGATGGCGATGTGAGAAATCCCAGCGTATTGTCACTCCTTGGTATAGATGAAAATACACTTGAGTTTGATACAGTTACCGATAAATATAAATTAGCACATATCAAAAATTACAACTTGTACTTTATGGTGCCGCTTTCAGATAGTGATGAGAAATTCTTCTCACGTAAACTGAAAAATGTTTTTAACGAGCTGCGTGATGAATTTGATTATATTCTTATAGATACACCACCAAGCGGACTTATCTCTGACGCTATGTTTATTTCACAAGCGTCTGATGCGGCGATATATGTTATTTATCAGGATGTTGTACGTATTTCAAGAATCAAAAGCACAATCAATAATCTTATTTCTACCGATACCAGTATTCTTGGATGTGTGCTTAATGGTGCAGTTAACGGAATAACCGGTTACGGCTATGGTTATGGCTACGGTTACGGCTACGGATATGGCTACGGTTATGGTTCAGATTACGGAAAAGGTAAAAAGAAAAAAAGGACACAGAAATAAAAAATGAAAGGGGAGTGTGAGAAAGTGAAGCGTTCAAAGGATTTTAAAGAACTGCTTAAAAATATGATTGTTGAATGGAAATGGCTTGTACGCATTATTTTAAATTACAAACTCACACTTCTTCTTTACATATTCCTTGGCGTTGTGGTTACGGTACTGTCTTTGGGAATTTCTGTATCAACCAAACATCTTATTGATGCGGTTGTTTCCCACAGTCCCAAAGAGCTTGTTCCTGCGGTAGCTTTTTTGATAGGCTTTGCCGTGTTTCAAATAATGTTTCAGGGTCTTTCCTCTTGGATTACTTCTGTTATCGGCAGTAAGGTTCATAACGAGATTCGAGAAGATATTTACTCTCATGTGTTGAAAGCAAATTGGACGGATATAAGCAAATTTCATTCCGGTGATTTACTTAACAGATTGGAAAATGATGTTTCTGCTATTGCGTCCGCCGTTGTTTCCTTCATACCGAGCGTGTTTACAAGGTCGCTTCAATTTTTCGGCTCACTGTTTGTTGTGTTGTATTATGATAAAACAATGGCTCTTCTTGCACTGCTGAGTGCCCCTGTTCTGTTCCTTTCTTCGAGGATGCTTGTTAAGACCATTCGTAAATACAGCAAAGAAACCCGAGAATTGAACGGTAAGATTTTATCCTACTCCGAAGAATCAGTTCAGAATTTACAGGTTATCAAAGCCTTTGACCTAACACGAGATTACATTGAGAAATTTAAAATGACTCTTGATAATTACCGTAAAGTGAAATTATCATTTGATAAATTCAGCATATTTATGACAATTTGTCTTTCGCTTGTGGGGCTCGTGGTTTCTTATGCTTGTTACGGTTGGGGAGTTTACAGACTGTGGCAAGGTGCCATAACTTACGGAACGATGACATTGTTTTTGCAGATTTCGGGTTCCCTTACCGCTTCATTTGGTTCATTGGCAGCGTTAGCGCCAAGTAGTATTTCTATTGCAACCTCTGCAGGCAGGATTATGGAAATCACAGATTTCGAGGAAGAAAGGGACGCTGACAGAGATAAAGCAATCAAACTACTTAATAAAATTCAAAATAAGAAGTTTCGGCTTGTTTTTGAGAATGTAACATTTAAGTATGATGAAATGAAAACACCTGTTTTAAAGAATGTTTCGTTCAGCTTATGTTCAGGTGATGTAGTGGCTTTTGTAGGACCTTCCGGTGAAGGTAAGACTACGCTTTTTAAGTTGATTTTAGGGATAATAAAACCTACCGAAGGACAGATTTACATTGAATCTGATGACGGTGACAGATTGATTATTTCCGACAGCACTCGGCGCTTTTGTTCTTATGTCCCGCAAACAATAAATGCTTTTTCGGGTACAGTGAAGGATAATCTGGTTACAGTTAAAAACAACGCTTCTTGCGATGAACTTACAGATGTTCTAAAAAAAGCGGAGCTTTATGATTTCGTGGAAACCTTGCCCGAGGGAATAAATACTCCAATAAGTGAACAGGGTGCAAACCTTTCTCAGGGTCAGCTTCAGCGACTTGCTATTGCAAGAGCCCTTCTGAGAAATTCGCAATTACTTTTGATGGATGAAGCAACCTCTGCTCTTGACGGTGAAACCGAAGCAAGGGTGCTTGAAAATATAATGGGTTGTAATGAGTTTCAGATACGAATACTCACAACTCACAGAGAGAGTCTTTTGGATTATTGCCAAAAGGTTTACAAAATATCCTCTGACGGAAATTTGACACAAGTGTAAAAGTAGGTGCCAAAATGAAATTAATTCCTTTTTGTCCTCCGGATATTGGTGAGGAAGAAATACTTGCGGTGTGCGAAACACTTCGCTCCGGTTGGATAACCACAGGTCCACGTACAAAGGAACTGGAAAAAAATCTTGCTGAATACTGCAACACACAAAGAGTTGTTTGCCTTAATTCTGCAACGGCAGCTTTGGAATTGAATCTGCGCGTTCTCGGAATAGGTCCCGGTGATGAAGTGATTGTTCCGGCCTATACATATACGGCAACTGCATCACCTGTGTATCACGTCGGTGCGAAAATCGTTATGGTAGACAGTCAGAAGGATTCTTTTGAAATGGACTACGACAAGTTGTATGATGCAATAAATGAACGAACGAAAGCAGTAATTCCTGTAGACGTTGCAGGTGTTGTGTGTGATTACTCAAAGGTGATTTCGGTTTGCGAAAAGAAAAAGGCTCTGTTTAAACCTGTCAATGATTTGCAGAAAGCAATAGGCAGAGTTGCAGTTGTTGCGGATTGTGCACACTCATTCGGTGCTTTGCGTAACGGTAAGAGAACAGGCTCTATTGCAGATTTCTCATCCTTCTCATTCCACGCGGTTAAAAATCTGACAACTGCAGAGGGTGGCGCTGCCACATGGCGTACCTTTGAGGGGATAGATAATGATGAGCTTTATTATAAATATCAGCTGTACAGTCTCCACGGGCAGTCTAAGGATGCTTTCCACAAAGAACATAATTCGTCGTGGGAATACGATGTTATCGGACCTTGGTATAAATACAATATGACCGATATAACTGCATCAATCGGACTCAAACAGTTGGAAAGATACCCCGATTTGTTGGCAAGACGAGTTTCAATAATTCAGAAGTACAATAAAATGTGTGATGAGTTGGGCGTGTTCCGTCTGAATCATATTACAGAAAACTCTGTGAGCTCCGGACATCTGTACATAACAAGAGTTCCGGGAATTACACTTGAACAACGCAACAGTATAATCAATGAATTGAGCGAAATGGGTATTTCCACCAATGTTCATTATAAGCCTTTGCCTATGATGACGGCTTATAAAGATTTGGGATTTGATATAAAGGATTATCCTAATGCTTATAAATTTTTTGAAAATGAAATAACACTTCCTTTGTACACAAAGCTCACTGATGAAGATGTTGAGCGCGTGTGTGCTTGTTTCAAAGAAGTGGTAAAGAAGTATATTGATAAAGAGGTAAAATGATGCTGTGTAAGTGGGAAGAGTTACCTGAAAATATGCAGACAGATGCAATCAAACCATATTACGACAGACTCAAATCACACAGATTACAGCTTTTTATGAAACGTGTGTTTGATATTGTTGTTTCACTGTTCGGACTTTTGGTTTTTTCACCTGTCCTGCTTGTGACGGCCATAGCTATTAAACTTGATACTCCCGGCCCGGTTTTTTACAGGCAGGAGAGAGTTACTCAGTATGGTAGGGTTTTCAGGATTTTCAAATTCAGGTCAATGGTGAATGATTCCGATACGGGAGTTAATCTCACATTGAAGGATGATGAACGTATTACCCGAACGGGCAGAATAATCAGAAAAT
>JAZRFZ010000004.1:0-10211 GCA_045643925.1 Acutalibacteraceae bacterium | reverse complement strand
GACTTCCCCGAAATCAACGCAAAATTACAGGAATTAGCCGATAAATACGGTGTATCAAAGAACACTATTGTTATGGCGTGGATTCTTCGTCACCCCGCAAAAATGCAGCCACTTACAGGCACAATGAATCCCGACAGGCTTTTGGAATGTGCCGCCGCAGCAGATATCACCATTACAAAACAGGAATGGTACGAAATCTTTTCAAGCGCAGGTAATGTTATTCCGTAAATGTAAAATGCAAAATGCAGAATGCAAAATTAAAGGAACGCTTCGCGTTGATTATAATCCGCGCTTGCGCCCTTAATTTTAAATTTTTAATTTATAATTTTAAATTAAAAAATGAAGGCCTAACGGACTGCATTTTTGTTATATCTTTCTTACTTTTATAATATCCTCATTAGCATTGAGAGCGTTTACAACTGCATCAGGGATTGAGTCTGCCACAACAAGTGTGTAAGCATAATCACCCTTTGCCTTTGAGTTAAAGCCCTTTGTTTCAATGCCGTTTTTCATAAATGCACCAAGGATGTCATTCACAACATTGAGTACATTGTGGTGAATAACACCAACTCTTTCGCCCTCTGCCTCAATTTCAACATTGGGGAAGTTAACTGAGTTCTTGATGTTACCCTTTTCAAGGTATTCACGAATTTCAACCGCTGCCATATATGCACAATTCTCTTCACTCTCGGGTGTTGATGCGCCCAGGTGAGGAAGTGCTGTAACACCGGGAAGACCGATTACCTCGTCTGAGGGGAAGTCTGTTACGTAAGCCGCAACCTTACCGCTCTCAATAGCCGCTGCAAGGTCAGCACCCTTAACAAGCTCACCACGAGCAAAGTTAAGAATACGTACACCGTCCTTCATCTTTGCAATGGTGTCTGCATTTATCATACCCTTTGTATCTGCTACACAGGGAAGGTGAAGTGTTATGTAATCCGCACTCTCATAAACTGCATCAAGAGTATCAGCATAAACTGTGTCTGAAGGAAGCTGTTCTTTTACTGCATCGTTGAGGAAGGGGTCGTAGCCTACAATCTTCATACCAAGACCGTTGGCGGCAACTGCAACCATTCTGCCGATTGCACCAAGACCAATAACACCAAGTGTCTTGCCAAGGATTTCGGGACCTGCAAACTGTGACTTGCCTTTTTCAACAAGCTTACCAACGTTATCGCCCTCACCCTTAAGAGTTTTGCACCAGTCATAAGCCGCTGCAACCTTACGTGATGAAAGCATAAGACCGCCAATAACAAGCTCCTTAACCGCGTTTGCATTTGCACCGGGAGTATTGAAAACAACAATACCCTTCTTTGTGCATTCCTCAACAGGAATATTGTTTACACCTGCGCCTGCACGGGCAACCGCAAGAGTTTTATCAGAGAAATCATATTCGTGCATTGATGCTGAACGAACAATGATACCATCGGGACAATCGCAACTGTCAGTAACTGCGTACTTGTCGTCAAGCTCTTTAAGACCAATCTGAGAAATCTTATTTAATGTAAGAATATCGTACATTTTAAAATCCCCCTTATGAATTTGCTTTTTCAAAGTCAGCCATAAACTGAACCAACTTTTCTACACCCTCAATGGGCATTGCATTGTAAATTGATGCTCGCATACCGCCAACTGAACGGTGACCCTTAAGGTTTACAAGACCCGCTGCAGTTGCTTCCTTAACGAATTTTGCATTAAGCTCGTCGTCACCTGTAACAAAGGGAACATTCATAAGTGAACGGTCCTCGGGAACTACTGTACCCTTGAACATCTTGCTGTTATCAAGGAAGTTATAAAGAATAGCAGCCTTCTTACGGTTACGCTCACCCATTGCCTCAAGACCACCGAGGGACTTAATCCATTCAAGCACAAGCTTACAGATGTAGATTGTGTAGCAGGGAGGTGTGTTGTAAAGTGAATTATTGTCAATGTGAATCTGATAGTTAAGCATAGCGGGTGTAATATCACGTGCGTTGCCAAGCATATCCTCACGGATGATTGCTATTGTAAGGCCTGCAGGTGCAACGTTCTTCTGTGCACCGCCATAAACCATTGCAAACTTTGAAATATCAAGAGGCTCTGAAAGGAAACAGCTTGAAATATCTGCAATAAGAGGAATATCACCTGTATCGGGGAGCTGGTGATAAACTGTACCATAGATTGTGTTATTCATACAGATATAAACATAGTCTGCATCGGGACGGAAGCTTTCCTTTGTTGTTGCAGGAATGTATGAGAATGTTTTATCAGCAGATGATGCAACTGCCTGAACGTCACCATACTTCTGTGCTTCAGCAAAAGCCTTCTTTGCCCACTGACCTGAAATGATGTAGTCTGCCTTACCGCTTTTGTTCATAAAGTTAAGAGGGATAGCGGCAAACTGAGTTGATGCACCACCCTGAAGGAAAAGCACCTTGTAGTTTTCGGGGATGTTCATCAATTCACGGAGAAGTGATTCTGCTGTTTTAATAATATTCTCAAATTCTTTTGAACGGTGTGACATCTCCATTACGGACTGACCTGAGCCCTCGCAATCAAGCATCTCTGCGGCTGCTCTTTTCAGAACGTCCTCAGGAAGCATTGAGGGACCTGCGGAAAAATTGAATACTCTGCTCATATTGTAACCCCTTTCATAGGTATCATTTATAATATAATTAAAAGTATTATATAACTACTATTTTGTTTTTTCAAGTATATTTCAACATTTTTTCGTCTTTTTTGCCAACTTTTTAACAATAAATTTGGTAAACTTTCCCGAAGTTCGGATTTTTTATATCCATTCTAAATTTATATGCATCTAAAAACAAAAATACAATCGACAGAGAAGATTTCTCTGTCGATTGTTATAAGCTTTTATACACTCAATACAAATAGGATGAGCTTACCCAACCATAATAGCCGCCATAGTTGATATATGCCCATGTTCCTGCATCGTTATAGTAGTAAACATAAACTGATGCACCATTAGGAACATTACCAATTTTACCACCGCCGGGTGAATTACGGATATTAAGACCGCCACCCGCTCTTACAGTCGCATAAAAACCGCCGCTATTATATGTTGAGGGCTGATATGTAACAAGGTAGTTTGCATTTACCCAGCCGTTGTAGCCACCGTATGAAACATAAACCCAATCAGAATAGTAGGGTGATTTACCGATAACAGTAACATATCCGCCATTGGGAATGTTTGAAACCTTTGCAGCATATGTGCTGGGCAATGCTCTCATGTTAAGTCCGCCACCGGCTTTAACGTACCTGCCATATGATGATATACTGATAACCTCACCGCTTATCTGCGGTGCAGCCTGAGTAGTAACCTTTGAAACATTACCACCCTGAACAGGGTCAGGCTTAGTCACAGACTTAAGAACAAGTGTGTCATCATTTACTGTGTAAGTGAAGGTAACGATGCCCATAAGACCTTTATTTATCTGCAAGCCTGTAACAATACTGTCGAAATTAACATTTGTGCCTGCAGTAACCGTACCTGCACTGAGCTCTGCTCCTGTTGCCTCGTCATATACCATCTGAGAAGCATTATCACACTTAAGGACATTAACCTCTACAATGTACTCGTCCTCTACTCTCTGGCAAGAAACAACGTTACCATAATAAAGCACGTCGGGTGCATCAACAGGCTCTTCATCGAACAAGAAATAACCGGCAGTTGTAACCATTGAGGTAGGTGTTACAAAGTCCTGTACCTTAAACTTATCTTTACCGAAGATGCCGTCAAGCTTTGCCTGAACATCTGCGGTCTTGAAAACTGACCAGGTCTGTGCGCCTGATTTAACTATGGTGTCATACTCTGCCTGAGTCATTATGTCACTCGCCTTGAGTGTGCCGTTTGTAAGCTCACCTGCATAGGCTGTCCATGAATAGAACGTGCCCAAATCATTACACAGGAAATTAAGCTTATTTGCCTTTATCTCCTCAATACTTGTACAATAAACAAATGGATATGCACTGTTGCCATACTCATTGAAAAACGCGTCAACGGTTTCCTTGGCAGTTACGTCGGTTACAAGCTCTACCACTTCTGTATTTTCTGCAGGCTCCTTCTTGCCACCAACACCAAAGACAAATACAGCAACTATAATACCAACTGCAATCAACGCGAGAACTGCGGCAACGATACCAACAATCAAAGCAACCTTTTTCTTTTCCTTCTTATCCTGACTCTGCGCAGGCACAGCAGTTTGAGGAGCAACTTGAGGTGCGGGCTGAGGAGCAACTTGAGGAGCAACCTGAGGTGCGGGCTGAGGAGCAACCTGAGTTACAACCGGCTGAGGCTCTGCCTGTTGCACAGGCTCCTCATTCACAGGTGGTTGCTGAGGAACCTCATTAACTACCTCCTCTAATGCTTTTCCGCAAGAGCTGCAGAACTTTGAGCCGTCATCAGTTTGGGCTCCGCAAAATTTACAAAACATATTATACCCTCCCATATATATTATTTTGACAAATTTTATCTACAAAACATATTATAATACTTTTTTTGCCAAATTCAAACACAATAAATGTATCTAAACATAGAAAAAACACGGAATTTATTATGTAATTTCAACATATATGGCACAAAACAAGGGGTGCATCCCCAAAAGAGATGCACCCTGTAATTTTATTTTACCTAATCATCCGTCAGAATCGGGTGACAGAAGTCCGTAGCCGTTAGCGTTACGCTTATACACAACATTTATTTCATCCGTATCCGCATTAAGGAACATATAGAACTGATGTCCCAACAGATTCATCTGCAATATTGCTTCCTCAACGCTCTGTGGCTTGAGAGCAACCGTTTTTTCACGGATAATATCAAAGTCCTTTTCTTCCTCAATCGCATCGGTAAAGAAATCATCAAGAACTGCGGCGTGAAGCTTTTTATCAAGCCTTGTTTTGTTCTTCCTTATCTGCCTGATAAGTAAATCAACACACTCATCAAGGGCATCAATCATATTATCTGCTTGCTCTTCTGCACGGTAAATCATACCGCCCTTGGTAACTGTAATTTCAACTATATGACAAGACTTTTCAACTGTAGCGGTAACCTTTGCATTGGCTTCTTCGCCGAAGAGCTTATCTACCTTTGAAAGTCTTTTTTCTGCACGTGCTTTAAAATCCTCACGAGGATTACATTTACGACCAACGATAGTAATATTCATAATAACACCCTTTCTGAAGGTTGGCGAATTCCAACCCTATAATCAAAGAGAGAGTAAGCTAAAGTTTCCTTTAACTTGCTCTCCTTTCAACTACATATTAACATCAAAAAGGCCGATTGTCAATAACTTTTGTGCAATATCAATATAAATTTCGTTTATTACACTCCATAATTGACATTTCGCACTATGAAACAACCTCATACATATTGGCAGCTTCGTCCTTCTTTGCATATTCATTAACGGACAAAACCTTATATTTTGTAAGGTTTGAGCCCATCTGAATGGCAATAACATCGCCAACCTTAACCTCATAGGACGCTCTTGCAATCTTGCCGTTGACCTCAACATGCTTTGCATCGCAAACCTCGTTGGCAACAGTGCGCCTTTTAATAATGCGCGAAACCTTTAAATATTTATCCAATCTCATATTTTTCTCCTGTTATATGTGGCGTTTAAAGAAATCTCCACTTATTTCGTAGTCCAGAAAATATGGTCTTTAACCAAAACCGCTCTACAAGGTGCGGCTTCTACTCCGCTGATTTTAAGGGGTTGCGCCATAAGGAAATATCTGCCCGGTTCAACGTCCGTTAAATCAAGACCCTCAAGAATAGGAATGTTTGCAGAGAGTATTGCTCTGTGGATTACCTGGTTTGAGCCGTGGTTTCCGATAGTCTGTGAGTCTGTGCCAACAAGCTTGTAGCCTGCATCCACAACATAGTATGCGCTACTTTCCATAAGGTATGACAAACCGTTACCCTTAATAAGAATACGCTCACAGTCACCCCAAGGGAAATTATCCTCGGCAAAGGCACCTGTAATGGGTCCGGGTGGTGTTTCCACCACAATGCACTCACCGATAAACACAGCGGGGTCAAATTTTTCGATAGAGTTACCACCCTCCACGAAGTGAAGTGGTGCATCCACGTGAGTTGCCGTATGAAGACAAGTGTATATTGAATTCAGGTTGCAGTCATCCCCACCCCTTAATGTTTTGATGGGGTCAACGTACCCTTCCGGGTCACCGGGATAAACAGGGGTTTTTATTAAATCCCTTGATATATCAATTATCTCCATAACAACACCTTACATACTTACTTCAAAAGATTATTTATATCAATCTGAGTGAGTGTTGAAAAATCAGCATTTTCAAATGCGGCTACCGCATTGTTCATATACGCTCTTTCAAAGCCCTCACAAAATTCACTGAGAGATACTTCGGTCTGTGTGCCGTCAGCCATACACTTAAGGTTTGCAGAGTCACTCTCAAGCTCATTGTCACCGATAACAACGGTAAATTCTGAATTGATTTTGTTTGCATACTTCATCTGTGCCTTGATTGACCTGCCTACAGTATCAATATTCACACTGTAGCCCTGTGCACGAAGGTCTGCGGAAATCTCCAACGCCTTAAGAATTGCATTTTCACCCGCAGTTACGATTGAAATGTTGCACTTGGGTGCTTCGGGGAAAGGAATACCACTTTCCTCCATAGCAATAAGGAGTCTTTCAAGACCCATTGCAAAACCGCAAGCGGGAGTGGGAGTACCGCCCAACTCTTCAACAAGTCCGTCGTAACGTCCGCCACCACCGAGAACAAGACCCTTTGTCTTTTCATCCTGTGAAACGAACTCGAAAACAGTTCTTGTGTAATAGTCAAGACCACGTACAATCTGAGGATTAACTACATAGTCGATACCAAGTGCACCAAGATATTTTTTAAGGCTCTCAAAGTGGTCGCGACAATCATCACAGATATAATCGAGCACCACAGGAGCACCTGCTGCAATCTCGGAGCAAACAGGACTCTTACAGTCAAGAATTCGCATAGGATTACGGTCAAGACGAGAAAGGCAGGTTTCACAAAGCTGTGATTTGCTTTCCTCAAAATATGCTTTAAGAGCATCGGAATACTTCCTACGGCAGTCGGGACAACCGATTGAGTTGATTTCAACTGCCAACTTCTCGATACCGATGAAGTTGAAGTAGCTGTTAGCAAGTGCAATTATTTCTGCATCCTGAAGTGCAGAAGCAGCACCAAAGCACTCAATACCAAACTGATGGAACTCACGGAGTCTGCCTGCCTGAGGTTTCTCATAGCGGTAGCAGGATGTGAGATAGCATACCTTCTGAGGAAGAGGCTCGTTGAAGAGCCCGTGCTCAAGGAATGCACGGACTGCACCTGCAGTACCCTCGGGACGAAGTGTAATAGAACGATCGCCCTTGTCGTTGAAGGTATACATTTCCTTCTGCACAACATCAGTTGTTTCACCAACAGAACGGTCAAAAAGCTCTGTGTACTCGAAAACAGGTGTGCGAATCTCGTGAAAGCCGTAAGCCTTAGCTGTGTCGAGAGCCGCCTGTTCAATATATTGGATTTTGTAGCTTTCTGAGGGCAATGTGTCCTTTGTGCCCTTGATTGCTTTAATACTTGCTGCCATAGTAAACTCCTTTAAAATGGTTTTTCAATAGAAAATCGGGTGACTGAGATTGCCCTCGTGCACCCGATTAAAATTCATAAAGTTACGCCTTGGGATTAACAATATCACGCCAGTCAAGGTCGCCGCGCTCAAGGCTGTGAATGAGCGCTTCAGCGGTTGCAATGTTTGTTGCAACAGGGATATTGTGGACATCGCAAAGTCTTAAAAGATTAGCTTCGTTAGGCTCGCCCGGCTTCGGGTTGAGGGGGTCGCGGAACAAGAGTAGCAAATCGATTTCGTCACAAGCTATTCTTGAGCCAATCTGCTGAGCACCACCATGTGAACCACTGAGGTACTTCTCAATATCAAGACCTGTTGCTTCGGCAACAAGCTTGCCTGTTGTACCTGTGGCTGAAAGAGTGTGCTTACTCAAAATACCGCAATATGCTATGCAGAACTGTGTCATAAGCTCTTTTTTAGAATCGTGGGCTATCAATGCTATATTCATCTAATCACTCTCCATAGCTGTTTCTGTAATTGTAACAGAAAAACAGTGTTTTTTCAACAATTTATATAAAATTTTTTATCATTATGAATTAAGGTCTGCAAAGTTCTGTTTATTGGAAGCGTAAAGCTTCTTGTAAACTGCATAATACTTGTCATAAACCTTTTTGTTTTCCATATTGGGCTTGAAGCTTTTGCTTACAGGAATAAGCTTTTTAGCATCCTCAATAGAATCACAAAGCCCAAGACCAACGGCAACAAGAACTGTTGCACCCATTGCGCCTACGTTCTGAGGTGTGTCAACGGTTTCAATCTCTTTGCCGATACAATCGGCAAGAATCTGGCATGTAAGGTCGGACAAAGCACCGCCACCAACGAAACGAACCTTGTCGGATGATTTAACCTTCTTCTCCTCGGTTTCAAGGAACCAACGAAGGTGATAACAAACACCCTCAATAACGGACCTTATCATTTCGCTCTTGCCTGTTTCGAGGCTGATATTGAAGAACATACCGCGTGCATTGGGGTCCTCAAAGGGACAACGGTTACCATGGAGCCATGGTGTAAAGATAACACCGCCTGAGCCTGCAGGAACATTACTGCAAACATCTGTCATATAGTCATAAAGGCTTGTGTATTTGCCCTCATATCCGTCTGTGATATTTTTCTTTTCAAGGTAAACACCGATTTCGTCAAGTGCAAGGTGGTCCTTAACCCACTCAAGGCACTTACCTGCGGTTTCAAGCTCACCGAAGTAGTTATATCTGCCTGCCTCGGCACCAACTACTGCGGCAATCATTGCAGAAGCATCAACAATGCTCTTGTCAACAACAGTTGAAACCCAACCGGATGTACCACTGTAAACGTGTGTATCGCCAAGGGCAACTGAACCTGCACCAACACCGATAAGTGAAGCATCACCGCCACCGCCAAAAACAGGTGTGCCGGGTGCAAGACCAAGCTCTGCAGCAGGTGTGGGAAGAAGCTCACCGATTTTCTCTGTTGATTTTTTAATTTCGGGAAGATGTGCCATATTAACGCCCAGCATCTTACAGATTTCGGGACTGAACTTACGCTTTTTGATGTCGTAAAGAAGTGTGGCAAAGGCAGAGTCGTGAGTCATACAAAACTCGCCTGTCATACGAGTAATGAAATATTCCTTAACATCCAACCACTTATGTACACGCTTGAAGTTTTCGGGTTCATTCTTTTCAACCCATTTGTATTTCCACACAGGGTCCTTAACGGATGCTGCAACCGCACCTGTAATCATAAGTGATTTCAAAAGCTTCGGGATAAATGCACCTGCAATCTGAGGACCGTAGGCAATGCCATCCTTAAGCTCCTGACGGGCACGTTGGTCCATATAGCTCATGGCACGGCGCACAGGCTTGCCGTCTTTGTCAACCAACACAAGACCCTGCATCTGTGAGCAGAATGAAATACCGCAGATGTCGTTTATATCTACGTCACATTTATCTAAAACAATCTTTGTAGTGGAGCACATCGCATCCCACCAATCCTGAGGCTCCTGCTCTGCACCACCGTCAGGCAGAACGTAGAGCTTGTAGCCCTCAGATGCCGCAGAAACAAGCTTGATTGACTCCCCTAATTCAAATATACAGGTTTTAACGCCTGTTGTACCTATATCATAACTGATAGCATATTTACCCATTTCCATATCCTCCGTTACAAGAAAACATCTTGCCACAATTTAACATTATAATTATGCAACATTTTATGTTAATAATCAACAGTTTACACATAAAAAAGTTGCACAAATTTTATTCATTATGCTTGTTTTATTAGAACAAAAAAATTTTTTGAAAAAATTTTAAAAAAGTTGTTGACATTTCATTTTTTTCTGCTATAATAGTCAATGTTCTTCGGAGGACGAACAGTTCTTCGCAGTCGGTGTTGATGGCGTTGAGGGTCCACCCGTTCCCATTCCGAACACGGTAGTTAAGCTCAACAGCGCCGAAGATACTTAGTGGGAAGCCGCTTGGGAAAATAGGACGATGCCGACACTACTTAAAGTAACCACCCAATAGGGTGGCTATTTTTTTTGATAAAATTGCGAGATAGCGAGTTTACTTACTCTCGCCGTACCCTTGTACGGCTTCGGTGC
>JAZRFZ010000003.1:0-18589 GCA_045643925.1 Acutalibacteraceae bacterium | reverse complement strand
AGTTTGTCATAATCCTCGTCGTTAATTTTTTCTGCCATATAAGTTACAACATAATTAAGACCTATACCGGCAGGAAGCATTGCTTTTGCCGCCTCAAAAAGCGTACAAAAAGTATTCTCTTTGAGCCAGGTAACAAGGGAAAGCATCTCCTCTGTAAAGAGGGGTTCATCATCAATTACAGAATGAATTGATTTAAGTTTCACGCTGTTATCTGCCTCAAAAAGAGGCTTCACGGACAGTATAAGTCCCTGTTTTTTTCGATTGCCGTTACCAAAGGGAACCATTACTCTACACCCCGGCAACGCCTTGTGTTCAAGCTCAAAGGGTACCTTGTATGAGTATGGTGCATCAAAGTGATACACCAGACCCTCAACGGCTATTGTTGCAAAGTAAGCAGACTCGGACATAATCAGATGTTGGCGATTTCGTCCGGCTCAACGATTTTGTACTTATCTTCAAGAAGCTCCTGAAGAGCAAGACTAACGGGCTTTTCTGTTGAAATCACATTGTCCTCAAGATTTTTATCTGAGATAGAACGAGCGAGTTTTGCAGTCGCAGTTACAAGAGAGTAACGGCTGATGTGTCCTGCAAGTACTTTACTAAGATCCTGATTAAGCATAATTTATTCTTCCTTTCGGTTTATTATATCATAGTGTCTAAAAGACATTTCATATTTTTGTAACGGAGTGATTCCGCGTTGATGATACCGCAAACATCGTCTGCACAAACAAGTATATCATCATTAACAACAACATAATCATACTCAGAAGCCCTTCTAAGCTCCGTCTGAGCGATTTCGATACGTTGATTGTATGTATCCTCGGATTCAGTTCCCCTGCCCATAAGACGAGCCTTGAGAGCCTCTATTGACGGCGGAACGATAAATATGGAAACAGCCTCAGGGAAAACCTTGCGGACATTACCGCCACCCTCAACTTCAATCTTAAGGACAACGTTTACACCCTCGTCCATAAGCTCCATAATTTTTTTCTTAGGTGTACCGTAATAGTTCTCACCGTATTTTACATATTCAAGAAAATAATCCTCTGCAATGAGTTTTTCGAAGGTCTGAACATCAGTGAAATAATAATCCACACCGTCAACCTCACCCTGACGCATTGGACGTGTAGTCATTGAGATGGATTGTTTTATGTTTATGGGGCGTTTTTTAAGCTCTGCAAGAACCGTATCCTTGCCCGAACCGGAAGGACCGGAAAAAACTACCAACAAGCCCTTAGTCTTCGAAGCCAAATTCACGACCACCTTTCACATCATTGAATCTTGTTAATAACTGTTCCGCATTCAAAAATGAAAGCACAACGTTATCACTATCGGTAATTATAACACCCTTTGTCTTTCTGCCGTGGGTAGCATCAATAAGCTGTGCCCTTTCCTTACACTCCTGAATCATTCGCTTTGCAGGAGCCGAATCGGGACTGATAACGGCAATAACTCGGTCGGCATTTATAAGGTTGCCGAAACCTATATTTACAAGTTTCATAATTTATTCGATATTCTGAATCTGTTCCCTGATTTTCTCAACTTCTGCTTTAATATCAATAACGCGACGCGCAATATCAACATCCTGTGCCTTTGAGCCGATTGTATTAGCCTCACGGTTAATCTCCTGTACAAGGAAATCAAGCTTTCTGCCGATTGCTTCGTTGGAATCCAGCATTGTGTGAAGCTGTTCAATGTGACTTCTGAGTCTTACTGTCTCCTCAGCAACCGCAACCTTATCAGCATAAATTGCTGCTTCGGTAAGAATACGAGCCTCATCAATCTGTGTATCACCAAGAACAGTTTTCATTCTTTCGAGAAGTTTTTCGGAATATGCCTTAACTGTTTCAGGTGAACGCGCCTCAATGTAAGATACATTATCAAGAATAATGTCAGCCCTTGAAAGAACATCCTGCGAAAGCTTAACACCCTCTGCAAGGCGCATATCAACAAAGCCCTTAAGAGCATCAGAAACAACAGGACTCACCTTTGACCAGAGCAAATCTTCATCAACGGGTGCCTTTGAAATGGAAAGAACATCTGAAAAACGAGCAACAGACATTGCAGTCAAATCATTTGCAACACCAAAGGATTCTGAAATCTGTCCGACCGCATCAACATAACCCTTTGCGAGAGGTTCATTTACTGTAACAACAACGCTCTCGTCAGCAGTTGCTTCAATTTGTACCGAACATTCAACCTTACCACGGGAAATCTCCGTCTGAAGAAGAGCCTTAACCTTTTCTTCAAGGAATGAATAAGTACGCGGAATCTTAGTGTAAAGCTCGAAATAACGGTGGTTTACGCTACGGATTTCCACTGTAATATTATAACCCTCGACAGAAGCCTGTGCCCTGCCGAAGCCTGTCATACTTCTAATCATAATAATATACGACCTCTAATAATTTATTGTCCTGATATTATACTAAATATATACAAAAATGTCAATTTTTATTGAGATTGTAAACGATGCACTTCATCCTCAGTAAGTTCGCGCCATTTACCGACTTTAAGCATACCAAGTTTAACGGAACCTACAGCATTTCTCTTAAGTCTGATAACATCAAGACTTACCTGTTCACACATCTTTCTTATCTGACGGTTTCTTCCCTCGTAGATAGAAATTTCAAATACGCTTCTTCCTGCACTTTTCTCTAAAACACGAACAGTTGCAGGCAAGGTATCTCTGCCGTCACCCTCAATATCAATACCTGTTTCGAGTTTGTTAATCTGTGCATCATTTATGCTTGAACGTACTGTAACACGATATGTTTTTGGAACATGCTTTCTCGGATGCATTACAGCATTTGCAAATTCACCATCATTAGTAAGGAGCAGAAGTCCCTCTGAATCACGGTCAAGTCTGCCCACGGGATAAACAGTTGCACCAACATCCTGAACAAGCTCCGCAACACATTTTCTGCCAAGCTCGTCGCTCATTGTTGTAACATATCCGCGGGGTTTATTGAGCATAATATAATATTTCTGTTTAACGGCAACTACCTTCTTGCCGCTTACAGTAACAGTATCCTTCTTAGGGTCGATTTTATCGCCAATCTGCGCAATTCTGCCATTGACCTTAACCTTCCCCTGCTTGATAAGCTCCTCTGCCTTACGGCGTGAAGCAACTGAACATTCTGATAAATACTTTTGTAATCTTTCCTGTGCCATAATTCACGTCTGTCTCTGCGACAGTCCTTTTCTTAAAATTTCTTTGATTTTTTCTGATGGTTTTGGTTTATAATCTACTGCTAAAACATCTGCATTTTCTCTTGATATCAAAGGAACACTATACATTTCCTTACCCTCGCAAGAAACACTAACATGCCCTACAACATCACCGGTTTTTATACCTGCATACAGAAATCCGGGAACATAAAAGCTTGTCGAAATTTGTGGTTTTTCATACACATATGGAATAATTATTTCCCGGGAAAGAGTGGTTGAGACAATAGGTTTACTGCCACCCGTTACCTCTATCGGCGGCGATGTTACATCCAAGCTAAAGGTTTTAATTTGATCGAAGGAATATTCCATCAATTTCTCATGGTCACGCCAATCATCAGGGGCATTTAACGTAACACAAATCAATGTTACACCATTACGAATAGCTGCTGTAACAAGACATCTGCCTGATGCCTTTGTAAAACCCGTTTTAATACCAAATGCACCATCAAACATTTGGAGGAACTTGTTGTGATTATAAAGTGTTGTTGACCCCCTGTCACCATAAGAAACCCCACAACTTTTCATTGAACAAAGTGATGAAAAAACAGGATTTTTAACTGCATAAGACCCAAGAAGAGCCATGTCATAAGCAGTTGAATAATGACCTTCCTCAGTCAAGCCGGAAGGATTCACGAAGTTAGTTGATGTCATACCAATGCTTTTTGCTTTACTGTTCATCAATTCAGCAAATGACTCCTTACCGCCTGCAACAAAGGTTGCGGTAACATTGGCAGCATCATTTCCGCTTGAAAGCAGCATTCCTTTAACAAGGGTCAATAAAGACACCTTATCTCCCGCTTTCAGACCTAAAGAAGTACCTTCGACGGCTATATCTGTATATCTGACAGTAGTTGTCAGGTGATTTTTGCCGCTTTCAAGTGCAATTATGGATGACATTATCTTTGTTGTACTTGCAATACCCCGCTTCTCGTGAGCATTTTTCTCAAAAATCACTTGTTGTGTATCTGCAATCATAACTATTGCAGAATCGGCAGAAATACTTATATCAACAGACTTACCACCAACACTTAAGTAAGGCAATAATACAACCAAAGCCGCGAAAAAACACAATAACCTATTCAGCAAAAGTAACCACCTGCTTTCAACCAATACTATGCAGGTGGTTAACTAAAAATTATTGTAATTATTCAGCAGATGCTTCGTCTGCACCCTTATTCTTCTTAAGAGATGTGATTTTATCAAACATCTCAGGAACAAGGCTAACAGCTCTCTCAACAGCATTATCGTCGGAAACGATGTGTTTGATTGTTACATCGCCATCCTTAACAACAAGGAATGCAACGGGGTTAATTGTAACACCTGCACCGCCTGCACCGCCGAAGAGTTCAACATTATTTTTTGAGGGGAAGTCAGAGCCACCTGATGCAAAGCCATAAGTAACCTTTGAAACAGGAATAATTGTAAGACCATCAGGAAGATTGATGGGGTCTCCGATTATTGTGCTGACATTAACAAGATCTCTTACCTTTTCAATTGTGGTGGAAAGAATTCCGTTTGCTGATTTTTCCTTCATTTCGAAGCACCGTCCTTATTTATATTTGTTTTATTATTTGTATCATCATCCGCATTGGAATTACTGTTTTCCAGAGCGGCATTAACAACAACCTTTGTTTTATCACTCCTGCTCTTCGCAAAGAGGAGTTTAAATAACACTTTAAATGCCAACTGTACAGCTAATACAACAGCGCCATTTGTAATGTGTATTGGTGTAAAATACATATCCACATAAAGTTCTGCTTTATTTTTAGTTGCGAGGAAATCGGGACTTATATCAAAGTCATATTTCTTCACCTTGCAGGTGGAAACGAGCTTACCAAGTATGGGATAAACCCAGGCACAAAGTCTGCCGTGCTTAATGGCGGTCGTTGCAGCATCACTACCTGCAGTAACCATTGTTATGTAAAGTTCATTAAACACGAATGTTTTATAAAGCTTACCAAAAAATCCGCCTAAAGACTTACCAACTGCACTGAGCATCTTTACGATGCCATCATAACCCTGGTCAATATAAAGTTGTTTAAGTAATCCGTTACCTTGTTGCTGTGTAACAGACTCGTTCTTCTTGTTTTCTTCAGGTTGAGTCTCCTCTTGCGGTTTTTCTTTTTTTGGTGTTTCCTTTTTGGGCTTCTCTTTTTTAGGTTTAGTCGAGTCAACCACAGGAATTTTCAAAAAAAGATACTTAATCCACACCTTTGTGTGCTCACCATAATCAATTATAACATGGACGCGCACAGAAAACAGGATGACGAAAAATAGAATTATGCCCAAAATTGCATACAAAAAAGGCATCATATCACCCCTTGGTGTTTAATTTTATTCTGAAACTTCATCCTCAGATGAAACACCATCGCCGTCAAATAATGACAACTGACCATTATCAACATCGGACATTAAAATATCCTTATCAGTCTGTGGAAGCTCCGGTAAATCATCAAGGCTGTTAAGTGAAAAGCATCGCAGAAAATCTGCAGTTGTTCCATACAGAACAGGTCTGCCAGGAACATCAAGTCTACCCTTCTCCTCAACAAGTCCGCGTTGGCAAAGTGTATTCACAACACCAGAACAATCAACGCCACGTATCTGTTCTATGTAAGGCTTTGTGATAGGTTGATTATATGCCACAATAGCAAGAACCTCAAATGCTGCCTGAGATAGCGGTGCATTACGCTTAAGGTCAAGCACATCACGAACTGCATCAACATATTCCTTTTTACTGCAAAGCTGATATTTGGTATCAAGCTTCAAAAGACAGATACCGCTATCCTCTGCATCGTATTTGTTTTGCAATGCATCAAGGCAAAGAAGAATCTGTTCGTCATCCATACCAAGCACCATCGCAAGTTTGTTGTATTCAATAGGTTCTGCTGCTGCAAAAAGAACTGCTTCAACAGTTGCAACCTGTTTACTGTTAATCAAGTGTTTTCATTTCCTTCCAAAAGTTCTATTTGAATATCCTCACCATCACCCGAAACATAAATTGTTTTGTTCTTGGCGAGTTCAAGCACCGCAAGGAATGCAGCAATAAGGTCTGACCTTGATTGAGCCTGACGGTAAATATCAAAAAGTTTAGTTTTACGTTTCTTCTTAAGTGAAGTTACAATCGATTCAATCTTTGAGCCAACAGAAACTATTTTGCGTGTAACAATGGCCTTAAACGAATCTATTGAAGGTGGCAGACGGCGTAATTTCTTACCAGCCGCCAAAGAATAAGCACTAAGAAGCTCTGTTGCCTCGTGAAGCCTTTTGTAAGACATATCAGGACTGACATTCTCGGGAAATTCACGAACGGAATAATTAAATCCTTCGGTCATTTCTGACAGTTTACCTGCAAGTATCTTACAATCACGATATTCAAGCAGTTCATCACGAAGTTCGTTCTTCAACTCCTCTGCTTCATCGTAAACAGGCAGAAGTGAAACTGTTTTTATATACACAAGACGAGCCGCCATTTCGAGAAATTCACTGGCAACATCCATATTCTCCTCCTGCATCTCGCGGACATATGCAACATATTGCTCCACAAGTTCAAGAATGGGAATATCATAAATATCAATTTTATGTTTTGTTATGAGATGAAGAAGCAAGTCCATAGGACCCTCGAACACCTCAAGCTTATAAGAAATCTGCTCCATAATTCACCCAAAAATCAAATTAAACGGTAATGCTGCAATATAATCGAGAAGGTTAAGCACAGCACTCGAAATAATACCAAGAGGTTTAGAAAGAACGCCTGTAAAAATCAAAACCATCAAACCTATCATGATATATCTTTCATACTGCATAATCTTAAAATAATACTTATCAGGAATAAGAACTGTCGCAATCCTTGAACCATCAAGCGGTGGCACAGGCAACAAATTAAAAACAGCAAGATTCACATTTATACTAGCTGCAAGGAAAAAGAAGATTGCAAAATATGCGAGGAATTGTGACCCTGAAAAATTAACTGCAACAAACAAATTGCAAAGCAACAGAGAAATCAAAGCTTGAACAAGATTGCAAACAGGTCCCGCAAGAGCAACAACAGCCATACCTGCCTTCGGATTTTTGAAGCTCCTGAGACGAACAGGAACAGGCTTTGCATATCCGAAACCGCAAACAAATATCATTAGTGCACCGATGGGGTCAATATGTGCCTTAGGGTTAATGGTAAGTCTACCGCGTAAAAGAGGTGTATTATCACCTAACTTCACTGCTGCAAAAGCGTGTGCAAATTCGTGAAGAGGTCCGGCGCAAAAGATAACAAATGCCATTGAACCAAGATAAACCATGAGTTCAACAAAACTCATATCACCGCTAAAAAAATCACCAATATACCTAAGCATAATAACACCTATCTTCAAATTTTACTATAATATGTAAAAAAGGTCAATAACCTTAAGAGAAATCAACGAGCAACAACTACTACCCTGTCAAGTCCTGAAGAATCCTTGATTATATTACCCTTTTCAGCCTTACCCAAGAAAAGAGATAGAACATCATTGGCTTGATCCTCACCACATTCCATTGCAAGATAACCGCCAACATTTATAAGTGGATACCAAATATCACAAAGACTTCTGTAGAACATAAGACCATCGATACCACCATCGAGGGCAAGCCGAGGTTCAAATAAAACCTCTGTCTGAAGTGACTCAATCTCATCGCTTCTGATATACGGTGGATTTGAAAGAATTATATCAGGTCTTGGCAGACCGATAAAGCTACTGCTGTCGAGCATATCCGCTTTAATAATTTTTACATTATCCACATCAAGCAGTTCCTTGTTCTGTCGTGTGTAGTCAAGGGCATCATCAGAAATATCAATACAATAAACCTGCACTTGATGACACCTTTTTGCGATGGATAATCCAATACAACCACTGCCGCAACACAGATCAAAGACAACCTTAAGACCCTTTTTGTTAATCTTTTCCACAGCGTATTCAACGAGTATTTCAGTTTCGGGGCGTGGTATCAACACACCTTTACCAACCTTAAAGGAATACTTATAAAAGCCCCACATACCGATGATGTATTGTAGAGGCTCGTGGTTACAACGTCTTTTCACACAATCATCAAAGTGTATAAGCTTAACTTCATCAACCTGATCACCTGAATGCATCAGAAGTCCTGTTTTATTGTAACCAAAGCAATATGACACAAGTTGTTGAGCATCAAACTCAGGACTGTCACATTGAGCCTCTGTGAGGGCTTTAACCGCTTCGCGATAAACCGCATAAAGTGTTTTCAATTATTCTTCCTCCGTACCATCCGAAACAGTGTTATCTATATCCTCTTTTTCGGGCAAACCATAAAGAACGGCCTTGATTGATTCAATACCAACCTCAATAATATCATCTGTGGGCTCCTGTGTTGTAAGTCTTTGCATAAAGAGTCCCGGTGCAGATAACACTCTGACAAAAGCATTGTCGTGCTTACCCGCAAATTTGATAAACTCATATCCGATACCAACTGTCAATGGGAGAATAAGTAATTTAACTGCCATCCATACTGCTCTGTTTACGTCCTTCAATTCAGGAAAAAGAACCACGAGAAGTGATGAAATAAGAATACTGATTATGAGAATAACAAATATAAAGCTTGTACCGCAACGAGGATGAAAACGGCTCTGCTTCTTAACGTTTTCAACGGTAAGCTCAAGACCTGCTTCATAACAGAAAATAGACTTATGCTCTGCACCATGGTACATAAATACGCGCTTGATATCGGGTATTTTGGAAACTACCCAGATATAAGCTACAAATATAACCATTCTCATAATACCTTCAAAAAGAGGATGTAAATCCTTAAGAGCATCCTTAAATAAATACTTATCAGCAAGGTCAACAACAAGTGATGGTAAATAAGTAAACAGACCAAATGCAAGTAACATACCAAGAACAAGTGAAATAGCTGTAATAACCGCCATCATCTTAGGTCCGAAATGGTCAGAAAGCCATTTATCAAGCTTGGACATTTTTTCAGGGTCCATATCTTCATCGTCAATTCCTGCTTTTTCGGCAGATTTTTCCATACACTTAAACCCAAAAAGCAACGACTCAACCATATTAACAACACCACGGATCAAAGGCCAACCGGCGGGTTTAAATTTATCACGAAGATGTTTTACCTCCAATTTTTCGGTATCAATAGAGCCATCAGGAAGCCTTACAGACATAGCCGCTCCCTTGGGTCCCATCATCATAATACCCTCAATAAGCGCTTGTCCACCTACTGAAATTGGTGAATTACATTCACACTCTTTCTTTTTATTGTTTTTCATTTTCTGTCACTCTCATTTCTTCGATAAGGGATGTAACTTGTTCAACCTGAACCTTTTCAATAGGCAAAACGATTGTTACCGTAGTACCAACATCAAGTTCACTGTTTATTTCAAAATCGCCATTATGAAGCTTTACAATTTCATCAACAACCGCAAGTCCGATACCGGAGCCCCTGACCTGTATATTAGCTTTATAAAACTTCTTTTTTACATTAGGTAAATCATCGGGTGCTATGCCGCAACCCGTATCAGAGAAGTTTATGGTAAGAACGCCGTCATCAACAATGGCTTCTACATTAACTAAACCGCCCTGTTTGTTATACTTAAACGCGTTATCAAGAATATTTACAAAAACCTGTTTGATTCTGTTGGGGTCACCCATCATAGGTGCGGGAATTTCAGGTGCATTATAGTTAATCTCGATACTGTCGCGTTTTGAACGCTCTTTAAATACAAAAACTGCTTCATCAAGTTCCGCGAGTACATCAATCTTTTCGAGTCTCAAAGTAAGATTACCGCTTTGCATACGGGAGAAGTCCAAAAGCTCCTCAACAAGATGCGAAAGACGCTCCGACTCATTGATAATAACCTCTGTTCCCCTGCGGGAAATTTCTCTGTCCTCACCGTCAAGTTCTTTGAGCATTTCACCCCAACCCTTAATAGCGGTAAGAGGTGTCCTCAATTCGTGGGAAACGGTGGAAATGAAGTCATTTTTCATCTTGTCGGCAACCGCAACCTCGTTAATCATTGTATTGATTGAAAGCGCAAGGTCTGAAATCTCGTCTTCATTTTTGCTCTCTGTTTCAATACGTACATCGTAATTGCCTTTCGCAATCAGTTTGGCAGTTTCATTGATTTTCTGCAATGGTGCAACGATTGTCTGAACAAAGAAAATACCGGACAAAGCAACAAAGAAAATCGCTACCAGATAAACGGCAAGTAATATAAACGAAAAACCGAGTATCTGCCCGTCAATGCCTTTCATCGAGGTCATAAACCTTACTGCCCCCGAAAACTCGCCACTCTTGGTCTGAGGCAATACCATAGCAACACTCGCAATATGCTCACCATTGCGGTTGTATCCGAACCACTTGCAAACACCTGTGGTTGTTTTTTGAGCATCCTTAACATCACCCATAGTTTTGATTTTCTCATCAGATTCAAAACCAGAGGACGAAACAAGAACATTACCCTCTTTATCAACAACCTGAACCTCGATGTGACTTTTATCGGCAAAGCTATCGGTAAACTCTTTAGCCTTCTGCTTAAAAACATCAGCATCACCGTCAATGTACGGTGTGAAATAAGTGATTACAGTTTCGTTTGCATAACCCGAAAGATAATTAACCACATAATTTCGATAATAGCTTGTAAAAAACAATACACAAGCAGTAACAAGAACAAGGAGTATCAATGCAGTGATAAGTAATGTATTGGTTGCCCAACGTTTTGTAATACCCTTAAAGAGAAGATCCGACTTAAATCCGTCAAACTTCGACATAAAACCCGATTTCAACAAAACAGAGACGCTTTTATCATTGTCATTCTTTGACGAAATCTCAGTATTCACATCATTATCCATTACAGTCTTACTTTTACCAAACGGGATTTTTTTAAAATTCATTACCTATCACCTCCTTGTCAGAATAATAAAAAATTTAATTCCACTTATAACCCATACCCCAAACAGTAACAAGATGCTTGGGTATAGAAGGTTCATCCTCTACCTTCATACGAAGTCGTCTGATATTAACATCAACAACTTTTTCATCACCGAAATAAGATTCTCCCCATACCTCTTTGAGAATATCGGTACGACTGAGCGCCATTCCGGGATTGGAGAAAAAGTATTCGATTATCTGAAACTCCACCTGAGTAAGCTCTATAAACACACCACGCTTTGAAAGTGTGCGATTTCTAAGATTAAGTTCAAAGGGTTCAAGGGTAATTTTATCCGCTCTGACAGGTTGTTGAATAGTTGTTTGAGTATTAAGAGCAACACGACGATAAACACTATCAACTCTAGCCATAAGCTCTGAGGGTGAAAATGGTTTTGTAATATAATCATCAGCCCCCATAAGAAGACCCGAAACCTTGTCCATTTCCTGAGTTTTTGCTGTAAGCATAATTATACCAACGGTACTGCTTTCATTCCTCAAATGCTTACAAACCTCAAGTCCATCAACATTGGGCATCATAATATCGAGTAAAACAACATCAAATGCCCCATTTTTGCTGTTATATATATCAAGTGCCTGTTGACCGTCACAAGCCTCTGTAACCTCATAACCGGCTCTTTTGAGAGTAATAGCTATGATTTCGCGAATAGCGGATTCATCCTCTGCAATAAGTACCTTTTTCATAAATCAAATCCTCTTTCAATTTATTGTAATAACTGAATCATAAAGAAGCTCTTCTGTTATACCAAATTCGACACCTTTATCGGTGATTTGATAATAAAAGTCACCCAATTCTTCTGATCTAAGTAAATCTCCGGGAATTTCATTAGTAATCTCTTTACCTCTGAACATTAAAGCAAACAATTCGGGACCAATAGCCGAGTCTTCCTTGTTCCACTCATAAAAAACAAGCGCTTCACGTAAGGTATCATATTTAACTGTTACATTTGCTTTCCAGCCAAATTCAAACAGATACCCATCAATGGGGTTAAGTAATGTCAGAAGTGGTGTTTTACTCTTGTCCCCCCTGACATTTGACCATTCGAGCATAGTAAACACAAAGGTGCCTTCATTATTCACAACAGAAAGCTCGGACGTATTACCATAGAGGGTTGTTAAAACAGGAATTTCAATCAGTCCATCACCGTCAATGTCAGTGCACTGCACAAGATAACTTCGCAAATTGGAAACTGCTGCATCAGAAAATGCTCTCACAGGAACAGAAAGAGAATCATCCCAATAAACCATTTCGGTGAAAATCATTTTTTCATTTTTCACACAGTCGATAAACAATCTGGAATTTTTTTGTTCTCCGTATTTAACAACATCATTTTTTATAGATAAAACCGATTGAATACTTCCATCAAGAGGAACTTCACCATATTTAATAAGAGAACTATTTTCAGATACTGTAAAGAGCCTGAGAAATGATTTTTGGACGCTGCCTGTATCATCTATATAAATAAGGCAAAGGTCTTTTTTTCCATCATTATTAAAATCAACAAAGCTTTTAGCTACGCCGTATTCATTACCAAGCGAACGTAATAAAATTGGTGTCTCTTTTCCCTGCTGCCCTTCAAATGCGGTAACAATACGAGTAGTTTTGCTATCCATCAATGTCCAACTAATGAAAACCTCAGGTTTTCCATCGTTGTTCACATCAACAAAATTAACATCATATATACCATTACCTGCGCCTTTAACATCGTCGCAATATTCCCAGTCGCCGTTTACATCCTTCATAAGGAGAACCCTTACAGAGCCCTCTGTACTGGATTCCGAATAAAAAACAAAAACTTCCTCTACGCTGTCACCATCTATGTCATAAAACACAAACGGACTTTGAAACTCACCTGAAGCAGGAGATTTCAACTGAACAGTTTTATTTTCCATCAGTTCATTGAAAGCCTTTTGGATCTCACCATTTTCACCGGACTGTGCAGGCGGCATCAACAAACTTTCAACAGAAAAGAAATTGAGAGAGCAGCCGGAAAAAGATGCAACAATAACAACGAGGAGCAAAACTATGCTCAAGAATTTAATTTTTTTCATACTGCCCTCCTATTCGACAGATTTACGAGTATTTTAAACAACAGATCTAGAAAATCCGCAACAAAAAACTGTATCGGATTTAATTTATAAAGTAACCTCTACCATGTAAGTACCACAAACCCAGCAAGACGGGTCATTAACGGTAACCACCGCAGGTAAGCTTACAGTTTCACCTTCGGTAATAGCTAATGATGAAAGGTCAATCTCAATATTTATCATATCTTCGGTAATTCGACCAAGTTCATCCTTTTTGCCAACAATCGCAATCGATTTGTTAAGTTCAGAGATTTTATACTCAAGATTATTTGGATTGTTTACAACAATCTTATCTGTAGACACTTTGATATACTCTTGGGCATAATCACTAAGGTCAACGGAAACCTTAAACTCTGATACAGAATCATCCGAAAGCGGTACATCATTTGTATTGAAAACAAATGTATCATTACCGGGATAAAGATTCCTGAAATCAATAGTACCAACTGAAACCTGATTGGTTTTGTCGTATTCATCAACAAGAATGTCGAAGTCGGCAGAACCGGGAAAAACAGTATACTCCAAAGGAGTAACAACATAATTATCAGGTGCATTCTTAAATGTAACGATTGCATCTGCTGTTTTAACCTTAAAAACAGGAATGGTTAAAATTACTTTATGTGTACTCATTTCGAGATACAAAAAATCACTTCTGTTGTTCTCGTCAAGTGGAATAACCTCTGTTTCCGCAGACATATTTGAAACAAGCGGAGATTTGAGAACATAACGTGTAACAACACGACTAATTTTGTTTATTTCAGTTGAAGGACCGGTTATTGTTACAGAGGTTTCAGACAAATTTATATCGCCAGATGTAAAACCATCACTTACAATGGCTGAACCATTAGTAACAATCTCCGGCTCGACAACAAGTTGGACAGATTTTGTAGTATCAAAATAAACATTCACGCTCTTTTGTGAAAGAGATGAGACAGTAAAATCACTTTTGCCATTGGCAGCCTCACTATAAAGAGCAAGGTTATGAACTCCCGCAGAGTTAACATTATTCGTAACAGCATTAACAACAATGTCTTTTTCAGTAAGATTGGACAGCAAATACTTTTTACCCGAAACAGTTACATCAACATAAAACTCTGATTCGCCAAAAACATCTAAATCAAACTGAGACGGAACACTACTGTCAATAGTAACCTTTACGCCTTTAATTACTCGAGTCGAATGAGAACTTGCTCCAACGACAACCATAATCCAAATTAAAACCGCAGCAAGAACAGAGAAAACAAAAACAATTTTATCGTTTTGAAATAACTTATTTATCAAGCTTTTCTTTTTCATTGCGTTTCTCCTTCCTGGATTTTATTATTTTTTTCTGATTGTTTGAATCATCTTGCTCAACAACCAATTCACGCAAAAGAATTTCACGCAAGTTCGCAGTTGTAACATCACGTGTTAATTCTCCATTTTTAGCAACAGATATAGTTCCGTTCTCCTCAGATACAACAACCGCAACTGCATCAGTTTGTTCCGTAATTCCGATTGCCGCCCTGTGACGTGTACCCAACTCACTATCAAGACTGTTGTTTTGTGTCAATGGTAAGATACATCCTGCAGAAAAAACCCTACCATCACGAACAATAACCGCACCATCATGCAAGGCCGAGTTTTTAAAGAACAAACTATTGAAAAGTTCCGGTGAAGAACTAGCATCAATAATTGTACCGGTTTGTGCAATTTCCTTTAGAATTGAATTTTTCTCAAAAACGACAAGCGCACCTGTATAAGTTTCACTCATATCATCTGCAGCCTTACAAAAATTATTGACTGTATCATTGAGAATCTTCTGGTGTTCGCCCTCATTACGAAAACTGAATTTGAAAAAATCTTTTACAGACTGTCTGCCAAATCGTTCAAGAACAGAACGAAGTTCAGGCGCAAACAAAATAACGAGAATGAGAAGTCCGTTTTCAAACAATTTTGTCAGAAGGTATTCACTTGCCTCCATATTTGCTACTTTAACTATTGTGAAAACGACAAATAAAATAACTATACCCTTCACAACCTGGAAGGTTCTGGAACCTCTGATAATCTTAACTGCCTCATAAATAACAAAAGCAACGAGCAAAACATCAAGCAAATCAGATGTAAAATTAAAGCTTGATAATGCACCAACACCCTTGTCAATATAACTCATTATGGCGTCCATAAATAAACGCTCCTTCCTGCATAATACTACAACAGACCAATTTTACCCAATATATGAATTAAATTATATCATATATTATTTTAAATTGCAATTTTTCTGACTAAATTTAACAGAATTTTTATATCTTTTTCCGAGGTAAAATATGATGGTGAAATTCTGACTGTACCATATTTATTTGTACCTGAAAAATTGTGAGCAAGGGGTGAACAATGATAGCCGCCCCTCACTGCAACACCACCTTGTGAAAGCTTCAAGGCGACCGTTTCGCTATGCATATTTTTCACATTAAAGCTTACGAGATTACCAACAATATTATTTTGGGGATAATAAACCTCTACACCCTTTATTTCACTTAGTTCTCGGGCAATTCTTTCGCATACACGATTTTCTTTTTTCCCTATTAAATCAATTCCGATTTCCGTAATATACCTGATACCTTCACCCAAACCACATATTCCCGGAACATTCAGAGTGCCACTTTCAAGATTTTCCGGCAATTCAGATGGTTGTGAATAAGATTTTGACAAAGTACCTGTTCCGCCTACAACGAGTGGTTTTGGTCTGACATCATTAAGAATAATTGCACCAATACCCATAGGACCCATAAGACCTTTGTGGCCAGGAACACAGAGACAATCTATGCCCCAATCCTGCATTTTTATCGGCAAAACACCTGCACCCTGAGCCCCATCAACAATAAATATGATACCCTTTTCCTTTGTTATTTTGCCTAACATTTCAAGTGGTAAAGCATCACCAAAAACATTAGAAACCGCTGTAACAACACACAAACGAGTATTATCTTTTATCGAATTTTTGAAGTTTCTTATAGTTTCCTCATTACTTTTACCCACATTAAAAACAGAGTATTCCGCAATCCCCTTCTCTTTGAGAAGATGAACGGGACGCAAAACCGAATTGTGTTCAAAACAAGATATTATGATATGGTCACCCTTATTGACCAAACCATTTATAGCTGTGTTAAGTGCTTGTGTACAATTCGCAGTAAAGCAAACATTTTCTGCTCCGTTCCCATTAAACAAATCGCTTAAACGTTGCCTTGTTTCATACACCTTTTCCGCGGTATTTACTGACATTGTATGTCCGCCCCTACCCGGATTCGCACCATATTTTACAAAGGAATCAGCAACAGTCTTTACAACACTAATCGGCTTAGGATAACTTGTGGCAGCATTATCAAAATATATCATAAAACATCACCTAAATCCAATGTACCTTTTACAGAAATACCGTTACGCCTTAACAATTCCAAGCACCTTTTGTCCATATTATTCACATAAATAACATACCCGCATCCATCCTCATCATCGGGGTACGGATTGCGGGTAAGATATGCTTTATAGCCATTTTTTTGTAAGAGGTCGCGACCCTTCATTGCATAAGTGACAGAGCCGACCTTAATACCTTTTTTGCTCATAAAAAACCCTTCCGTATTATGTTATACACAGTGTGTACTTGTACATAATATGCAAGGGTTTAAGTAATGTTTACTTTTGTAAAAGACAGACACAATGGGCAGATATGCCCTCTTTTCGGCCTGTAAAGCCGAGCTTTTCCTCGGTGGTTGCTTTGACATTAACACAATCAACATCAACACAAAGTGCATCTGCAATGTTGTGACGCATTTTTTCAATATGAGGCGCCATCTTGGGAGCTTGGGCTATTATAGTCGCATCGATATTGTTGACAGAAAAGCCCTTTTCTGAAATAAGTTTAACTACATATTTTAACAGAACAAGACTGTCAGCACCTTCAAACGCAGGGTCGGTATCAGGAAAATGCTTCCCAATGTCACCCATTGCCGCTGCACCCAACAAACTATCAGATATAGCGTGAAGAAGAACATCGGCATCAGAATGACCCAAAAGACCTCTTTCACAAGGTATATCAACACCGCCAATAATACACTTCCTGTTATCAGCAAAAGCGTGAACATCATAGCCGTGACCTATTCTCAACATAAAATCACCTCAAGACAGGCAAAGATTACTTGCAAAGATTTTCAAGACAAGCAAGTTTAACTGATGTTGTAAGAACTTTAACTGCCTTTGAAAGCACTTCAGGTGTGGGGAATGTGGGCGCAATACGAATGTTGCTGTCAGAGGGATCTTTACCATAAGGGAAGGTTGCGCCAACACTTGTGAGTGTTACGCCTGCCTCCTTACAAAGAACGCCTACACGTGTTGCACTACCGCCTGTAACATCAAGGCTGATGAAATAACCACCGTTAGGCTCATTCCACTCTGCAATACCAAGACCAAGGAGGTCGCTGTTAAGAGTTTCAACAACGGCATCAAACTTGGGTTTAAGGATTTTTGCATGTAATTTCATATGGTTTTTAATACCGTCAACATCCTTAAAGAAACGAACATGACGAAGCATATTAACCTTATCGTAGCTGATAGCCTGAATGGTAAGGCGTTTGAGAATCTCCTTAACATTGTCAACAGATGTTGCAAGACAAGCTACACCCGCACCGGGGTAAGAGATTTTAGATGTTGAAGCAACCTCAACAACCATATTTTTATTCTTCTCGGGGAGAACATCAAAAATATTCACAAGCTCATCGCTCTCATCTGTAAGGTCATGAACAATATAAGCATTATCCCAGATAATTCTGAAATCAGGAGCAACATCAAGGTTTGCAATGCGCTCAACAGTTTCCTTTGAGAATGTGATACCCTGAGGGTTTGAATACTTGGGCACAACAAACATACCCTTAACTGATGAGTCCTTAACAGCCTCTTCAACAGCATCCATATCGGGACCTGTTGCAGTCATGGGGATATTAACCATCTCAATACCAAGATACTGACAGATAGCAAAATGTCTGTCATAACCGGGGCAAGGACAAAGGAACTTAACAGTGCCCTGCTGTGACCAAGGTGTAAAGCCTGCACCGTTAAACATACACTGTGCAACATAATCATACATAAGTGAAAGGCTTGAGTTACCACCGATAATAACATTCTCAGGCTTCACTTCGAGCAAATCTGCGAAAAGCTTTTTACACTCAGGAATACCGTCAAGAATACCATAGTTACGTACATCAAGACCATTTTCACACTTAAAGTTACCATCATCAAGAACAGTAAGCATACCATCAGAAATATCAAGCTGGTC
>JAZRFZ010000002.1:0-7603 GCA_045643925.1 Acutalibacteraceae bacterium | reverse complement strand
ACATATCATAAGCCGTTGTCTGATTCTGCTTATTATTATCAAAGCCTTTCACACTCTTGGCATCAAGTCCGTGAGCATTGGCAAAATGAGTATTTTTACAACCAAGGCTTTTAGCATACTCGTTCATTTCATCAACAAATTTCTGTTGGTCGCCTTTACCGAAATGATCAGCGATTACTGCTGCAGCATCGTTGGCGCTTGGAAGAAACATACCATAAAGGAGCATTTCCAAAGTAGTAATCTCCCCTGCCTTAAGCCCCATAACTGTACTGTATGTGCCACTAAGACTCTCTATAGCCTTTTTTGAACAAGTGATTTTTGTATTAAGGTCACTTGTCTTATTGAGCGCAACCATAGCGGTTACAATCTTAACAAGTGAGGCAGGTGCAGTTATTTTATCGGCATTTTTGGAATAAATAACTGTGTCCGTATCTGCATTGACAAGGAGTGCGATATCGGGAGTATATTTGGGTGCTTCGATATCATAGTTGCCGTTTACAGTTTTTACTTTTTCATCCTCGGCAGCAAGACCCAAAACGCCAAAAGGAATTATAAAAATCAAACAAAAAAGAAAAATAAAGAATTTTTTCATAGACAATCACCGATAAATGTTATAATATATAAATAAAGTTATTTCAAAGTTACACGTACTTTTGACATTATAACATCTTATTCGACAAAGTTAAATAGTATTTGCAAAAAAGGAGAATAAAAATATGGTTTTTGTAACCGGAGATACTCACGGCGACCCCAACAGACTTTCGAAGAACGGTCTTAAAAATTTAAAAGCCGGTGACACTCTCATTGTGTGCGGTGATTTCGGCTTTATATGGGATAAATCAAAGAACGAGCAAAAAATTCTCAAAGCATTATCAAAGAGAGAATATAACATCTGCTTCATTGACGGCACTCACGAAAACTTTGACCTGCTTAATGCCTACCCCCTCACCACCTGGAACGGTGGTAAGGTTCACCAGATATCCGATAACATATTCCACCTTATGCGCGGTCAGATATTTGAAATTGACGGTCTGAAAATATTTACAATGGGCGGTGGCGAAAGTCCCGACCTTGATGCAAGGCTTGAGGATAACCCTTGGCTTAAATACGAAATCCCCTCAAAGGAAGAATTACTCGAGGGTGCGGCAAACCTTGAGGACAACGATTGCAAAATCGATGTCATTATCACACATGAGCCGTCATCAACAATCAAGGGCTTTTTAAAGCTTGGTGAGAGCGAGTCCGTACGTGTTACAACACTCAATGCATATTTTGATGAGCTTTCAAGATGCAGTGAATTTGACCGTTGGTTCTTCGGCAGCCTTCACCTTGATAAATATATTTCAAACACATACATCGGTGTTCACAAGGCAATCGTGAACGCTCACACAGGCGAAAGAGTTGCATTCACCTAATAAACATCAAAATAAAAAACTCTGTCAGTATCAGCTGACAGAGTTTTTCTTTTATCCTATAAATACTACCTCAGTATCGGTAAGCTTCGCGAAGAGTGCGATATCCTCGGGAGTGAGTGCAGTTGAAACAACTGCGTGATGTGCACCGCCTGCATAAATCCACTTTTCTGCACCTGTTGAGAAGTCAGGAAGAATCTTCCACATAACACGAGCAACAGGAAGCTTTGGCATTGGCTCAGGCTGCTTTACAAGCTCAATATCCGCACAGATAAGGCGGAAACGGTCACCCATATCAACCATTGATACTGCGATACCCTTGCCCTCGATACCATCGAAAACAAGTCTTGCGGGAGCATCCTTGCCACCGATACCGAGAGGATGAACCTCAATCTGTGGCTTTGATGCGGCAAACACAGGGCTGACCTCGAGCATATGTGAAGCAAGCTCGATTTCCTCACCCTCGGGAAGGTCGTAGGTATAATCCTCGAGGAATGCGGTTGCACCCTCTCTACCCTCTGCCATTTTGCAAAGGACAGCCATAAGGGCACTTGTCTTATAGTCACCCTCAGGACCAAAGCCGATACCCTTAGACATAACCTCCTGTGTAGCAAGACCCGGAAGCTGCTTCATTCCGTGTAAGTCCTCAAAGGTATCTGTGTAAGCACCGATGCGGTTCTTTTCAATAAATTTATCAAGAGCAACAATATATTTAACCTGTTCATTAACAGATTCCATATCGTCTGTATTGAGTTCATATTTTGTGAGGAGTTCATCAAGTTTTGCTTTTACCTCATCATCAGTAACGTCGTTGATAATATCAACAAGGTCACCGATACCATAGTAATTCACATTCCAACCGAAACGAATTTCGCTCTCTACCCTGTCACCGTCGGTAACTGCAACATCACGCATATTGTTACCGAACATAGCAACGCGAAGATTGTGTGAATAATTCATGGCACAAGCAACGTCAACAAAACGATTGATACGCTTAAGAACGCTTTCATTCTTATAATAACCTGCAACAACCTCGCGCTTGATACCAAGACGAGTGCAGATAAAACCGAACTCACGGTCACCGTGTGCCGCCTGATTAAGATTCATAAAATCCATATCAATGCTATCATAAGGCAGACGGCGGTTGTACTGTGTATGAAGGTGGAGCATAGGCTTGGTGAGTGCCTGCAATCCTTTTATCCACATTTTTGCAGGTGAAAAGGTGTGCATCCATGTAATAACACCAACACAATCCTTGTCTGCAGATGCCTTAATAAGAACATCCTCTGCCTCCTCGCTGCTACGAACAGTGGGTTGCCATATAATATCAACTTTACTGATTTTTTCATCGAGGAAGTCAACCATTTCCTTACTGTCGAGGGCAACCTGTTTTAAAGTTTCCTCACCGTATAAATCCTGGCTACCTGTAATAAAATATATCTTTTTCATATCCAAAACTCCTTGGTAGGTTTCTTATTTATTGGCAAATTCTGCTTCTTCCTTTTTGCCGATGTTGTAGATAAACTTCATTGAAAGGAATGCAATAAGTGAACCAACCGCAAGAACTACAAAGTAAAGTGTTTTTACATTGTCACCAAAGTCGGCATTCTGAACTGCTGCCTCGCCTTCTTTAAAGCCGATAGCAACAAGACCCATAGAAACTACTGCCTGGCCGATACCCTGAGCAAGCTTACGGAAGAAGGAATACAGAGCATAAAGTGAACCCTCTTCGCTCTTACCCGTTTTGCGGTAGCTCATTTCGATACAGTCAGCAACGATTGCCCATACGGAAATCTGGAAAACAGCATTACCAAGGTTAAGACCCATAAGACAAACAATGTAGATAACCATACCCGTTGTATCAGGTGAAATAGGAACGAAAATAGAAACAATACCTGAAATAGCGCCTATAAGCATTGTTGCAACGATAACGTTCTTTTTGCCGTGCTTTCTTGTAAGCTTGCCAAGGAAAGCCATAAACACAATCATAGGAAGATAGCTACCCACCAAAGCAATGCTAACCTTATCAGCCTGCTTGAAGAAATATTGGAAAACCATATTATTAAGCGCCATAGTTGAATTAAAGAGTGCTACAGATGCAACACTGGCAATTGTGGCACCAACCATTGCGCGGTTCGTAAAGAAGGATTTTACAGAGGAAAGCATTGCCTTAAACCCTGTTGTGTTTGCCTCTGCATCACGGCTTACACGCTCTTTAACAAGCTTTGTTGTACCCCAAAGGACAAGAAGGGCAAACAAAGAAAGCACAATGGCAACAGGAAGAAGTGTTTCACCCTTGAGAATATCTATCTCGTTACCGGCCTTATCAACACCCTTGTTATAAACTATAGACGGAAGAACCATCATTATAACAATAGCGGGAAGTGCGGCACCAACGCTACGGAAAGTAGAAAGAGAAACTCTCTGCTGAGGATCATCTGTAATAACAGAGTGAAGTGAGCCATAGGGAACGTTAACCATAGTATATGCAATCGACCACAAGCAATATGCACCAAGACACCATGCACACTTTGCCATATAAGGGAATGACTTTACAGGAACGAAAAGCATAACATTGAAGAAAATAAGACCAAAGCCACCAAGAAGAATCCAAGGCATATACTTGCTCTTTTTACCGATTTTCTTGGTGTCAACAAGGTTACCAATAACGATATCGTTAATTGCATCGAAAATCTTTGAAATCAGGATGATAATTGCATAAGCTTCGGCAGATACACCTATGTACTGCAGATAGAACAGCTGCATAAAGGTGGAAACTAACTGGAATGAGAAACCGCATCCCATATCACCCATTGCATAACCCAATTTGTCCTGCCAACCGAAAGGACGAATCCCATTTTGGGCAGTCGTATTTTTAGAACTCATTTTTTCAACTCCTACAAATCTTGATACATTCATCTAATCCACATTTAAACGAATACATCACATATTTTTTACTTTTTCAAAGTGTGAAATTATTATATCAAACAGAAAATTCTATATCAAGCATAAATTAGATTTTGGTTATTATTTCATAATCCGACCGAAGGAAATATAGTAAAAAGGTACAATATTCGTATTTATATTTATACAATAAGACCAAGGGAATTCAATTGTATTTTTTATGCGTATATGCTAAAATCAAAGTATTATCAGGATTCAAGGAGGAATGCAAATGAGTAACGATGGAAAAACATCACTCATTGATAAGGGCAAATGGTTTTTCAACGAAATCAAAGACCATTGGAGCACCCCTGCCGAGGGTAAATATGTACCCTACAAGGAGTACAAGGATGTAATAATCGGTGTTGGTGCAAACTATACCGGCTCCAAAACACTTGAGTACATCGGCTTCTGGTCAAGTTGTTTCCTTATTATGCACCACTACAAGCTTCCATACCTTACATTCTCAGTTATAGGGCTTCTTAATATGCCTCTCGGCTATATCTCTGCCCTTATATGGTGGTATGTGTGTGACAACTTAGGTTTCCTACCTAAAAAGACCGAAAAGAAGGTTTACCTTGTTTACGGTCTTATGATGGCTTTTGGTATATCGACTCTATTGTTTGATTACTCCATGCTATTTGATCAATCAAGCAAATTTATTACTATGCTGAACAGCTTTGAGGGTATGAATGCAACCGCCTGTTTCAAGACGTTTGGTACCCACTTCCTATACACAGGTTGGGTTGGCGCACGTAACATTTTCTGGCGTAAAAAGCTTTTACCCAAATACGGCAGATATAAATACAGCCTTTACTGCGACGTTATTCCAAAATGTGTAATGGTTATACTTATCGGTTGGCTCCCTGTTTACAATATAGCTGATGTTGCTACACGTGTCTGGGTTGCAAATCTTTTATTTGCTACATATAACGTATTCGGCTTCGGTAATGTTCTTGAAGAATGTTCAAAGCGAATCAGCCCGAATCTTCAGGAAAGAATTCTTGTCCGCAGCTATCCTGTTAAGCTTTCACATATTTTCAACTCTATTCTTGCAATCATTCTCCCTGCGATTGTTGGCTCACTCCGTTATGAATGGGCAGACATCAACTTCTACAGATGGGTTATTCCTGTAACATTCTGTATTTCTGCAGGTTTCACAATGTTCCTTGCAGGTAGAATTAAAGAGAGAATACCTCAGCCACCCATTGAGAAAAAGGTTCAGATTAAATTCTGGGACGGTATGCTGGGGGTTATGAAAAATAAATATCTGCTTATAAACACAATTGTAGGTCTTATCGACTCCTTGGGTAATGGTATGCTTCCCTTTGCTACCATTCTTTACTTCTACACATTCCGCCTGAGTGGTCTCCCTTATTCTCTTCTTGTGGCACTTATTTCCTTCGCAGGTACACCACCGGATTTGCTTTCACCCTACTTCCTCAAAAAATTCTCATACAAGCAGATTATGATTTTCTACCAGATGAGCCGTGCAATCGGTAATGCTGTTATTGCCATTGCAATGTGGACTCTTGGAGATAACCTTGCTCTTTGCGGTACAATCTGCGTTGTTGTTCTCTTCTTTATGGAAATGACAAAAACTGTTCCTACAACCGCAGGTCACGATATGGGTGTACGTATCAATGACTATCAGATGTACCTTTCAGGTGAGCGTCTCGAAAGCTTTGCAGGAATATTCGGTTGGTTTACAGGACCCATAACAAGCTTTGTAGGTCTCATTATTCCCATATTCCTTTTAAGATACGGCTTTAATAGTAACTGGGAAATTCTTTTCTTTGACGGTTCAAGAAGAAATATCGTTGTTGTACCTATTATTGTTGATGCCATAGGCTTCTTCCTAATGACAATCCCCTATTTATTCTGGGATTATGACAACAAAAAACAGAATATGGTTATGGAAGTGCTTAAACGCCGCGCCGAGGTTACCGAAAAGAAGGCACAGGAAGATGGCGTTTCCGTTTCCGGTGGATACAAAGGCTAAGGAGGTGGAAAGCATGAGCAAAAAAGAAAAAAAGAACAAAAAAGTTGATGAATGGGGTACTGACGTTGAGCTTAACATCCCCGAAGATGAAATATGGACTTATCAGGTACCGGGACTTGCCGCACCGCATATAAACAAGCCATATAAATACTACAATTTAAAGAAAGCTTTATTTGTTTTGGTAATCATTGTTGCGGTTTCACTTTCCATCTATTTTAGTGTTCTCGCACTACAAAATGATACCTTTGACTACACAGAAACTGCAAATGGCATTGAATTTTCAAAATTCAGCAACACGGGTTATATCACCGAATTAGAAATAGATTATGTTGCTAATATTGAATACATTGCCGGCAACAACGACCCTGCAACAAACTTCAAGGTAGTCAAGGATACCACAAAGCCCATTAAATCTGTAAAACAGTTTACACTTAACTGTGACGATAAAATCACAACAATTACTATTGGCGCAAATGTTGAGTATGTTGATGCAAAAGCCTTCTATTCCTGTTGGGCATTGCAAAACATTGAGGTTGATGAAAACAACCCCAATTACTGTGATGTTGACGGCGTGCTTTACAACAAGGATAAGACAGAAATCCTCTGCTATCCTTGCGATCACGACGAATATTTAAGGCAGAAATACGGCTATGAAAAAGAGCTTTACCGTGATGAGGTTACAGCTGAATATGAAAAGGACGTTCAGACCTACGTTGTGCCCTCTACTGTTACAAAAATCGGTGAAATGTGCTTTAACTATGCAAATCTTAGGAAGATTTATCTTCCTGAGGGCTTGAAAACAATCGAAACACTTGCTATATTCAAGCTTCATGAACGAATTGACCAATGGAGCACTCACCCATCACTTGAAAACGTTTATACATACAACGCAGAGAATATAGCTGACCCCCATTTCACAGATGAAGCTAAGCTCGGTGAAGTTTACATTTCACTCCCCGAGGGGCTTGAATTCATCGGCTCCGACGCCTTCAGCTACAATCAAAATCTGAGCTATGTGTATATTCCTGAAAGTGTTAAACACATCGGTCATCACGCTTTCTGGGACACAGTTTACAAAGAGGACGGCAACCTCAAGGGTGTTTCCGTTATGAATGTGGCTGTATCTGAAGACGCATTCAATGACGTTGAAAAGGGCGACAACTGGATTCCGCAATATGACTATATGTTATTCAAAAAAGATATTGATGTTGCATATAGCTGTGAGAGAGAAAAATAACACAAAAAA
>JAZRFZ010000001.1:0-7015 GCA_045643925.1 Acutalibacteraceae bacterium | reverse complement strand
GACGACGGTAACGGCAACCCCATTTACGATGAAGATGCTTTTAATGCATATAAGGAAGCAGTAAACAATATTGATAACGCTCTTGATAAAGACCTTGCAGACAGTGAGCAGTCTGTTGTTGATGAGGCAACAAATTCTCTCGGTAATGCAAAGGATATTCTCGAGGCAAGCAGATATTACACAGTAACCTTCCTTGATGCAGAAGGAAATACACTTACTGCAGAAAGATTCGTTTCAGGTGCAGCATTCAGCACAATCGTTGCTCCTGCACTTCCCGAAAGTACAGATGAAATCGCAGTTGTTGGTTGGGCTTATGCGGACGAAACTCTTGCAGGTGCAGATGATGTTCTTACATCAGACGTTACTGTTAAGGTTGCTGCAGAGGATAAGGTTCTTAAAATCTTCAACGAATCAGGCTTAGCATTTGATTCTGCTACAGGATACATTGTTACTGAATTACGTTCTTTGACAGTTGCAGATGTTCTTGCAAAGTTTGATAATGATGCTTCTGTGCTTGTAATCAAAGACTTTAACGGCAACGTGCTTTCAGCTGATGATTACGTTGGCTCAGGTGCAGTAATTACACTTGAATCAAAATATACCGATGCAGTTTATGAAGCAAGAACATTCGTTATTTACGGTGATGTTACAGGTGATGGTCTTGTAGATGCAGCTGACTATGCAGCAGCAAGAAAAGCAAATATCATTCCCGGAACATACAACGAAAACAACCACTACTTCTTTGTGGCAAACGACGTTGCAAAGGACGGCTATATTGACGCTCTCGATACTGCATACATCAGCCTTATGGTAAAAGGCTACAAATAATAGCGAAAATTAAATTACAAAGAGTGTTAACTATGGGTATATCCCGGTAGTTAACACTCTTTTTTTGTCATTGTTAACATAAATGTAACATTCCTTTTGTACCTTTGTCTATTTACAAAAAATATATCTCTATGATATAATGTAATATATATCACTATATTCGAGAGGTGTAACCTTATGGAGCGTAAAAGCGGCGTGTTAATGCATATATCTTCCCTGTGGGGTGACTACTCCTGCGGAAGTTTCGGCAGAGCCGCCCGTGAGTTTGTGGATTTTCTGTCCCGCGGAGGTTTTTCCTATTGGCAGGTGTTACCTTTCGGCTTGGTTGATGAGTGCAACTCGCCTTATAAATCATATTCCACCTTTGGTGGCAATCCGTATTTTGTGGATTTGGAAATTCTCGGTGAACAGGGGCTTATTACATCTGATGAGCTGGACTCTGCAAGGCAGAACACACCCTACTCATGCGAGTTTTCTCGTCTCAGTCGTGACCGTGTTAATCTCCTTATAACCGCTTCACAAAGAGTGAGTGCGGATTTGAGGGAAAAGATAAACGAATTTATTGACTCTAACAAGCACCTCTCAGATTTCTGCAAATTTATGGCACTTAAGAGTGCCAATGATGATGCGGAGTGGACAGAGTGGACTGTTGAGGACATTTCACCCGAAGTGGAGTTCGGTTGGAAATTTATTCAGTATGAATTTTTCACTCAGTGGGCAAGTGTTAAGGAGTATGCCAACTCTAAGGGCATAAAGATAATCGGTGATATTCCCATTTACGTTTCATTTGACTCGTCTGATGTTTACTTCAATCGTGAAATCTTCCTTATGGATGACAACAATCGCCTTACAGATGTAGCAGGTGTACCACCCGACTATTTTGCCGAGGATGGTCAGCTGTGGGGTAATCCTCTTTACGATTGGTCTGCTCTTGAAAAAACGGACTTCAAGTGGTGGAAGGACAGAATTGCCTGTTCTTTGGAGCTTTTTGATGGTGTACGCATCGACCATTTCAGAGCATTTGAAAGCTTCTGGGCAGTTGACGGCAAGGCAAAGACCGCCCGTGAGGGTAAGTGGGTCAAGGGTCCCGGGATGAAGCTTATAAATGCACTTAAATCCGTGGCAGGTGATAAGCTGATTATTGCCGAGGATTTAGGTGATATAACAAAGGAAGTAATTGAGCTTGTTGAGGAAAGCGGTTTCCCCGGTATGAGGGTTTTCCAATTCGGTTTCCTTGGCGGTGAAACTCCACACAAGCCTCATAATTACATAAACAACTCCATTGCCTATTCGGGTACTCACGACAATAACACACTTCTCGGTTACCTGTGGGAAACACCCATGGATGTGAAGCACGATATTATGCGATATTGCTCATGTGACCCCGACAGGTGGAACGAGGACGGTTGCTGGGCGATTATTCGCACCATTATGGGTAGTAATGCAGGTCTGTGCATTTTCCCTGTGCAGGATTTATTGGGCTACGGCAACGATACCCGACTTAATGTGCCCGGCAGGGCAGAGGGCAACTGGCTCTACCGTATTACAAAAGAGCAGTTGAATATTATTGATACAGAAAAATACAAATACTATAATTCAATTTACGGAAGGTAAGCTATGGCAGATTTAAAAGATATCTCATTATTTTTACTTGATATGGACGGTACAGTTAACCTGGGCTATGACCCCATTGACGGTGCCAAGGAGTTTTTGGAAACACTTTTAGCACAGGGCAAGAATTTCATTTTTCTTACAAACAATTCATCCAAGAGTAAGCTCGATTATGTTGAAAAAATGCGTTCTCTTGGCTTCCCCTGTGAAGAAGACAATGTTTTCACATGGGGTATGGCAGCAGGAATGTTCCTTGAAGAAAATAAAAAGGGTAGCAAGATTTACGTCTGCGGTACACGTTCACTTGTGAATGAGTTGGGTAATTACGACGTGGATATTGACCCCACAGGCGAAAATGCCGACACAGTTCTTCTTGGCTATGACACCGAGCTTGATTACAAGAAAATCCGTACCGTGTGCGACCTTCTTGACGGCGGTGCAGATTACTATGCAACCAATATTGATATGGTTTGTCCTATCGAGGGTGGCAGATATCTCCCTGACTGCGGTAGCTTTGCCGATATGTTTGAACAGGCTGTTAAAAGACGCCCCCGATTCCTCGGTAAGCCTGACCGTACAATGATTGATATAATTGCAAAGGCACAGGGTGTGCCCTATGAAAATATTGCAATGGTTGGTGACCGTATTTACACTGATGTTAAAACAGGTATAAATGCAGGTGTTACCTCAATATTGGTCCTTTCCGGAGAAACCACTATGGAGGATTACAAGAAGTCAGACGTTAAACCCGACTATATCCTTGACTCTGTTAAGGATATACTTGAAGCAATAAAATAACAGGAGGCTTTTATGAAAAGATTTATATGTATTTTTACTGTTATCACCCTTTTGTTCTCAATGGGTGCATTGAGCCTTACTGCAAATGCACTTATTGATACTACCATCGTTTACGGTGACCTTAACGGTGATGGCAAGGTTGACTTGAAAGATGCTCGTGATGTTCTTGAGGTTGCTGCAGGTCTTAGCTCCATTACCGACCCTGCAGTTGCAAAACGTGCCGATGTGAACAGTGACGGAGCGGTTACTCTCTATGATGCCCGTCAGATACTTCGCGGATGTGCTGATTTAACAGAGCTTCAGCCGTCGGGCGCATTTAGTGGCTTTGAGGGTGATGAGTATTTTCAGACTCCCGACCAGGCGGTTGCGGTTTTCAACACATTTCTCAACGAAATAAAGGCGCAGAAGCCCGGCTTTATCCGTAGTGAGGATGCTGATGTTATAGACTTTGGTATAAAAGAACTTAACTTCGTAGGTATCAACTTCGGCAACACCACAGAGGGCATTTCAGATATGATTCGCGATATGATTGTTACCGAGTCGGCGCCTGAGCTGGCACAGACCGTAATTAAAGGTCAGAATTGCGACAATGCAATGTCTGCAGAAACAGAAACCTATGTTTCAAACCTTAAGGCAAACGATATTTACGGCATAAAAGCAGATTTTAATGAGGAAACAGGTATTATCACCATTGAAATTGCCCTTGCAGACTGTGAAATTGCAAACGTAAGCCAGACTGCTTATGCAGATGTTTTCAACCCCGCTATTCTTCAGGAGAATTCCGAAAGCACAGTCGAAAATATTTTCGGTGCAAATACCTTTGAGGATGCCCGTAAAAAGGAACTTAAAAATGCGGTTCTCAAGGTTGTTATTGACAGTGCAGACGCACAGGTTACGTCATATACAACAAGCTACGAAACCCATATGTATCTTGAAAATTCCACATTTGGTATCAATTCAACCCTCTCTGCAAAGCTTAAGGGTGTGGAGTATGCAACAAGAATAATAGTTTCTTATGACAATTTCCAATGGTAATTGATTTTTGAGTTTGAGGGGACACAATCCCAAAATCTGAGGAGTGTATAATATGAAAAAGTATGTTTTGGCACTTGACCAGGGAACCACTTCATCACGTACTATCGTTTTTGACAAAAAAGGTCGTATCGTGTGCAAGGCTCAGTATGAATTTGAGCAGATTTACCCCAAAACAGGTTGGGTAGAACACAATCCTTATGAAATTCTTGATTCACAGTTAAGGTCATTGAGCAGTGCACTTATGCAGGGCAAAATTGACCCCAACGAAATTGCGGCAATCGGTATTACCAATCAGCGTGAAACTACAATCTTGTGGGATAGGGAAACAGGCAAGCCTGTTTATAACGCTATTGTGTGGCAGTGTCGTAGAACTGCTCCCATTTGTGAAAAGCTTAAAGAACAGGGTCTTGAGGATTACGTAAAAGAGCATACAGGTCTTCTTATAGACGCATATTTTAGCGCAACCAAAATCAAATGGATTCTTGATAACGTACCCGAAGCACGTACGCTTGCTGCGGAGGGTAAGCTCCTTTTCGGTACTGTTGAAACATGGCTTATATGGAACCTTACAAACAAACAGGTTCATATTACCGACTACAGTAATGCCGCTCGTACAATGCTTTTTGACATTGAAAAGCTTTGCTGGGACGAATATCTTTGCGAACAACTCGGCATTCCTATGAGCATTCTCCCTGAGGTGAAAGAGTGTAGCGATGTTTATGGCTATGTAAGTGACGCGCTTCCCGGTCTGAAAAATCTTGCAGGTATTCCCATTTCCGGTGCAATCGGTGACCAACAGGCAGCTCTTTTCGGTCAGGCTTGCTTCAAGGCAGGTCAGGCTAAGAATACATACGGCACAGGTTGTTTCCTGCTTATGAACACAGGTGACAAGCGTATCCACTCCAAAAACAACCTTATTGAAGGTATTGCCTGGGGTATTAACGGCAAGGTTACCTATGACCTTGAGGGTAGTGCTTTTAATGCAGGTTCTGTTATAAAGTGGCTTCGCGATGAGCTTCGTCTTATTTCCGAGCCCAGTGAATGTGACTTCCTTGCAGAGAGTGTGAAGGATGCCAACGGTATTTACCTTGTACCTGCATTTACAGGTCTTGGAGCACCTTATTGGGATATGTATGCCCGTGGTTGTGTGGTAGGTCTTACCCGTGGCACAAACCGTGCTCACTTTGCAAGAGCAGTTCTTGAGAGTATTGCATATCAGGTTACAGACCTTGTTGATGCGATGCAGAAGGACAGTAACATTATCTTAAGTGAAATGAGAGTTGACGGTGGTGCATCTGTAAGCAACATTCTCCTGCAGATTCAGTCAAACCTTATTTCATCCAAGGTTAACCGCCCCAAGCTTGTTGAAACAACTGCTCTCGGTGCTGCATATATGGCAGGTCTTGCAGTTGGTTTCTGGAAGGACTTTGACGAAATTGAAAAGGTTCGCGAGGTTGACCGTATCTTCGTTCCTGCTATTGATAACGACTCCCGCGAGTCTATGCTCAAGGGTTGGCGCAAGGCAGTAGAGCGTTCTAAGAATTGGGAAGAAGTATAAAACTGACAAAGGTTTATAATTTATGGATATTTTGATAGTAGTTTTAGGTGCAATCAGCATGGTTTTGTCCATTGTTTGCACAGTGCTTGTCCTTTCACTTAAGAAGGGCAAGGATAACGATGCCATTTATGAGGAGTTCCGTCGCAACAGACAGGAAATGGCACAATCTAATAAAGAAACCCGTGTCGAAACAACTGCGGCATTGGGTAAGCTTGAGCAGAAGCTCAACGAAATGGTTAAGGAAAATTACGAAAGTCGTATTAACCTTACAGAAAAAATCGGAGAATCGCTTAAATCTATTCAACAGCAGAATGCAGAAAGCTCCGACAGACAGACAAAGGTTATCGGTGAGTCTATTTCAAGGATGCAGGAAAGCAACGAGAAAAAGCTTGAGCAGATGCGACTTACCGTTGATGAAAAGCTCACATCAACACTTACAACCCGACTTGACTCATCCTTCAAGACTGTTTCACAACAGCTTGAAAATGTCTACAAGTCATTGGGTGAAATGAAGGAGCTTTCACAGGGTGTTACCACAAACGTAACCTCACTTAACCGTATCCTTACAAATGTTAAAGCCCGAGGTACCTGGGCAGAGGTTCAGCTTGAATCCATCCTTGACCAGACCATCCCCGGACTTTATGTCAAGAACTATTCACCCAAGAATAACGCTGAGCGTGTTGAGTTTGCCATAAGATTTCCTAACAGTGACAAAAAGGGTGAAGACATTTATCTGCCTATCGACTCCAAATTCCCCCTTGAGGATTATGTGAGAGTGTGTGATGCTGCAGATAATGCAGACCCGGATGCACTTAAAATTGCCCGAAAGGCGCTTGAGGACAGAATACTTGCAGAGGCAAAGGAAATCAAAAAATACATCTGTGTACCGCAGACAACTCCCTTTGCAGTGTTGTATCTTGCCACAGAGGGTCTTTATGCAGAGATTGCATCATCAAAGAGCGGTATAGCCGAAAAACTCCAGGCACAGAATGTTATGGTAGCAGGTCCTTCTACAATTACTGCACTCCTTAACTCATTTGCTATGGGCTTCAAGGCTATGGCTATCAATGAAAAAGCCGACGAGGTCAGAAAGATTCTCGGCGCGGCAAAATCACAGTACGACACCTTCGGCACAGTTCTTGAAAAGGCGAAGAAGAAAATTGACGAGGCTGGTAAAACACTTGA